>NZ_JBRILW010000007.1:0-193206 GCF_052977125.1 Shewanella sp. 30m-14 | reverse complement strand
TGGTGGGCTGTGAAGGATTCGAACCTTCGACCAATTGGTTAAAAGCCAACTGCTCTACCGACTGAGCTAACAGCCCCCTTGGTATAACTAACATCTTAGCTTGAATAACTTACTTACTCGGTAAAGATGCCCTCAAACGACTGTGTCGCTCTGAGGGCGCCTATAATACCTTTTTCATCTTCGCATGCAAGTGCAATTTTACCATTTCACCCTGTTTGCATGAAAAACAATCTAAGAGATTGTTTTCTGAATAAATCAGCATCAAAGTGATGAAAGTTGCTGCACAGCAATTCTTGCAGCTGCGCTATTAGCATATTCCTGAGTAACTTTTTGATAGTAAGCCTTTGCTTTAGCCTTATCGCCAGTTTTCTCTGCAATCATGCCAAGCTTGACTAAACTTTCGCCACGCTTACCCGAATCTTTGTATTTTTCAACAACCGTCGTAAATGCTTTAGCAGCGCCAGCAAACTCACTCTTATTATAGAGAAGCTGCCCTAACCAGTAATTTGCATTAGGCGCATAGCTCGAATTTGGGTAACTTTCAATAAATTGAGCGAAAGCCGGAATAGCGGCCTCATACTTTTTATCTTTCAATACCAAGTTTACAGCTTGCTCATAGCTCGCTGTTTCACCAAGGCTTGAAGAAACGGTTGATGCAGAGTTGGGAGTATTAACGGCAACTGGCACGGCGGGTTTTGAAGAAAGATTAGCAATATCTTCATATAACTGACGCTGCCTTTGTAGCATCTGTTCTATTTGATAAGACTGCTGTTCACTCAAACCTCGTAGATCCAATACTTCCTGCTGCAAAGTTTCTAAACGCTGCTGCATTTGAAATTCGCTTTGTTGCTTAGCTTTGATGACTCGTTCTAAACGAGCTACTCTATCATCTGTAGAGCCACCAGCAATATCCTCAACAGGAGCAGGCGCTGCATATGCAGAACCTACTACAAGGAATATTGCCGCTGATAAAACGGCGTGTTTCATAGGGTAAGCCTTTTGCCTGTAATATTAATAAACAAGCACAGCGCGACGGTTTTTAGCAAAACCTTCATCGCTACGAGTGAAATCCATTGGCTTCTCTTCACCATAACTTACAATACTCATTTGGCTAGGTTGTACACCCATGCCTTGTAAGTACTTAGCAACGGCTTTCGCTCGGCGCTCACCAAGTGCGATGTTATATTCTGGTGTTCCGCGCTCATCTGCATGACCTTCAATCATCACTCGAACATTTGGGTGTTCAACCAAGTAGTCACCGTGAGCCTCTAACACTTCCGCAAACTGCTGAGAAACTGAACTACGGTCAAAATCAAAATAGATAATGTGTTCTTTTCTCAACTCTTGATACTTAAGGCGTTGCTGCTCTGCAGGAGTCAATACTGGCGCTACACCACCAGTTTCTACACCATTGTTTGCATATTCACTCGATGAAGATGACTCTGTTGAACTCGTTGCATCTGTTTCAGACTCAGAAGTCGAGCTACACGCGCTGATAGCCATAATAGGAAGTACGACTAACATGGCTTTAAATAGCTTATTCAGATCCATTTTTTAAATCCTTAATCTTTTTAGTTAGAGAAATGGTGACCAAGATGGTGATTTAACTTCACCCTGCCCAACTGGCAATCTTGCTTTAAAACGTCCGTCCATAGAAACCGCAGCTAATACCTGCTTACCTTGGTAGGTTGTTCCGTAAATAACCATGGTGCCATTTGGCGCCACGCTTGGTGATTCATCTAATCGCGTGCTGGTTAACACTTGCATAAAGCGAGTTTCTAGATCCATACGGGCAATATTGAACTTACCATTGGTGCGATTAACAAAAATAATGCTACGTCCATCAGGTGAAATTGAACCACCAAGATTCCACTCGCCTTCGAAGGTCAAACGGGAAATCTTACCTGAGTCTAAGAATACACGATATAGCTGAGGACGACCGCCTCGCTCAGAGGTGATAAGTAATGACTTACCATCAGGGAACCAAGATGGCTCAGTGTCAATCGCATAATGGTTAGTAATACGCTTAATGGCTTTAGTGGCGATATCTACCACATAGACTTCAGGTTGACCATCTTTTGAAAGCGTAACCGCTAATTTTTTACCATCAGGTGAAAAAACGGGCGCGCCATTAATACCATCAAAGCTGGTCACCTTAGTCCGCTGCTGAGTATAAATGTTTTGTACATAGATCTCTGCTTTACGGTTTTCAAAGCTAACATACGCAAGACGTTGACCATCTGGAGACCAAGAAGGTGACATTAATGGTTCTGGAGAGCGCAGTAGCATCTGTTCGTTATACCCGTCATAGTCACTAATCATCAACTTATAGGGTGACTTCTCTCCGTGATTAACAACGACATAGGCGATACGAGTTAAGAATGCACCACGAATACCGGTAAGTTTTTCATAAACAACATCACTAATTCGGTGGCCATATTGACGGAACTGCGCCGCTGTAATAATGGTTTCACGACTATCAATCACTAAATCCTGCTTAGAGATAGAATCTGACTGAAGCTGCGCTTTTACTAAGTCAATTAACTCAAAGCTCACTAAGTACTTATCAGCGCCATAAGGCTTTATCGACCCCATAACAACCGCTTCAGCAGGTTGAGCCATCCAGGCTGACACATTAAATTGTGCCAAAGTACTAATGCCACGCTGCGGCAAGCTCAGCTCATCGGCTGGGCTGAAAGTACCACTTCGAGCTAAGTCAGACATCACAACATCAGAGATCTGTGATGGCATAGGACCTGTGCCCTGCCATACAAAGGGTATGACGGCGATAGGTCTCGCAACATCAACGCCTTCGGTGATGACAATATCTAATGCAGCCTTTACAGGCATGCTGCAGATCAGCAAGCTTGTCAGCAACCATTTTCCCAAATTTTTCATATGGATCCTTTAATTGAACTCAGGTTGAACTGTTAAATTAATTTCTTTTAGCTTGTTATACACGTCAGGCTCATTCGATACTGGCAACCTGCCTGCTTTATTAATCGCGGCTTTTGCAGCGCGGCAAACAACGCTATCGCCATCGAGTGTCTGGCTTGCAGTAACAAAACCATCATTTGCTAAGCGAATGAAGACTCGGCAACTCTTTCCTCGCATCGACTCATCAACCACTAAATTGCGCTGAATAGTTGCTTTAATCATCGAGGTATAACGCTGCACCTCAGTCATGACTTGCTTATTACGAGTCTGAGAAAGTGCCGCTTGCTCGGCAGCCAATGCTTCTTGCATCATTTGCTCTTGCTCGCGCCTAGCTTGTTCTTCCGCTTTGCGCTTACGCTCGGCTTCAGCTTTACGTTTGCGCTCATCCTCAGCTTTTTTAGCCGCGGCCTCTTCAGCTTTGCGTTTATCCGCTGCTTTTTTTGCGGCTTCCTCAGAGGCTTTACGCTCAGCTTCTTTTTGCTTGCGATCTGCTTCAGCTTTAGCTGCGCGTTCATTCTCTTGCTTTTGCTTTAACTGTGCCGCTTTTGCCGCATCAGCTGCATTTTTAGTTTCAATCTCTTTTTGCTTACGTTCTTGCTCAAGTCGCTTAATTTGTGCCTGCTCGCGTTCACGCTCTTTGCGTGCTTCACGCACACGTCTATCGGCTTCATCTTGGCGCGCCTTTTCTTTACGCTCGGCCTCACGCTTTTCAGCTTTTAGCTTCTCAACATGCTCAGCGACCCTTTTCTGATCGATAACCACAGCCTGAACCGCCGGCGCACTCGCTTGAGGCTGCACTTTAGGCTTTTCTGAAAAATCCACGCCTAAAATGAGAATAATTATCACGCCAATATGAATTCCAGCTGAAATAGCAACTGGAAGGGTTAAATCTGATTTTGCCGCCACTTATTTATCCTCCGGCGAATCTGTCATTAAACCCACTGACGGCACACCTGCGCCTTGTAGCGTCACCATTAATTGAATGACTTTCTCATAAGGAATTGAACGATCAGCTTTCACAACAACGGGGCGCTCAGGTTCTAGCTGAATAATCGCACCAACACGCACTGCGACTTCATCCAAATCTAGCGCCTCTTTAGTACTAGAACTGCCCACATCTAAATAATACTCGCCCATCGCATCAATGGATGCGACCACAGGCGGTTTACTGTCTGCAGGTAGAGACTCGGCTTGCCCTTGAGGTAAATCAACTTTCACCCCCTGGGTAACAATTGGTGCGGTAACCATAAAGATGATCAACAGTACCAACATCACATCGATATAAGGCACCACGTTAATTTCAGCAACAGGGCGACGGCGCTTCCTTTGGTAGCCTTGATGCATTATGCCTGTTCCTTCTCACTGTATGCTTGGCGATGCAAAATACTTGAGAATTCTTCCATAAAGTTGGCATAAGACATTTCAATCTTTTCAACTTGTGTCGAGAAGCGGTTATAAGCGATAACGGCTGGAATCGCAGCAAAAAGACCCATTGCAGTAGCAATCAAGGCCTCTGCAATACCTGGGGCCACCATAGCAAGCGTCGCATTTTCTACTGCGCCCAGTGCGATAAAGGAGTTCATGATCCCCCAAACGGTACCAAACAGACCGATATAAGGACTCGTTGAACCTATGGTTGCAAGTAAAGGTAAGTGAGTTTCAAGCTTTTCCAATTCTCGTGACAATGACACGCGCATCGCACGGTAGCTACCATCCATCACAGCTTCGGGCACTCGACCATTTAATTTATTTAAACGAGCATATTCTTTAAAGCCGGTAACAAACAATGTTTCAAGACCGGTATTGCTGTCTTGCCTTGCTGATAACTCTTGATAAAGCTTGTTGAGATCGACACCTGACCAAAATTTATCTTCAAACTTCAGCGCATTGTTTTTGGCAGCGGTAAGTAATTTACGGCGCTGAATAATGACCGCCCACGAGGCGATAGAGAGACTAAGCAAAGTCAACATAACAAATTTAACCAGTAGACTTGCTTGTAAAAATAATCCAATAAAAGAAATATCAGCTTCCAACTTTAAACTCCTGCGCAATATTTTGGGGAATAGCTCGAGGTCTCATTCGTGATAGCGCGATACAAGCGACTAAGATTTCTGCTTCGCAGTATACTTCACCTTGCTCGTCTATTAAGCGTTGCTCAAATACCATTGAGACTTTCTTAAGTTGTATGACCTTGGTTTCTACAATAAGGTTCTGTTCAAAACGCGCGGCTTTACAAAAATCTAATGCTGCACGTTTAACGATAAACGCAATGTCATCTTCTAATAAAGCGGTTTGTTTCACTCCCATCGCACGTAACCATTCAGTGCGGGCGCGTTCAAAAAACTTTAGGTAATTTGAATGGTAAACAACACCACCAGCGTCAGTATCTTCATAGTAAACCGAAATAGGCCAACGAAACATAAACGATAATCGCCAATCAATGAGATAAAATAGAGGCCTACTATACCTAGCCAGTATGCAATTGTGAATCGCCATATGTGATATGCGATGCGCTTCTTCATAAAATTTTGTTAATCATCTTAAACGATTGTTGCATAAGCGCCCAAGCCGGCTGTACACGGAACAGGCAGCAAAGCGTGACCCAATAAAAAAAGGAAGCCGAAGCTTCCTTTTTAATGACAATAAAAAGACTTATTTGCCTATCTGCGCCGGAACCTGAAGGCCAAAGTTATGCCAAAGGAAACTATAGATATCGGCGAACTCATCAATCTTCATCGAGGTCGGTTTACCTGCGCCATGACCCGCCTTTGATTCAATGCGCATAATCACTGGCGCATCGCCTTGCTGCTTGTCCTGCATTAAGGCACCAAACTTAAAGCTATGAAGTGGCACTACGCGATCGTCATGATCGGCGGTCATTACCATAGTGGCTGGATAAGCTTGCTCTTTAAGATTGTGATATGGAGAATAAGCATAAAGTGCCGGGAACTGATCAGCATTATCAGCACTTCCGTATTCACTGGTCCACGCCCACCCAATGGTGAATTTTTGGAAACGCAGCATATCGAGAACGCCGACAGCTGGCAGTACAGCAGCAAATAGCTCTGGGCGCTGCGTTAGGGTTGCGCCCATCAATAAGCCTCCATTACTGCGACCATAAGCGCCTAGCTTAGAAGAATTAGTATAATCTTGATCAATCAAGTACTCAGCAGCGGCGTAGTAGTCATCAAATACGTTTTGCTTTTTATCGAACATACCCGCCTGGTGCCAACTTTCGCCGTATTCTGCCCCACCTCGCAAGTTTGGCACAGCATAAACCCCGCCCATATCCATCCATGCAATATTGGCCGGACTAAAGCGCGGCGTCAACGAGATAGCAAACCCACCATAGGCATACAGCAGAGTTGGGTTTTGGCCATCTTTTTTCAACCCGTTCTTATAAGAGATCATCATCGGCACTTTAGTACCGTCTTTGCTGGTGTAAAAAACCTGCTCAGAGGTATAGTCACTCGGGTTAAAAGAAACTTGAGGCTTAGAGTAAACAGTTGACTCCCCAGTGTTAAAATCAAACTTGTAGGTTGTTTGAGGCTGGGTGTAACTATTGAAAACATAGTAGAAGTAATCTTTACTACGCTTGCCGTAAGGGCCTGCGATTTTACCTTTACCCGGTAGCATAACATCTTGGCGCTTATCACCATTCATGCTGTAAATAGTCAGTTTGCCCAACACGTCGTGCAGGTAACTCACCACCATATGGTCATTAATAATCGCGATGTTGCTAATCGGGTCGCTAAGTTCAGGAATAATCGTCTTCCAATTATCTTTAGCGCTATTATTCACATCAATGGCAATCACTTTACCGTTCGGAGCGTTGTAATCAGTTTTGAAATAGAACACTGACTTATCGTTACCGATAAAGCTATATTCAGCCTCTAAGTCAGGAATAAGCTCAATAACTTCCGCTTGAGGTTCTTTCAGTGATTTATAGAAAAAGCGATTTCGGCTATCTGTACCTTGTGAGATATACAGTAGTAGGTAATCGCCGTTTTCAGAGACTTCGATACCAAAACCCCAATCTTTATTCTGCGGTCTTTCGTAAACTAGCGTATCTTCACTTTGCGGCGTACCAATTTTATGAAAGTACACTTTCTGATTAAAATTCACATCAGCCAGTGCATTACCGCCCGCTGGCGCATCATAGCGTGCATAATAAACTCCAGTGTTATCGTGATCCCACACCGCACTAGAGAACTTTATCCAATCAAGCTCATCTGTAAGCTTCTTTCCAGTGGCAACATCAACAAAGTGCCATGCCTGCCAATCAGAACCTGACTTAGATACCCCGTAGGCTAATGTTTTACCGTCATCGCTTACCGATACGCCTGACAATGCAATAGTACCGTCGTCAGAAAAAGCGTTAGGATCGAGCGCAACCTTAGACTTACCATTCGCATCAGTGACATACAGCACTGACTGCGCCTGTAATCCATCATTGCGGTAATAAAAAGTATTACTGCCTTTTTCGAATGGCGCTGAAATTTTCTCATAATTCCAAAGCTCAGTGATACGATCTACAATCGCTTGCTTATTTTCAATATTTGCTAGGTATTCTTTACCTGCTTGTTGCTGCTCGCTCACCCACTTTGTGGTTCTGTCAGACTCAACCTCTAAGTACCGATAAGGATCGGCAACTTGAACGCCATGGATCGTTTCTACAACACTGTCTTGGTTTGCAGTATTGGCACTAGCTGTATTGTCTGGTGTAGGTTGTGACTGGCAACCGACGATGGCTATCCCTAAACCTATAGCCAACAAATGCTTTTTAGTTAAAATTGAATGAATTCGCATTTTGTATCCCTGATTAACTGACTCTTTTAAAATGAGACTTTGTTGTTGTCGTTATGCTTTCTTTACTTCGCTTTTAATTAGCCTATTTTTAATAGACTGATTAATTAGAAAGTCTGACTTTATCTTTTTACTTAACGCCCTTTTCTCTGCGCACTATACAAACTAAAAAAATACATCGCAAAGTTTGTTTAACCATTATTGACCGCTCACGAACAATTCCATTGTTAATAATTTAGCAACATTGATGAATTAAATATCATGCGAAACTGACAGAAAATTGTGACCAATCACTCAGTATTGCTGCTATACGTACCTTTTAGCAGCAATCGCACACACCACCGGCATTAGCAAAACTAATGAGTAACTCTAATTATTCTAGTTTGTCACTCTACATATCTGGCTCTATAATTCGTCTCGTTTCCAGGAAGTGTCTGCCTAGCAGATTCGGAAACAAAGAACTCTTAAACTTTGGTGGTTATCCACGGAAGTTATATCCCTGGTTCTTATGCTTGACTTCCTTCCTTCAATTTGTTGATTGCAATGATTTATTTTTGCGGCCCGCTTACATGTAAGCGGGCTTTTTTTTATGCAAAATTTGGCGCAAACAACCTTGTTCCTCAAATATTGTCCATAAAAAAGCCCAGCAATTAAGCTAGGCTATTGTCCAACGTCAATGACGTTATAGCGGTTTACTTATTCTAATCACAACCCGGCGATTGCGAGAACGTTCATCTATCGTTTGATTCGACGCTACATGCCTTCTTTCACCATGCCCCATTGTATGGATCCGGCTTTGTCGAATGCCGCTAGCGACAAACAACTCTTTCACAGAATCGGCACGCTGCTCAGACACGTTTTGGTTAGCACTGCGTCCGCCATAACTATCGGTATAAGCATCAATCAGTACTAAGTCTACATTCTTATCATAAGCTAAATACTCTTGCACTCTAGCTATCTGTGACTTGGCATAACGAGTGAGTTCGGTGCCACCTGACTCATAGGTTAATACCGTAAATGCAATATCTTCAAATGAATAAGGTAATAAAGAAGATAAGCACGACTTAAACTCTGAGTACTGACGTCTAAAATTCACCGCTGATAGTCCTACCGCTATTTTGTTTGACTCGTTATACCAATCGGCATAGTAAAATGTCGGCTGCATGCCACTTTCGAGTTCGGCCAGCATTGACCAAGCAGCATTGCGCGGTACTTCACCACTGAAGTATTTTTGATAGGTTAGCTCAGTGATCTCTTTCGACAATACGCCAGGACGCCAAGCTGGCGCCATACTCACTAATTTAGCCTGAGTCACTTGATCTGGTTTAACCCACATATCGAGGCTGAAATTTAAGTTATGATCTTTGCCAGCGTAACTGGTAAATACTGCTTTGCCATAAGAGGGGATATCGTGTTCAAGACGACACATCACCGGATTATTGCCGCTCAGACGCCACTGCGACTCTTCTAAAGAAGCCACATATTGCCTTAAATCTGCATTGGCAGAAAAAGGGAGTAACAATAATGATGTCAAAATTACCCAAAGCCGCATAAATTAACTCTCTAAATTCGTATCACTATTCTCTATCGGCAAAGATTTATCTTTCTTTAGCCTATAAAACAAGCAAACGAACATGACAGTGATCCTCACTTGCAGCATAATAGCCACTTGCACATTTTTGGGAAATTTTAATGACAGACGCTTTCGACCCTAATTTATTGAAAAACCGCTTTCGAGGGTATTTCCCAGTGGTCATTGATGTTGAAACCGCAGGTTTTAACGCAAAAACTGATGCGCTATTAGAAATCGCAGTCAGTATGCTAAAGATGGACGATGAAGGTGTTCTCAGTCTTGATAAGACATTACATTTTAATATTGAGCCATTCGAAGGGTCAAACCTTGAGCCTGAGGCATTAGCATTTACCGGTATTGATCCAACTAACCCACTTCGTGGTGCGGTCAGTGAAAAAGAAGCATTCTTAGAGATCTTTAAAGAAGTTAAAAAAGCACAAAAAGCTGCGGGTTGCCATCGCAGTATTATTGTTGCTCACAATGCAGCCTTCGACCATGGGTTTGTAACCCAAGCAATTGAGCGAAATGCGCTTAAACGCACTCCGTTTCATCCATTTGCCACGTTTGATACAGCAGCTCTTGCGGGGTTAGCGATTGGTCACACTGTACTAGCAAAAGCCTGCACTATGGCAGGGATAGCTTTCGATAATCGTGAAGCTCACTCGGCTTTATATGATACAGAGCGCACTGCAGAACTATTTTGCTTAATCGTAAACCGCTGGAAATCTTTGGGTGGTTGGCCTTTTATAGCTGATGAAACAGAAGTAGAAGCCGAACCTCAGGAAACAGTTGAGCCTTAAGGTTTCATTATACGAAACGCTGAGTACCACTCAACATGGTTCTGATAAAATAAAAAAAGCTGCGATAATCGCAGCTTTTTTTATGCTTTAACAACTTACAATTTCGTTATAAATTAACGTTATAAGTTATAGTGAATCAGCATTGTCTGTTAGGTAAGAAGCTACGCCCGCAGGGCTTGCGTCCATACCTTTGTCACCCTTTTCCCAACCCGCTGGACACACGTCACCGTGCTCTTCGTGGAAGTGAAGTGCATCAACCATACGGATCATTTCATCAACGTTACGACCTAGTGGTAGATCGTTAACCACTTGGTGGCGAACTTGACCTTCTTTGTCGATAAGGAAAGAACCACGGAATGCAACACCCGCTTCTGGATGCTCAACATCGTATGCTTTACAGATCTCATGCTTAACGTCAGCAACTAGCGTGTATTGAACTTGGCCAATACCACCCTTGTCTACTGGCGTGTTACGCCATGCGTTGTGAGTGAACTGAGAATCGATTGAAACACCGATTACTTCAACGCCACGCTTCTTGAATTCATCCATGCGGTGATCAAAAGCAATTAGCTCTGATGGGCACACGAAAGTGAAATCTAGTGGGTAGAAGAATACTACGGCAGTCTTTCCTTTAATTGCTTCAGATAGGTTAAAGGTATCAACAATTTCACCATTACCTAGTACTGCAGCAGCAGTAAAATCAGGGGCCGGACGGCCGACTAATACGCTCATTTTATTTCTCCATCTATGGATTGCTAAAAACGCTTTTCGTTTTAAATCTAAAGGCATTATAGGCAGTGTTTTGCTGCAGACAAGCTATTTGAGAGCAATATCACTTTTTTAAATGATTATTCCGTTAACTCGGTACTATCCGGTCATCTTAACCTTATATTTAACGCTGATATTCACACTTTGTTTGCATATTAAGCTACAGCTAATTCACAACTACGTTTGAATTCAAGATATCCGGCATAGATACTGGACATAATGCGTGTTAACAGGCAAAAATGGACGCAACTTCAAATATAAGAAATAGATTAATCATATTATGAATGCTGTTGTCATCGCTGTATGCCTAATGTTAGGCCTCAGCTTAGCTAGAGTTAATATCGTCATTGCACTCACAATCTCAGCACTCGTTGCAGGACTTGTTGGGGGCATGGATCTTCATCAAACGGTCGCAGCTTTTAATACTGGTCTTGGTGGAGGCGCACAAATAGCCTTAAGCTATGCTCTGCTCGGTGCTTTTGCCGTTGCCTTGTCGCATTCAGGTCTTACAACGTTAATTTCAAATAAGGTCATTAGTTTATTAGGCAAAGAGCAAAATAGTACCAACAACAACCGAGTTCGTTGGGTGTTACTATTAACGATTCTATCGATGGCTATCGCCTCGCAGAACATTTTGCCGATCCACATCGCGTTTATTCCTATTTTAATCCCGCCGTTACTGCATGTAATGTCTAAGTTAAAAATGGACCGTCGTTTAGTAGCCTGTGTGCTCACCTTCGGTTTAGTGACAACCTACATGGTATTACCTGTTGGCTTTGGCGGCATCTTTCTCTACGATATTTTGCTCACAAACTTAAATAGCAATAACCTGCTGGCGGTGAGAGAGCAAGTGGCTCCTGCCATGATTATTCCTGCACTCGGAATGGTGTTTGGTTTATTGGTAGCCGTCTTTATAAGCTACCGTAAGCCTCGCGAATATCAAGAAGAGCAAATTCTAGCTGCTGAACCAGAAGAGGGTCTAAATAAACGCAATATAGTGATTGCTGTTATTGCTGTTGTATCAACCTTAGTTGTGCAGCTATATACAGGTTCGATGATTTTTGGTGCCTTGGTCGGCTTTATCGTGTTTAGTTTTTCTGGTGCACTTAAGCATGTCGCAGATCAAGATATCTTCAATCAAGGCGTACGCATGATGGCCAACATTGGCTTTATCATGATATCTGCTGCTGGTTTTGCCGCTGTGATTAAGGGGACTGGTGATGTTGCTAGTTTAGTTGAGATTATGAATACGGCGATTGGTGATAATAAAGCCTTAGCTGCATTCCTAATGCTACTGGTTGGTTTGCTTATTACAATGGGAATTGGTTCATCGTTTTCAACCATTCCTATTATTGCCGCTATCTATGTGCCTTTAGCGATGAGTTTTGGTTTCTCTATTGAAGCAACGATTGCCCTTGTGGGTACAGCGGCTGCTCTTGGTGATGCAGGCTCACCAGCATCGGAGTCAACCTTAGGCCCAACAGCAGGTCTTAATGCCGATGGTCAGCATGACCATATGAAAGACAGCGTTATTCCAACCTTTATTCATTACAACATTCCATTGTTAGTGTTTGGCTGGGTAGCGGCAATGGTGCTGTAATTTCAACGAAAACTTTAGCACTCAGTAAAAGATAAAAACAAAAAAGGAGCCATTCGGCTCCTTTTTATTGTTCGCTGATTTAGTTAGGTGATACTCAGACCATCTTAACTGGTGACGATATTAATACTTATTTAGTACCAAAAATCTTATCACCCGCATCACCAAGACCTGGCAAGATATAACCTTGCTCGTTTAGGCAATCATCGATAGAGGCAGTATAAAGCTCAATATCTGGATGTGCTTTTTCAAGCGCTACAATACCTTCAGGCGCAGCAACAAGAACTAATGCTTTAATCGCTGTACAGCCGCGCTCTTTTAGTAGGTCGATTGTTGAAATCATCGAGCCACCAGTTGCAAGCATTGGATCAACAACAAGCGCAATACGTGAAGGCATGTCGCTAGCTAGCTTTTCAAAGTACGGCACAGGTTCTAGTGTCTCTTCGTCACGGTAAATACCCACAACAGAAATACGTGCACTTGGTACGTGCTCAAGAACGCCATCCATCATACCAAGACCAGCACGTAAAATAGGTACTACAGTAACCTTCTTACCTTTAATCTGATCAATTTCAACAGGACCATTCCAACCATCAATCGTTACTTTTTCAGTTTCAAAATCAGCCGTTGCTTCATATGTTAGTAGACTGCCTACTTCTGCCGCTAATTCGCGAAAACGCTTAGTGCTAATATCACCTTCGCGCATTAATCCAATTTTATGACGGACTAAAGGGTGCTTAACTTCAACGACTTTCATCTTGTTCTCCTGATTTTCTAACGTATTTGTCACGGTAAATTTTATCGATTCTAGTAGATTTGTTCATATAGGAAAACTTAAAGTTTCAAAAAGGCGGTAAATCGTGACCTCTGTCGCTAAGTTAATTGAAAAACTTACCTTTCGACGCTACTCACAAGCTGATAGAATAGCGCCGCGTAAAATCCAATAATAATCGATACCCGTACCCGAGAGGATCTCCGTGAGCACTCCTACTACCCCACTAAGCTATAAAGATGCAGGCGTTGATATTGATGCCGGAAATGCACTAGTTAACAACATCAAGTCAGCAGTAAAACGTACCCGCCGTCCAGAAGTTATGGGCAATCTAGGTGGTTTTGGTGCACTTTGTGAGCTACCAACTAAGTATAAGCATCCAGTACTGGTTTCTGGTACTGATGGTGTTGGCACTAAGTTACGTCTTGCTATCGACTTTAAAAAGCACGATAACGTCGGTATCGACTTAGTCGCCATGTGTTCAAACGATCTTATCGTTTCAGGTGCAGAGCCACTGTTTTTCCTTGACTACTATGCAACGGGCAAACTTGATGTTGAAGTTGCTACAGCAGTAGTTAAAGGTATTGCAGAAGGCTGTGTCCAATCAGGCTGTGCACTTATCGGCGGTGAAACTGCTGAAATGCCAGGCATGTATGAAGGCGATGACTACGACCTAGCAGGATTCTGCGTTGGCGTTGTAGAGAAAGAAGAGATCATCGATGGCACTAAGGTGCAAGACGGTGACGCTCTTATCGCGCTAGCTTCAAGCGGTCCTCATTCAAATGGTTTCTCACTAATCCGTAAGGTATTAGAAGTGAGCAAGGCTGATCCAGAACTTGAACTTGCTGGTAAGCCACTAATAGACCATTTATTAGAGCCGACTAAAATTTATGTAAAATCACTGCTTAAATTGCTTGAACAACATGATGTTCATGCAATGTCGCACATTACAGGTGGTGGATTCTGGGAAAATATCCCACGCGTATTGCCTGATGACTGTAAAGCAGTGGTTAACAGCGACTCTTGGCAGTGGCCTGTTGTATTTAACTGGTTGATGGAAAACGGCAACATTTCTGAATTTGAAATGTACCGCACCTTCAACTGCGGCGTTGGTATGGTTATCGCCCTACCAGCAGATAAAGTCGATTCAGCCTTAGATTTGCTAAAAGCAGAAGGCGAGAACGCATGGTTAATCGGAAACATTGCCAAGCGTAACGGCGAAGAAGAGCAAGTGGAGATCCTGTAATGCCCCAGAGTTGTCGCGTTTTAGTATTAGTTTCAGGTAATGGCAGTAATTTACAAGCTATTATTGATGGCTGTGATGATAATCTGCAAGCCGACGTGATTGGTGTGATCAGTAATAAGCCCGACGCCTATGGATTGGTTCGCGCCCATCAAAATGAGATTGATACCAGCTGCGTGATAGCTCACACAGGCGAAACAAGACAAGAGTATGACGCAAGGCTACTAAATGCGATTGAAAAGTACCAACCCGACCTCATCGTGTTGGCTGGCTTTATGCGTATTTTAAGTGATGAATTCGTTCAGCGTTTTGAAGGCAAGATGGTTAACATCCACCCTTCTCTCCTGCCTAAATATACAGGTTTACACACTCATCAACGTGCGATTGATGCTAAAGATTCAGAGCACGGCGCTAGCGTACACTTTGTGACGCCAGAGCTTGATGCTGGCCCTGTGATCTTACAAGCTAAAGTTCCTATTTACGAAGACGACACAGCAGATACTTTAGCTGAACGTGTTCATGAACAAGAGCATGCCATTTACCCGTTAGTGGTTAAATGGTTCAGTCAAAACCGACTCGCAATGGTCGATGGCTCAGCGCAACTTGATGGTCAAACATTAGCTATCAACGGCTACGCTGCCGACTAGTCAGTATCGATAATTGAACGTCGTAGAAAAAGGTACCGAGAGGTGCCTTTTTTATTAACTGTGTCTTGTCCTAGGATGTTTTTTCTCAAACTTATTAATGCCCCTCACTATATCGAGCACGCTCTAGAGTGATAGTGAGACTTTTGCAAGCACCTTTACACCAACTCATTCCACACCTCGGTTACATCGACCTTAAATCAAATATGTATATGTTCATCAACATGCCCTCAAATATCATAGAATTGGTATCTGACTCACCCGCCTTGCTAGCTTTTCTGTCTCGTGAACTAGCCCGCACTAAAATTTTTCAGTTCCATTTTAAACGACGCAAACATCTGTTACTCTGGTTCGCTCAATAAAGGTAGGCAACTAAACCTACAAATTCAGATATTTAATCTATAATCGTTACACAAAGTTATTTCGTTAAAATTATATGTAACACCTACATATAGCTTACACATTAAACCACTATCATATAGACAACCTAGGCTGAGTTCGTTTTGATAACATTCAATGAGTGGCGTCATAAAAGTCTGCTGATATGGCAGCATCAGCGTTATAAGCTCAGTGCAATCACTGTACTGCTTAATAGCTTGTTAATATTTAGCACTGTTTACGGCATGTCAGATCAGCTCTTTAACCCGCAGCAGATCTCACACCTTGCAGATATTAACTTTACAGTACTCACTAACGCACCTTGGTTTATGCTTGGGGTGTTTTTACTGCTAAATTCTATTGGTTTATTATTTCGCGCGCGCGTCGCCTGGGTAATGAGCCTTGTACTGCTACTAACAACCTTAGTTTTCACTTTACATTACTACTCTCACCTCCAATTCAATATTGCTTTTTGTTGCTTCAGCATAATCTTATTATTGCTCTTGAGTCGGGATTTTAATCGCAGTAGTGCAACCGCCGCAGGTATTGTCTCTGTCATTAGTTTTGTCATTTTGATCATCTATTCGACTTACGGTAGCTTGTATTTTGGTGATGGATTTTCGCCCAAAATAACAGACTTAAGTACGGCATTTTATTTTGCTATGGTAACCATGACCACTGTAGGTTATGGCGATATCTTACCCGTAACGGAAACCGCACGACTCTTTACTATTTCGATGATTATTGCCGGGATTGCCGTATTTGCAACGTCAGTGAGTACGATTTTTGGCCCTTTCATTAGCAATGGTTTAAACAAACTTATACAAGGGAAAAAACACACCATGAAAAGAGAGGATCACTTTATTGTATGTGGCACTTCCGCCATGGCGACCAATACCATTATTAAGCTGCATCAGCGAGGCTTGGCGGTCACCATTATCACTGTAAGACCCAGTGATGAGTTTGAAATAATTGAGCAAAGCCTAGAAGGTAAGTTTGATATTATCTCTGGAGATAGCAGCGATACAGCCGTGCTTAAACAAGCTGGGTTAGAACAATGTCGTGCCATTTTGGCCCTAACGGATAATGATGCCGACAATGCCTTTATCGTTTTATCGGCGAAAGACTTAAGTGCCAAAGCTAAAACAGTCATCATAGTCAATGACAGTAAGAATCTAACTAAAATTCAAAGAGTTCAACCAGACGTATTACTGTCACCACAACTATTTGGTAGTGAAGTACTAGCGCGAATGCTAAATGGTGAAGCGATGGATAATAATGATTTGGCAGAACTGTTACTCAATTCTGCACACGGTATTCCCTCTAAGAATGATTTATAGCACTGTGCTAAGCAGTAAGGTTTGTGACTCGCCACTGTAGGTTTCAGCCTCACTCTTTTGTGTTATCAATACAGCATATAACTAAAAAACCCCAAGTAGAGGCTCAACTTGGGGTGCTATCCAGGGGACTAGGCTTTACCTCATTTATAACCTTTAGCAAGCGTTTAGTAATTGATACTGTACTCCAGCGCCAAGCGGCGTCCGTAACCTGAAAACTGACTTCGGTACTGCTGCCAAACAACCTCTTTGTTCATTTGTGAAACCAACGGCTGGTAGTCGGTATTGAGCAAGTTATCAATACCGAAGGTAAAGCGCCCAAAGTCAGTATCAAGAGTTGAAATAAAATCAACCAAGGTATATCCCTCGTATGGTGATTCGTAGTAACTGTATCCCGCATCACTTTCTTGGTTGTTTTTGTTCCTATCGCCGACATAATTGGCCTGTAAACGCATTGATGCCATATCGTTGAAACGGTAATCCCCATAAATCGAGGCCTTAATCGGTGTAATTCTGGTGCCATTCATCCAGTAATCAATGCCCGTTTCACTATTGGTACGTTTACCTTCAGACATGGACACTGTAGTACCAAGCTTAATTGCTTGGTTAATTTGGTGATCGAGTGTCGCTTCAAAGCCCCAAATTTTTTCATCGGCAACAATCACCGCCGCGACTCGCTTAACGGCTAGTGCATCGACATTATAATCATACGCATATCCATCTTTTATATCTGAATAGAAAAATGACAAACTTCCTTGCACGCGTTCACTGTCATAACGTAAACCGGTTTCATAGTAGTTAGTTTGCGTTGCTGGAATTTCATCTGAAAACTCGGCCACACTGTCTACCGGCATGTCTCTAAGCATACGCATATCGGCATGAGAATAACCTTGCGAGAAACTAGCAAAAATATCGGTGCTATCGGCAATACTATAGACTAGACCGAGATTAATCAGAGGCTTGTCATAAGTTAAGGTGTCGCCCTGTTTATCTGACAACACACCTTTTTTGTAACGCTGATAATCTGGCACTTCAATTTCAAAGTTTTCGTAACGCAAACCAAGCTGCAAGGTGACATCATCAGTTAATTGCTGCCAGTACTGAGCAAATGGGCTTAGTTTAGTCTCGGTTAAATCACAAATGGAACAAACATATTGTGATTGCATTAGTACACTACCTTCGACATTGGTCTCTGTCATCACATCACGGTCTCTGCCCTGCTCCGTATTGTCACGGCCATATTCAATACCGTAGGCCAAACGACTTCTATCGTTAATTGTCCACTGCATCGCCGCTTTAAAGCCACTGCGCTTAGACACTATTTCAGACGCGGATTCATAGCCAACATTCACCTTACTGTAATAAGTAGAGAGACTGAGTTGTTGATCTAGAAAATCATCATGCTCATAGGTGAGTTGCACTGTGCTAAGTTTAGTTTTTGGGTTCGCACCGCTATATGGGCCACTTTTATCAATCTCTACTAGGCCATTTTCATCATTTACACTGCGTTTATAATGCAGCTTATTTTCGATATTATAATGATGTGCCAACAAGGCTAAACGGCTTGAATCGAATTCTTGCTCAAGCTTAAATAACAGATCATATTCATCTGCATCCCCCATGCCGCCTTGGTTATTAGGTGCGCCGGGTAATTGATCCCCATCAGCATCATACAGATTACCGCGATCTTTACCTGATAGGTTAAGTAAGTAGCCCAGATCTGAATCTGTTGTGCCCGAAAAGCGTTGTGAAATGCTATAACCTGCATCAGATAATTCATCAGCAAAAGCCTCGACCCCAACACGAGTTTGCATCTCAAAATTCAAAGTAGGTTTTTTGGTGATCACATTGATTATCGCGCCAGCCTCACCGTTACCGTACATGGCACTTGCGCCTTTTATCACCTCAATGCTTTCAATAACGTCAACCGAAATTGATTGTAGATCTCGACCACCTGCACGCAATGTCGTTGAAATCAGCACTCCGTCAATCATCACTATCGCTTTACCGCCGCGAAAGTTCTGGCCGAAAGTCGACATTGTTTCTGTGCTTGGTGAAAAACCTGGGACGAGGTTTGAGATCATTTCAGACAGGTTACGCGCAACAACACGCTGCATGTCCAACTCTTGCTCTGTGACAATAAAAACAGAATTAGGTGTATCACTTAACTTTTGTGCAAATGGTGATGCGGTTACAACAATATGCTCCATATCCTCAGATTGATTTGATCCCTCTTTACTCTGCTCAGCCCAAACCGAAGTGGCTGCCAAAGTACTCAATACTGCTAACCCTAAAATACTTAATTTCACATGTCTCTCCATAATTAAATGCGAATGAATACTATTAACATTTAATTGCAGATGACAACTAACTTACACAATATTTACAAAGGTATCAGGCTGATCCAAAACTAACTAAAGATGAGGTGAGATGTTATTTCGATAACTTTAGACTATGAACTATGAACTATGAACTATGAACTATGAACTATGAACTATGAACTATGAACTATGAACTGCAGCAAATCGCTTTTATGCTGGGGGCGATATTGAAAAGTAACATATCGCGTTAGGGGGATTACCCAACGCTGATATGCTACTTACTCGTTGATTGAGTCTATAAAACCTTTTTGATACTGTTACTTAACTTCAACAATATCACCAGGCTGCCAACTTTTATCAAACCAAGGTTCCAGCGGGCCATAGAGGCGCAATAAGATAAACCAACCTTTATTCGGTACAGTCTGGATCCAATTGTTCTCTTGGCCTTTGGGAGCCTCTGGCGCAAAATAAATATCAACCGAACCATCTGCATTTTGTTTTAAATTATCACGCTGATTATTCCGACTAGGAAATGGCTGTCCAGTCTGTAATTCTGAGCGGGTTTGAGTATCGTACGCCACCACCGACCAGAAGTTTTTCGCGGGTACATTCGCGGGAATGGTTAACTTATAAGTCTTACTGCCGTTTAAATATGCAGCATCTTTTGACTTATCTAACATGGCATATTGTGAGCCTTTACCAATCAACTTTAATGCCATTGCAGGCGTATTCACTGTCGCCATATAGAAGAAATAAGTACGCGCATCAAGATTACGCCCCCCCTCTCCATCATCAATTAACCAGCGATAATCACCGCCAATAAAAGCAGTTTTCCAAAGTCTATTAGGGTAAATATAAGTTGCCTCATCCCTTGGCTGGAACATCAAAGCTCTTGCTGTTGCATTACCGATGGCGACACCATCAGTGAGTAGCGCAGTCATGTGATCATCAGGTGCAAAAGGCTTGCCTTTTTGTATACCAATACTGGCCATCAACCCTCGTAGCTGTGGCTCTATAAACGAGACTGGCTCCTTTTCTAATACAGGATGGATCTCTTTAAAAAAGTGGAAGGTGTTAGCATGAATGGTATTAAATACCAGGCCACTACCTGATTTAAAAACCATTTTTGGAGGCTGGTTTTTCTTAGCAAGTGGATAAATTTTAAGGTACTGCTCAAATGACTCAACAGCAGAGTCCGTCTTGCCGTCTTTTAGAAAGCCTCGCGCAATAAACCAGTTGGTATAACTCGTTGACTCAGATACAAAATACCCCTTTGGCACGTCACCTTTATAGCCTGGTGGTAAAATAAGGTATTTTCCCCCTTTGCCTTTGTCAGGACCTACAATCCCCATATCCGTAACGTACCTAAAAAAAGCGTCATTGACCGTTGTTGGCCCCATTCCTGCGGGAACCTCCACCACAGTCGGCCCATCGCGCTCAAGATCTAAAAACGCAGAGGCATAAACGGTGTCAGTATTACCCGTTAAGAAAAGCGAATTTGAGTCCATCAACTTATTAAACAGTAATACTTGATTAGATTGCGTTATTCCAAGATCCATATGACCAATTCTTAACGCTTCTAGAGAAGCCATCGGGATCGCATTTAAAAATGTTTCCGTCGCGCGAATGGTATTAAGATTATCATAGACTTTACGGCTAGTTTCCACTGTCGGTGCACCATCATGAAACTCTAAAGTACCTATGCTCGTTTCGACCTTGTTAGGCGTCATAATGCTTTGGGGGATCTTGTGGTTATAGCCTGGAGTCGGTGTTTCTGCTGCAGCTAAACGGGTTGACACCCCTAGCAGTAACGCTATAGACACTGCCACCTTGACTGACCTGAATATATTACTCGCTTTCATTGGCTTCCTTATTTATACGTCATCATATTCCTTTACCTACCAACCTAATATGTGTTCAAGATTTGGTCAACATAAGCAGCGTTAGTTTCTTTTATGTCAGTGCGTTACTGACATAATCTCTTCGGCTACTGCCAAATAAACCAAAGCATATAATCGCAATAAATCAGTGGAATTCTACAAAGCTCACTAAAAGTTTGGTAAAAGCATTGTTTTTCAACTCCATTTAGCATTAGATAAAGCTCAGTTATTCGGCAAACTAATATGAAGTAAGAGAGTCAAATGAAAAATGTTATTTGCGATATCGATGGAGTGTTACTGCACAACAATCAGCTTATTCCTGGTAGTGATAAGTTTATTCACCGCATAGTCGAACAAGGTAACCCTCTCGTAGTGCTGACCAACTACCCAGTACAAACAGGTAAAGATCTGCAAAATCGCCTTGGCGCCGCAGGAATTCAAATACCTGAAGAGTGCTTTTACACCGCTGCCATGGCGACCGCTGACTTTCTCAAACATCAACAAGGTACTAAAGCCTTTGTGATTGGCGAGGGGGCATTAACCCACGAGCTGTATAAAGCAGGCTTTACCATCACCGACATCAATCCAGACTTTGTGATCGTTGGCGAAACGCGCTCCTACAACTGGGATATGATCCATAAGGCGGCTAAGTTTGTTAGCGAAGGCGCACGTTTTATTGCGACGAATCCCGATACCCATGGCCCAGATTTTAGTCCTGCTTGCGGTGCATTATGTGCCCCCATAGAGCGGATCAGCGGCAAAAAGCCATTTTATGTTGGTAAACCCAGCTCTTGGATCATTCGCTCAGCACTAAACCATATAGGTGGGCATTCAGAAAACACCGTGATCATCGGTGACAATATGCGCACCGATATACTTGCAGGCTTTCAAGCGGGACTTGAAACCATCCTGGTAACGAGTGGTGTTAGCTCTTTAAGCGATATCGATAAAGAACCATTTAGACCCAATCATATCTTTAATTGCGCTGGGGACATCGACGTTATCTAACTGTGTAAGCACCTAAGCGCAGGGCGATTAACCGGTTTTGACTGGTTTAGCGGCCCAGCGCGCTACTCATCTAAAGTTGAATCTAAAGTTGAATCAACTTATAACACCGGCGTTTATAGCGCAATATTAAGTAACATTTTAGCGAATAGATTATCACTTAGCCCTCTTGCCATTGAGGGCTAATTTCCTCCATCATGCCTCTCAATAACGAAAAAAGTCTAAAACAACAATAATAGGACCACTTCATGCGTTCAATTTTCTCAGTCTGCGCACTCTCGATGCTCAGTGCCTGTAGTCAACACCCAGCTAACGTCAATAATCCAGCCGACGTCACTTTCGACGAAAGCCGTTTCCGCCAAGATATCAAAACCCTCGCCTCCGATAAATTCGAAGGTCGCGCGCCCACCACTAAAGGTGAACAGCTAACTTTAGATTACTTAAGTGATGCCTTTGCTGAAATGGGGCTTAAAAAACCTAACGGAAAAGATTATCTACAAGCCGTGCCTATGGTGACCTACACAGCATCTGAGCAACAATCCATTCGTTTAGGTGACTTACCACTGAAGTATCGACAAGACGTTGTACTGGGTAGCCGTCACGATGTTGCAAACATCGATATCAATAATGCGCCGCTGGTTTTTGTCGGCTATGGCATTCATGCTCCCGAATATCAATGGAACGATTATCAAGATTTGGATATGAACGGGAAAATTGCGGTGATCTTAGTTAATGATCCCGGCTTTGCTCTGCCAGACTCAGATCTGTTTAATGGTAAGGCCATGACCTACTATGGTCGCTGGAGTTACAAGTTTGAAGAAGCGAGCCGCCAAGGTGCGTTAGGCGCTATCATCATCCATGATACAAAACCGGCCTCTTATCCTTGGTCAGTGGTAGAAAATAGCTGGACCGGAGCTCAGCAAGATCTTGTTCGTAGTGAACAAGAACAAAAGCAACGAATAAAGGTTGAAGGCTGGATCACCTATCGCGTTGCCAGCCAATTATTTGAAAACGCGGGGTTGTCACTGAACACTGTGTCAGATCGTGCAGCCGCAAGCCCTATTAACCTGCCACTTAACCAAACTGCATCAATTGCGTTTGAAAACAAAGCGCAATATGCCAATAGTTACAATGTGGTGGCAACGTTACCGGGTAACAGCCGCCCAAATGAGCATATTTTGTTTAGCGCTCACTGGGATCATATTGGTATCGATACCAGCAAAGATGGTGACCAGATCTATAACGGCGCACTTGATAACGCCTCTGGCACGGCAGGGATCCTTGAAATTGCACGGCAGTTTGCCAAGCAAGCTAATAGCGGCAACCCCCTTGCCCGCTCCGTGACATTTGTGGCGACAACGGGTGAAGAGCAAGGTCTACTCGGTTCACGATATTACGCATCAAATCCCGTTTATCCACTCGATAAAACCGTTGCTGTATTTAATCTAGACAGCACCAATATCTATGGCCGTACCAGTGATTACACTATCATTGGCAAAGGGAAATCTGAGTTAGAGAACTATCTTGTTGATGCCTTAAAAACCCAAAACCGGATTGCGATAAGAGAAAAATATCCGGAGTCTGGCGGTTTTTTCCGCTCAGATCACTTCAGCTTTGCCAAAGAAGGGGTACCCGCTGTATTCGCTGGCGGCGGCAGTCAGCCAATAGATGAGGCCACTGCACAATATAAAGCGGCCATGAAACTAAAAATGAAAGGCTGTTATCACAATGTCTGTGATGAATATCGTGAAGACTGGGATCTATCTGGCGCCCTCGAAGATTTAGCCATCTATTACCAAGCAGCAACTGAGTTAGGCAACAACAATGACTGGCCAGGGTATTTTAAGGGCACAGAATTTAATGCGCTGCGCCCAGCCAACGATACCTTAGAGCAAGCCAGTAAATAAATTAAATATCGATTGAGTGAATTGAGCGATTAGACACAAAATCTTTAATCACTTTAATTAAGGCAGTACCAATTAACATTTTACCCATTTGAAGGTTTTCAACCAGCCGACTTGCCACCCACTTGTCGGTTTTTTTTGCCTACCTAGGAGTTATTTTTATCAAACCTAAATTTAAGCTTTTAACCACATCATGCTAAAACTGAGCAGATAATCCCCAAAAATGCCGGATTTTCCAATTAATTTGCTCAATTCACTTTAATTTAAACGGCATTACCGTATATCCAATCAAGCTTAACAATGCCCCATTCAAATTGCGGATAACACAAGCCAAAAGCCTTTAAAATATCGATTCATCATTTCAGCCATTTAAAAATAAGACTTTAGATAGCTAAGAAGCCTCTTTTAACGATGATTATTCAAAAGCAGATTTGTATTCTTCAATTTTCAATGGCAGATTAATACTCAATTGAGTTTAAGACCGAAATTTTTTGGAGTGACCTATGTGTTCAATTTTTGCAATTTTAGATATTCAATCCGACGCGACTCCACTGCGTCAAGTCGCTCTAGAGATGTCCAAATTATTGCGTCATCGTGGTCCAGACTGGTCTGGCATTTACAGCAGTGATAAAGCCATTTTAGCCCATGAGCGTTTAGCCATTGTTGACATCGAACATGGTGCGCAGCCACTACTTAGTCAGGATGAGTCAATCGTATTAGCCGTTAACGGTGAGATCTACAACCACAAAGAATTGAAAGCTGAATTAGGCGATAAATATAGCTACCAAACCAACTCCGATTGCGAAGTCATTTTGGCATTATACCAAGAATACGGCACTGAGTTTTTAGACAAGCTAAACGGTATTTTTGCTTTTGTACTTTACGACAAAACTAAAGACACTTATCTAGTAGGTCGTGATCATATGGGGATCATTCCGCTATACACTGGGCGCGATGCTGAAGGTAACTTTTATGTTGCCTCAGAAATGAAAGCGTTAATGCCAGTGTGTAAAACGGTAGAAACCTTTAGCCCAGGACATTACCTTTCAAGTGAACAAGGCGAGCAGACTCAGTATTACCAGCGTGACTGGCGTGATTTTGCCGCTGTGCAAGACAACCCTGCCAGCGCAGAAGATGTACGTGATGCCCTAGAAGCAGCCGTAAAGCGTCAATTAATGTCAGATGTGCCTTATGGCGTATTACTGTCGGGTGGTCTTGATTCATCGGTGATTTCAGCAATCACCCAAACCTTTGCTAAGCGCCGTATTGAAGATGACGGAGAAAGCAGCGCATGGTGGCCACAACTGCACTCGTTCGCTGTCGGGCTTGAAGGTGCACCCGATTTAATTGCAGCCAAGAAGGTCGCCGATGCGATCGGCACGATTCACCACGAAATCACTTTTACTTTTCAAGATGGTATCGATGCAATTAAAGATGTGATTTACCACTTAGAAACCTACGATGTCACCACTATCCGCGCGGCAACGCCAATGTACTTGATGGCGCGCAAGATTAAAGCCATGGGCATTAAAATGGTATTGTCGGGTGAAGGTGCTGACGAATTGTTTGGTGGCTACTTGTACTTCCACAAAGCGCCTAACGCACAAGCATTCCACGAAGAGCTAGTACGTAAACTGGACAAGTTACACCTCTTCGATTGTCTTCGCGCTAACAAAGCCATGGCAGCTTGGGGTCTTGAGGCTCGCGTGCCTTTCTTAGACAAAGAGTTTATGGACGTGGCAATGCGCACTAACCCTGATGCTAAGATGTCGAAAAACGGTAAGATTGAAAAACACATTTTGCGTGAAGCCTTTGAGCACAAGTTACCGAAAGAAGTCGCTTGGCGTCAAAAAGAGCAGTTCAGTGATGGTGTAGGTTACTCATGGATTGATGGCCTTAAAGATCATGCTGCAGACAAAGTGGACGATCTTCAACTGGCAAACGCCAAGTTTAGATTCCCATACAACACACCTGAAACCAAAGAGGCATACTTCTACCGCACCTTCTTTGAAGAGTTATTCCCACTGCCAAGTGCGGCAGAAACTGTGCCAGGTGGTAAGTCTGTTGCTTGTTCAACACCTGAAGCGCTGGCTTGGGACGAAAGCTTGCAAGGGATCATAGATCCGTCAGGCCGTGCAGTGCAATCTGTACACGACAGCGCTTACTAAGCTTTACTCAACACAATAAAGCCACTCATATGAGTGGCTTTTTGCTTTGCACTTTAGATTAATCAGTCATGCTAAAATCAGTTTAACGCTTTAAAGTAATGCTGCTTAATATCGACCACTTCTAAAGTCACACTACTCACCGTTGCAGTAATGAGTGCAATTGCATCATAAACCCGCTCAATCAGTAAAGCCTTCTGCTCATCGGTGCGCCCCGGCATGATAGCAATGTTGAGGTGAATAAAACTGCCCTGCTCTTCCTCGCCTATTTGGAAATAATCACAAGCATAGGCCCGCGTCTTAATCGCTTTTGGCTCAAACAACTCTGACTCAGTAAGACCTCTATGACTGGCGGCAACTAAAGCGTCAATGGATAGCACTTCGGCTAATGGTGCGGAATACTCTATGGTGCAATGTGGCATAGTCTGCTCTTTTTATTCTTAGG
The DNA here is from genome assembly GCF_052977125.1 of Shewanella sp. 30m-14. Lineage (NCBI taxonomy): Bacteria > Pseudomonadati > Pseudomonadota > Gammaproteobacteria > Alteromonadales > Shewanellaceae > Shewanella > Shewanella sp. 30m-14. The sequence goes on along the minus strand of NZ_JBRILW010000007.1, from coordinate 166,631 downwards.
GTATAGGGAATAAGGGGATAAAGCCTTACTCAGACCAAACAGCATATTCATTGCCATTCGTGTCCAGAAAGTGAAAACGACGTCCGCCAGGAAAAGTAAAAACTTGCTGGCTTATTTGCCCACCAGCATCAATGACTTTAGTTTGTGATTCTTCAAGCTGATTGGAGTACAGCACGATAAGAGGTGAACCGGAGGCGATAGTGAATGCCTTCTCACTGACAAAAAAACCGCCTGCGATACCCGCATCGACAAAACAGCTATATTCGGGGCCGTAATCAATAAACTCCCAACCGAACACTTGATTAAAGAAAGCCTTAGTCTTATTGATCTCTTTTACTGGGATCTCAAGATAGTTAATACTATGGTGCTGCATATGCCACTCCTGTGAATGCTTAACCCATGATGACTCGCTCTGTGCTTACTAACAAAAGACTTTTTAATAAACACGTTCCTAGATAAAAGCTTAACTCAGCAAATAACGCCTCAGTGATTAAAGCATATTCTGGTTAAAATCACAGCAGCTAAAGCGAGCAATACACGCTTACAAATACCCCATAAAAAAGGGAGCCTAATACCAATCAGTATCAGCTCCCTACTTTAGAACTTTAATTTAGAGCTTTAATCTAAAATTCAATTTAACGCTTTGCTAATGATGTTAGCTTATTTAGCTCTGGATAAGCGCCGCGGCTAAACCGATTAAGCCACCAAATACACCGCCCCACACCACTAACCAACCTAAGTGTTCACGGATCATCTCTTGTATGATCTCTTTAACCAGTTGTGGCGTTAACTCATCGAGCCTTTGGGTCACAATCTCTTCCACCTTGACGCGCATATCCGCAATCATATCGGGCTGCTCTAACTCTTCTTTTACTAATGCGTAAAAGTCATCGCTTTGGGCAATATCACTCAACGAGCTTTTCATTTTCTCAATAAAAGGCTCACGCAGCGGCGTTATCGCATCTGTACCACCAAACATGGCTAGCATACCGCCTAAAGACGATTGCGCCACAGTACTCACCAACGCATCAAATGCCGGAGACAGATCAATTTTATCAATAACAGGTTGCAGATTTAGTTGCTTTTCAATCCCGCCCTCACCTGATAGAAAACGATCGATATTTTCGATCGTAAAAAACTGATTCATCATTAAGTGTGCAATTGCAGCTTTAAATTCTTCAAAACGCGAGGGTATAACCCCTGAGCCGTATAACCCAGGTACCTTCTCAAACAACATATGGATAGCTAACCAATTGGTCACAGCACCAGATAGTGCAAACAAGCCAACAGTTAACACAATCGGTAAAGCAAACAGATAGCCGACAGCAACAAAGATAGCTGCAATCAAATTGGTGATAACACTCTTATTCAAGCTAATTCCCCAAAGCAAGATAAAAAACGCGCTATGGTATCAACCAAGAAAGACCTGAAGCAATAGGTTTAATCACGCTTATTTGATCTGCTTCCCATACACGTGCCCATAGTCAAGACTCATGCAACATCAATGAACATAAGTTGCACTGCTAGCTAAAGCGCAGAAACTGGCTCCTGTAACATATTTATTCGTACGTTAATAAAAACGTTACATTTTAAAAAAACATTATGATACCAGAATCATTTACACGATAATGAAGCTAAAATTAGTAGTGTGAGTATCGACCATTAACAACTTATGCTACGTATGATTTTTGTTAGTGAAATAAACACTCTGCCACAAAATTAAATCGACAAAGGTCTGTATGTCTTTTATCAAAACATCATTTCAAGCTGTGCTGAATGGCTACCGTCAGCGTCCAAAGTATCAGCGTTTACTCATCATAGTGACCGCCATTTATTTTACTTTTACTGCAATACTAGGCTTATTGGTACCCTATATTGTGGTTAAGCAAGTACCCGAGCAGTTATCTTCGTTGCTACAGCGCCCGGTTACTCTTGAAAACGTCAAGGTCAACCCGTTCACTCTTGAAGTCGCCATCGATAAATTCGAATTACAAGAGACAGATAGCAAACCCTTTGTTGGCTTTTCACAATTAAACTTTGAGTACCAATTTTGGGACTCGGTTTTTAATACCGCCTTCAGCATCGCTAATGTCACGTTAACAGCGCCAGTAATCAACGTTGAGCGACTCAATACGCCGCAAACATTACGCTTTAATTTTTCAGATATTATTGAGACATTAGCAAATCGCCCTAAAGATAAAAGCGACGAGGAGCCGACAAAGTCAGCTGGGATCCCGCACTTTATCGTCACAAACTTAGCGATTGTGAATGCTGATCTGAACTTTACAGATAAGCTTACCCATAGCCAATTGCACTACCCAGCATTAAACCTCAATATCAAGTATTTTGACTCTAATCATGCGATTACATCGTCACTTAACAATCTTGAACTTGAACAAAAAACCAACCACTATGCAATTCATGTTGTCGGCCGTAACGGCGGTGAAATTACCACTCAAGGGCTAGTACAATTATCACCCTTGAATATTGTTGGAGATGTGCAACTGACCAATATCCAACTGCCACAATTTTGGTCTTTTATCTCGGCGCAGTTTGCCCCTCAACTAACCTCTGGACAATTTAGTTTATCGAGTCATTATCAGCTGCAAATGCAAGAGAATAAACTTCAGTTTACCACCGACCAGGGCATGCTAGAATTAGCTGACATCAACTTTGATTATCAAAAGCAATCAATTATAAAGCTCCCCATCATCGCTCTTAAAGGTATCGAGTTTAACCTTAAGCAGAGATCGGTAACGGCAGAAACGCTCGATACCGAGGGGCTTGTGCTCAATGCTAAATTGAACAAAGATGGCATTAATCTGGCGACAATCTTTACCCCTATCAATACAACACCAAACGACTCTTCAGCAGTAAAAACCCATAATGATAAGGCTGTCATATCTGCCAATCAGGCTCAAACCGCTAAGAGCAGTTGGACTGCAATACTCAAAGGCATCAACCTTAAAGATTACCAAGTGAATCTAAGCGAGCAATTAGTCACTCAAAATACCTTATGGCAAATAGAGGATATTGAACTGACGACTGGAGCCATAAACGCCGATCTCGCCTCGCCAATTGACTACCAATTATCACTCAACGTGAATCAACAGGGTCTATTGGCATCAAACGGTCATATCGACGCATTAAAACAATTAGTGAACGCCAAAGTGTCAGTCACCAAGTTTGCACTGCCACAAATACAAAACTACCTGAAACCTTATGTCAATATTGAGCTCAAGCAAGGTGATTTTAGCACTGAGGGAGACTTTGCCTTTAATGCCCAAACTCAACAGTTAAGCTATACCGGCAGCTTAGGCGTCAATGACTTACTGATTAAAGATACGCTACAGAAAAAAGACTTAATAAAATGGAAAAACTTAGAGGTCAATCGTTTAGCATTCGATAAAAATGCCAACAGTATCAATATCGATCATGTCGCGCTAAATCAGCCTTATGGCCGGATAATGATCGCTAAAGATAAGAGCACCAACATAGGTGATCTGTTTATAGTACCAACGGCTGCAGCTCCTAAAACCACAACTGAAACCACAACTCAGCATAAAGCCGTCACAGCCAATGTTGTAACTAAGCAAGAGCATCAACAGGAAACAGCTAGCAAGCCACTGGCCTTGACCATCAACAAAATCAGCTTTAAAGAGGGTTCTACCTTTTTCGCCGATAACTCGTTGACACCTAATTTTGCTGCCAGTATCGAATATTTAGATGGCAATATAAGCAAATTGTCTTCAAACAGTGAGCAAACAGCCACCGTAGATATTAAAGGTAAGATTGATCGCTACGCACCCGTTAGCTTAAAGGGAGATATCAACCCACTGCTTAAGCAGCCTTATTTAGATCTTGCCCTTAGCTTCAAACATGTCGAGCTTACCTCGATAAGCCCCTACGCTGGTACCTACGCAGGTTATTACATTGATAAAGGGCTATTGTCATTAGCGCTTAACTACCGACTCGATAATAGCCAATTAATTGGGGAGAACCATTTAGTCATCGACCAATTAAAGCTGGGACAACCTAGCGATAGTAGTCTTGCTACCACCTTGCCTGTGACTTTAGCCATTGCACTCTTGCAAAATAGACACGGCGTGATTGATTTAGGCCTTAAAGTCTCTGGTGATGTAGACGACCCAAGCTTTAGTATTGGCAGCATCGTCATGACCGCCTTTACTAATGTGATCACCAAAGCAGTAACCGCTCCCTTTACTTTGCTTGCGGGGCTACTTGGTTCTGATGAAGAACAACTCGATAAAGTCAGTTTCGCAGCCGGTATCGCGAGCCTCGATGACAGCCAACAAACTAAACTTAACAAGCTGGCCACGGGCTTAGTTGATAGACCCATGCTAACCCTCAGCGTTAAAGGCAGTGTTAACATGCAAGAAGATAGCAAAGCGCTCAGAGAGCAACAGCTTAACGCTAAGCTCGCTCAAACAGCCAAACTGGATATCACATCACTGCCTGTTGATTTATCACCTAGCAGTTACCCAACAACTGGGGCATTGTCTGATGCGCTAATAACGCTCTATGAAACAGAGCTTGCTAGCCCAGCTAAAAAGGTGAAAGAGAAAATCGAAGCAGAACATCAAGGAGAGAACAAACTTACTGTTCTCCAGCTTACACAGCGCTGGCATATCGCACTGTATAACTTTCTGCTGCGTGCACAACGACTCCCAGAGGCTGCACTTGGGCATCTAGCACAACAACGTGCGACTGCGGTTAAAACCTATTTAATTGAACAAGAGAAAATTGAACCACAAAGAATATTCCTACTCGATAGCCAAGTGGAGCTCAATACAGGTTCAAGCCAGGCCTTACTGACCTTGGGTGCGAATTAACGTCAATTCAATTACCTCCTGCCTAATAAAAAGCACGCATCTTTGCGTGCTTTTTATTGGGCAGCTGATCGCAAATCATTCATCGCCATCAAAGAGCTATTGAAAAGAGCTATTACTTATCAACCTTGTGATTAACTGCCTTGTACTTAGCAGGCTTGTACTAGACTACCTTTTGTTTGACAGCCTTGTGCTTGGCTGTCTCCTGCTGAGCTCGCTTGTATTTAGCTGGCTTGTGCTTGGCTAGTAGGCTTTAAACTCAATGTAAGATCGGCTAAAGTCGAGTCATAATCCACATCATAGCAATGCTGATACACTGGCATCATCTAAGGACAGAACCGATGAAACTCGCCCTACTGAGTGATCCTAATACTGAAAATGGCCAAGCCGCAATTAAAGCAGTGCTTACATCCATAGCAACAACCAACAAACATCCCCAGCTAACAATTGGCTATATCGCCTCTGAGCCCGACCCTCAAAGAGAGTACTTTTTGCAAACTCAGCAGATGTATCAAACACTCGATGCAACGCTATCTGTTTATCTTGAGTTAGAATCAGGCTTTTCACCGAGCAGTCTCGAGGCGCTGTTAAACTGCGATGCCATTCATCTCTCTGGCGGTGATACCTATCGTTTCTTAAAAGCAATGCAACAGCAAAAACTATTACCCATTTTGCGCCAATATGCAGTCAATGGTGGTGCACTCATTGGCGTTAGCGCAGGTGCGATGCTCATAACCTCAAGTATTGAAAGCGCTGCACTTTGCGGCGACATCAATCATTGTCAGCTTACAGATTTTACAGCGCTCAACTTAGTGGACTTTATGTTTGCGCCCCACATCAGCCCTGTGCGGCTTGAAAGCAAGTCATTTAAACAACAGCTTTCAGCATTTAGTCAGCAGATCTGTTTATGTCCGGACAATGCCAGCCTAGTAATGATTTCTGGAGCGATAGAAGAGATAGGCCATTGTCATTGGTCAAAGTCATAAAGATGAAAGCAGATCTTTAATCATTACTTTCAACCCTGTAACGCTTGAGTTAAAATCTGCGCGAATAACAATACATCAGAGGTAGTTAATGTTTATCATTCGTTGGGTATTAGGACGTATCATCCTGTTTTTAAACTTTGTTTTTTCACCTAAAAAACTAAAGCGTCCACAAGAAGAACAACAACAAATCGACAACGCAACCAGCAATATGACTATTTACGAATATAAGGCGTGCCCATTTTGCGTTAAAGTTCGTCGTTCTTTGCGTCGCCAAGGCTTAAATATCGTCACTCTCGATGCCAAGCAAGAACCACATAAGAGCACATTGCTAAACGAAGGTGGAAAGCTACAGGTTCCTTGCATGAAAATTGTAGAAAATGGTCAATCAACTTGGATGTATGAGTCTTCAGAGATCATTGGCTTTCTCGATAAAAAATTTGCTTAACCCGCAGGCCTGCTTTCTCGCCCTAAAAGTGTCAACTTAACTCAAGTCGATGTATTTCGGGAGGAGCTGTAAATAAGTAAAAGCAACCAGATAAAACAAAAGGCAGCATATCAATGCTGCCTTTTTCATAGCGGTTACTCAAACGATAATTTAACCCAAGTTACTAATACGTACCGGTTACTATTATTTATCCGTAACTAATACCTGCTAATACCAATTACTTAAGTCTACTACCTTGCATTTGTCGGTGCAGTCAGCACCGCCTTGCCCAGAAGATGTTGATAAATATTATACCCAGCCAGCGCAGCTGTGCCACTCTCTGGTAATTCAAGATGAACAACATCTAGCGCATAAACAGTGATTTGGTAATTATGTGGCGCAGCACCTTCAGGAGGACAGCCACCGCCAAATCCTTTGAAGCCAAAATCATTAGAAACCATACTTGCCCCTTTAGGAAGATTAGCCCCTCCCTTTAGACCCGAGTTAGCCGGCAAACTCTGAGTACTTGCTGGTAAATTAACAACCATCCAATGCCACCAGCCGCTCCCAGTAGGTGCATCAGGGTCGTACATTGTCACAGCAAAACTTTTAGTGCCTTCTGGAACATCGCTCCAACTGAGCTCTGGAGAGATATTTTCTCCACTGCAGCCCCATTGATTAAATAGCTGGGCATTTTTAAGGCTCTGACCTTCAGTGACATTTGTACTCTTTAACTCTATCGCCTGACTAGAAAGTGCAAATAAACTACATGCAGCTAATAACAAGACTTTATTGAATCTCATATATCCTACCTATATTGATTTGATTTGATTTATCTCTACGTCACAATCAAATAAGCATAGTCGAAAAAAGTCGACTTGCCTTTAATCTAAGTTTCGGGGGGCCAACAGATATAATTAAAATTCGATAGCTGCTTGGTTAATCAGTAATACTGATGCCTTCAAAGCTCATCATCAGGGCTCATGGCCTCTTTTATTTCATCACTGCTAAAACCTTTACGGGATAGATACGCATAAGCTTTCGACTTCTCTTTATAGTCAGATAAATCATAGCGCTTTTTTGCTAGCTCTTTTTTACAGCTCTGATAAAAATCAATATTTCCAGCAAGCGTCAATTGATACAAGGTATCGACAAAATCACTCACATCAATCAATCGCTGTTTTAACTCCTGCAAGATAAGAGTTTCACCTTTGCCTTTATTATATAACTTGATGATTTCGGCGGTTAAGTCGGCTTTATCCGCTTTTACGGCGAGTTTACTACGCAAGGTTTCACGCATCGGGTGTTGTGCTAATGCGTGATCAGTTTCTACCCGAGAAAAACCTTTTGTGGTCATCATGGCATAGACTTTCTCTTTATTAGTACCATAAAAATTATCATACCTATTGAGTAGCCTAGAGGTTGCCATCTCATAGGTGTCGACTTTTCGCTCGTCCATCACCTGCTCTATCGCGTTATCAATATCAGTAATGGACACGCCACGCTGCTGTAACTTACGCCTAATCGCGCCAGCACCGAGTTCATGACTAAAGGCTAGCTCGCAATAACGCAGTGCAAAGTCAAAATCATTTTTTAGATACCCACCCTCGATGAGCCTAGCGAGTACGGTATCAATCCATTCTTGATTTTCGGTTTTACGCTCAAGCTTGGTACGAATTTCATTAATGGTGAAATCCTGCTGACTAAGATGCCAATAGGCACTATTAAAAACATTATCGATGGTTTTGGCTTGACGTAATGGTGGGCGCTGCATAACAAATTGAACTTAAATTAAAAAGTAACCAAAGCCAGTGTAGCAGATCCCAGTATTGTTGAGGAATAGCCCTGTGACCGGATCCCACGCTACCGAACAAGCAGCCACTATGTCCTCATAAACTTTAAAACTATACTTAACATAATGATGTGGCCGCAGCACTCCGGTATTTATTGGACAATAACAGTCCTTCATTAAAGAGAAGCACTTCGTGGTGAGGTTTGTTTAATTCATATATAAATCGCGGCTAATCTTAGTGACAGTATTAGCGACTGTGAGACTGTATTAGCCACGATAACAGCCGCATATTAGCCACGATTAATCATGCCTTTAAGCACAATATCGTGGTAACTCACAAGTCCTGCTATTTTGTTATCCTCAATCACTGGCGCCTTGGTAATACCGAAACGGTCAAACAAACGTGCGCTATAACGAACATCCATCCGCCCAGGTACCGTCAGCACAGGTTTAACCATAATCTCATACACATTCACTCGCTCTGGCGATCTATCTTGTGCTAAAACCTTTTTAGCGATGTCACTCATCAACACCATACCAAACTCATCATCATCGTGACGTTTATTAACAAACAATACGTTCACCTTATTGTTAACTGCATGTTCAATAGCTTCTGCTACGGTTTGCAGTCCATCAATCATGGCGTAGTCTTGACTCATCACATCATGATTTCTTACAGGGTTTTCGGTCTTCATATTTGGTCCTCAATATCACGACTTAATTTTTGTACTTGGTGCGCAACACCTACCGCATCTTCCACATCGATTTGAATAGCGATACCTTTACCGGAATCGCTATCAAACTCACCCACTTCACTTACGGTTTCTAAAATGGTTCGACATAAATGCTCTTCAACTAATAACAACACCACATCTCGCTGAACATCTAACGTTAAGCCCATAAAGGTTTTCTGTTTCTTAAGACCTTCACCGCGAGCGTGATTAATGACTGTAGCGCCTGTCGCACCTTTACTACGAGCCGCATCTAAAACCGAGTCTGTACAGGCATCATCAATAAACACCAGAATAAGTTTAAAGCGCATTATCTCGCTCCTTTTGGGTTCTATTCTTAAATTCCACCAATTGGGCATAGCCCATCACAGTGATCATGGGAAACAAGCTGGCAAAGGCAATAAGGCCAAAGCCATCAATAAGGGGATTACGTCCCTCAACATTGGTCGCTAAGCCTAAACCTAAAGCAGCAACTAACGGAACGGTGACCGTAGAGGTCGTCACACCGCCAGAATCATAAGCCAGTGGTACTATCATTTTAGGTGCATAAAAGGTTTGAATAACCACCAGCACATAACCCGCCATAATGTAGTAGTGAATAGGATCCCCAACGACAATTCGAAAGCACCCTAATGCAATACCAAAGGCTACGCCGATAGCCACTGAAATACGTAAGCCTTGAATACCGATAGTGCCACCGGAAACCTGATTGGCTTTAATCGCCACCGCAATCAAAGAAGGCTCAGCAATAGTCGTACTAAAACCAATTGCTGCGGCAAAAATGTAAACCCAATAATAGTCCTGCCAAGCATTAACTGTATTTTGTAAATCGCCTTCATGGATAAACTCATGGGAGGTAAGCTGTTCTGCCATACTCTCGCCAATGGGGAACAGCGCCATCTCTAGACCGACTAAGAAAAAGCTTAGCCCTAAAATGACATACACAAACCCCGCAACCACTCGTCGCCAATTGGCAACAGGCCTTTTTAATACGCCGAGCTGAAAACCAAAAAGAATAATCGCTATCGGCACCACATCGCGTATGGTGACCAGTAAGGTATCAAGCACTTGGTGCAACATATCCATTAAAGCACTCCCATTAAAGCACCACTATTAAAGCACCACCATTCCGTAAATAAGCACAAAGATCATTGGCATTAAACTGGCAAAAGCAATCAGGCCAAAGCCATCTAACATCGGGTTTCGGCCCTTAATCACTGTGGCAAGCCCCACACCTAGAGCTGTCACTAAAGGCACGGTAATTGTTGATGTTGTCACCCCGCCAGAATCATAGGCGATACCAATAATGTTTTCAGGCGCAAATGAGGTCAAAATCATCACTATGATGTAGCCTGAAATAATCAGGTAATGGATAGGCCAGCCTTTTAAAATTCTGACCACACCAAGCAAAATTGCCAGGCCCACTGATAAGGCCACGGTTAATCTCAGCCCCATAGCGTAGCTATCCATTGACGCTTCACTCGACTTTATCGCCCCGACCTCAGCTGCTACCTCCGCCGCTTCATTAGCCACAGCGGTTAACGCAGGCTCTGCCAATGTGGTGCCAAAGCCGAGCGAAAAAGAAAATACCACTAACCAAAACACGCTGCCCTTGCGAGCCAGTGCCTGCGCAAGCGATTCACCGATGGGAAACAGTCCCATTTCGAGACCAAATACAAAGAAAGTTAACCCGACGATAATGAAAACAAGACCGATTAAAATCGAAAAAAGGTTATCGGGTGCTTGTTGTAAGACAAATATCTCAAAGAAGCAGACCACCAAAATAATAGGGATCAAATCTTTGAAACTATTAAACAACGCCTTTAACAGCTGATTGATTGAAGCCATATTCACTCCTTTGGGGCCACATTTTCAGTGTGCCAAAACGAGCGCGGATCACAACAAATATTTAACAGGCGTTACACCAAGTTTGCGCTAGATCAAATATCGAGGCTATCGAAACAAAAATTAAGCTGTTAGGCAGCAAAACAAATCAAGAGATCCAGCAAGAAATCATTGCCCGCGCTTTTACATACTGGTTGTAGGTCTCTTTGTTGATGCATTATTGTGCGCAATGTTCATTTAACGGCTTACAAGCTACAAACAATCAAATTCGACAATGACAGTTTTTAGCAAAATCCACTCAAAAAACACCAAAATCACCCTATAAAAATAAAATTAGACAAATTTATACACTCAATTAGTGAAAATCAGTCAAAAATAGAAATATTCAATTGACAGCTTTCACCCGCAAATGTTTTTATATAGTCACTGAAACAAACAAGATGAATTTTAAATGACACAGTTTAATACTTTCCAAAACATTAATTGGTGGTGGCACTTCCCAACTTAGCGGGTGGTGTGAAACTGTGTGCTCATAGAACTGAGCCAAGATTCAACAAGAAAGCCCGCACACTCTGCGGGCTTTCTTGTATTTAAGCGATAATAAAACAGCGAGAAACAAGAAAGCCAAGGCAGCGGGCAATGAGCAATGACGTGTAATAGGCATCGTGATTGATATAAGATAAAGTGAGATAAAACAATGAATAATGCATTACCCTACAAGGCAGGAGCAGGAGCATGACACAGCATACTATCGCTAAAGTTGTCACTCAAAAAGAGGCGTTGGCATATCACGATGACCCGCTTCGCTTATACCAGCATGTGACTCAAGATGCCCCTCATACCATGTTGCTTGAATCGGCTGAAATTGACAGCAAAGATCACTTAAAGAGTATCGTCCTGACACACTCAGCCATGAAGATCCGCTGCGACGGTTACCAGTTACAATTTCAAGCGTTAACTGACAATGGTAAGGCATTGCTAGCCCCTATCCGCACATTCTTTCAGCAAGCTTTTCCAAGTAGCCAATGCCAAGTAACTTCCGAATCGAGCCTCATTGTTACCCTACAAAAAGAGCGTAATCAACTCGATGAAGATGCCCGCTTAAAGTCGACCTCCCCGCTCGATGGTCTCAGAATGCTGGTTAAACACATTCGCTGTGATGAAAGCCCTGAGTTTGAAGATCTGTTTCTGGGCGGCGTACTCTCTTATGACTTAATTGATACCGTAGAACCGCTACCAAGTGTGCCAGAGGGGGATAACACCTGCCCAGACTACTTGTTTTACCTCGCCGAAACGTTAATTCTTGTGGATCATCAGCAGCAAAGCGCTGAAATTGTTACTCATCAATTTATTGAGCCCACACACGTTACCTCAAGCCACGTAAGCCAACAGCTCAATGAGCGTATGGCCCAATTACAGCAAGCCTGTCACTCACTCGCTCCCATTGCAAAATTGCAAACAGTTGACGCCAAAACCCAAGTCAATATTTGTGATGAAGACTTCAAAGGTACCGTCAATGCTCTCAAAGAGCACATTATTGCCGGCGATATTTTCCAAGTGGTGCCATCTCGTAGTTTTAGCTTACCTTGCCCAAATACATTAGGTGCATACCGTGCGTTAAGGCTGACGAATCCAAGCCCTTACATGTTTTATTTTCGCGGTGACGACTTTACTTTGTTTGGTGCATCACCTGAAAGTGCACTCAAATATGAAGCTAAGAGCAATCAAGTTGAGATCTACCCGATTGCTGGTACTCGTAAACGGGGTAAAACCGCCAGTGGCGAAATCGACTTTGATCTAGATAGCCGCAACGAGCTTGAACTGCGCTTAGATAAAAAAGAGCTGTCTGAACACATTATGTTAGTTGATTTAGCCCGCAACGATATTGCCCGTATTAGCCAAAGCGGTACCCGTAAAGTACCTGAACTACTAAAGGTAGACAGATATTCCCACGTGATGCATTTAGTCAGCCGAGTAACAGGTCAGTTAAGAACTGACTTAGATGCCCTTCATGCTTATCAAGCTTGCATGAACATGGGTACATTAACAGGTGCCCCGAAGGTCAGCGCGGCCCAACTTATTCGCGGCGCTGAAAAAACACGCCGTGGCAGCTACGGCGGCGCCGTAGGTTACTTAAATGGCCTTGGTGATATGGATACCTGTATTGTGATCCGCTCAGCCTTTGTAAAAGATGGCACCGCCTATATTCAAGCAGGTGCAGGCGTAGTGTTTGACTCCGATCCGCAAGCCGAAGCCGATGAGACTCGCCAAAAAGCACAAGCGGTAATTTCAGCCATAAAGATGGGAGGTGGACGATGAAAATCTATCTACTCGATAATTTCGACTCGTTCACTTACAACCTAGTGGATCAGTTTAGAAGCCTTGGTTATAAAGTCGTGATCTACCGTAACGATGTTGACGCTAACTTTATCGCCAACAAACTGTTAAACGAAACCGTGCCAGCGGCCCTGGTATTATCACCTGGGCCTGGCGCGCCCCATGAAGCTGGCTCGCTGATGGCATTAATTGAAAGTGTAGCGGGAAAAGTCCCAATGCTGGGCATTTGTCTTGGCCACCAAGCATTAGTTGAGCATTACGGCGGTAAAGTTGAGCGCGCCAAACAAGTCGTTCATGGTAAAGCGAGCCCAACCTTTCATAACGGCCAAGGGATCTTTGTAGGTTTGCCATCACCGCTTCCTGTGGCTCGTTATCACAGCTTAGTGGCAACGAAAGTGCCAGATTGCTTAGAGGTTATCGCCACCACAGAAGAGATGCCAATGGCGATTATTCATAGACAAGACAAGGCGGTGGGTTTTCAGTTTCACCCTGAATCGATTTTAACCACCTTAGGCAGCCAATTATTAGTGCAAAGCTTAGATTATCTTGCCCGCTCTTTAGCTGATGGAAACCAGAACCTAACTAGCCTAAGCCCAACTGAAGTAAAAGGATAAGATTATGAGCCAAACTCAAGTTAAACCAATTGAAATCAAGCCTACTGAAGCTCTTATCGAAGCCCTTTATCGCGGTGAGAGCCTAACTCGACAAGAAGCTAAAGTGCTCTTTAGCCAAATCATTCAAGGCAAAATGGACCCCGTCAGCATGGGTGGTATGCTGGTTGCAATGAAAATGCGCGGCGAAACCATAGATGAAATATCCGGTGCAGCAGATGCACTGCGCGCGGCAGCGAAAGCCTTTCCGACCCCAAGTGAAACAACCGTTAATAAAGGTATCCTTGATATCGTCGGCACTGGTGGCGACGGCCATAACACTATCAATATCTCAACCACTGCCGCCTTTGTCGCTGCAGCGGCGGGCGCCAATGTAGCTAAACACGGTAACCGTAGTGTGTCGAGTAAATCAGGCTCTTCAGACTTACTGGCGCAATTTGGCATCGATTTGACCATGGCACCAGAAACTGCGCGTGATTGTTTAGACGAGCTAGGTTTATGCTTCTTGTTTGCCCCACACTATCATGGCGGTGTCGCCCACGCAGTACCTGTGCGCCAAGCACTAAAAACCCGCACTTTATTTAACGTATTGGGGCCTTTGATTAACCCGTCCCACCCAGACTTTATGCTGCTTGGCGTGTATAGCCCTGAACTGGTAGCGCCTATTGCCCAGGTCGTTAAAGCCCTTGGGATCAAGCGCGCTATGGTGGTTCATGGTAGCGGCCTTGATGAAGTGGCACTACACGGCGATACCTTGGTACATGAGTTAAAAGATGGCGAGATCAGCGAGTACCGCATTACGCCTGCCATGTTAGGCGTACCAAACGCTGAACTAACAGATTTAGAAGGCGGCGCGCCTGAAGAAAATGCAGAGCACACCCGTGCTATTTTACAAGGCGCAGGCCAAAGCGCCCACATGAATGCCGTTGCTATCAATGCTGGCTGCGCGCTGTATGTTGCAGGTGTGTGTGATGATGTAAGAGCTGGTACTGCCTTAGCGTTAGAGACAATTAAAAGCGGTAAAGCCTACGAGTTATTGACCCAGCTGGCTAACGCTAGCCAAGCTGCGAAAGGAGCCTAATGTGAGCATGGATCTAACAAAGCCAACAGCAGCTAAAGAAAGCAACGTATTAACTAAGATTGTTGATACAAAAGCGGCGCATATTATCGAATTAAAGCAACGCTTTCCTGAAGCAAGCTTAACGCCTAAAACCTCTGATAGAAGCTTATTTGATGCGTTAAACGCCCCCAATGCTGGCTTTATTTTAGAGTGTAAAAAGGCCAGTCCATCAAAAGGCTTGATTCGTGATGTATTCGATGTCGATGCGATTAGCGACGTCTATAACCACTACGCTGCTGGTATTTCTGTATTAACGGATGAGCAGTTCTTTCAAGGCGATATGGACTATATTCCGCGTGTACGCGCGCGCGTTAGTCAGCCCATTTTATGCAAAGACTTTTTCGTAGACGAATATCAAGTCAAACTTGCCGCTCACCAAGGCGCTGATGCCATCTTGCTCATGTTGTCGGTGCTCGATGACGAACGTTATCAAGCGCTTGCTGCAGAAGCGAAAAAATACCAACTCGATATTTTAACTGAAGTCAGCAACCAGGTTGAATTAACTCGCGCCATTGATCTTAATGCTGCGATTATCGGTATTAATAATCGTAATCTTCGCGACTTATCGACCGACCTTGCAACCACAGAAGAGCTTGCACCGCATATTCCGGCAGACAGAGTAGTGATCAGTGAATCAGGTATTTATAACCAAGCACAAGTTCGCCGTTTAGCGCCCTTAGTCGATGGTTTCTTAGTGGGCAGCTCGCTTATGGCAGAAGACGATCTGGACCTTGCCTGCCGAAAACTCACGCTTGGCCACAACAAAGTATGTGGGTTAACCCGTATCGAAGACATACTTGCCGTGGCTAAAGCTGGCGCAGTCTATGGCGGCCTGATCTTTGCTAAAAAATCACCGCGTGCCGTGACTGCACAGCAAGCACAGGATTTAGTCGAGCAGCTCAAGCAAACTGGCATCAAGCTGAGCCTGGTTGGGGTATTTGTGAACGAAGCGGTCGATGTTATCGCTAAGCTGGCTATCGATTTAGGCCTATTTGCAGTGCAGTTACACGGTAAAGAAACCGAGCTTGAAATCGCTGAGTTAACAGCAATATTTGCCAAGCAGAACAGCCAAACACAAATTTGGAAAGCCATTGCGGTAAATACTGATGTTGAAGGTAATAACGGTGATGAGCTTGTAATTCCAGAAGGTATCGACCGCGTAGTATTTGATAGTAAATCAGACGGCCAATTTGGCGGTACCGGTCAATGCTTTGACTGGCAAAAGGTTCTTCCGAGTAAAGAGCTCGCGCTACTGGCTGGCGGTTTAAGCCCTGATAACGCAGTGCAAGCGGCAAACCAAGGATTTTATGGCTTAGATTTTAACTCTGGTCTTGAGCAAAGCCCTGGAATTAAAGATGCCAACAAAATTACTGAAACATTTGCGCTACTGCGCCAGTACTAATTAAATTGAAAATAAGTACCAAATAGATTCAAAGCAACAGCCTAAACAAGATTATGCCATTGGCTCAACCAGCCAGTGGCAACAAATTGAAAAGATAAAGGACAAGATTATGAGCAAGTTAAATCCCTACTTTGGGGAATACGGCGGTATGTACGTACCACAGATTTTAATGCCAGCCCTTAAGCAGTTAGAAACCGCCTTTATCGAAGCGCAAGAAGATGAGGCGTTTCAACAAGAGTTCACTGAATTATTGAAAAATTATGCGGGCCGCCCAACAGCGTTAACACTGACCCGTAACTTAAGCCCTAACCCGTTAGCCAAAATTTACCTAAAGCGTGAAGATCTACTGCATGGCGGTGCCCATAAAACCAACCAGGTTTTAGGTCAGGCGCTACTGGCTAAACGTATGGGTAAGAAAGAGATCATCGCCGAAACCGGCGCTGGCCAACATGGCGTTGCTACCGCCCTTGCCTGCGCCTTACTCGGTCTTAAGTGTAAAGTGTATATGGGCGCTAAAGATGTTGAGCGTCAGTCACCTAACGTATTTAGAATGAAGTTAATGGGCGCTGAAGTTATTCCTGTCACCTCTGGTTCTGCCACGTTGAAAGATGCTTGCAACGAGGCGATGCGTGACTGGTCTGGCAGCTATGACAAAGCCCACTATCTACTTGGCACAGCAGCGGGCCCACACCCATTCCCAACAATTGTACGTGAGTTCCAACGCATGATTGGCGAAGAAACCAAAGCGCAGATCCTTGAACGTGAAGGTCGTTTGCCTGATGCCGTTATCGCCTGTGTCGGCGGTGGCTCAAACGCGATTGGTATGTTTGCAGATTTTATCGACGAGAAAGAAGTGGCACTGATTGGTGTAGAGCCAGCAGGAAAAGGCATCGATACCCCAATGCACGGCGCGCCACTTAAGCACGGTAAAACCGGTATTTTCTTCGGTATGAAAGCGCCATTAATGCAAGACAGCGAAGGCCAAATTGAGGAGTCTTACTCTGTTTCTGCAGGACTTGATTTCCCATCGGTTGGCCCACAGCATGCGCACCTTGCAGCCACGGGGCGCGCTACGTATGAGTCTGCGACCGATGATGAAGCGCTTGAAGCCTTTCAGCTACTCGCTCGTTCAGAGGGCATTATTCCGGCACTGGAGTCTGCTCACGCGATTGCTTATGCGGTAAAACTGGCAAAAGAAGCCACCAAAGAAACCCTGCTTGTGGTTAACCTATCAGGTCGCGGCGATAAAGATATCTTCACCGTTGCGGACATTCTTGAGAAACAGGAAGTTGAAGAGAAAAAAGCTGAGCAACAAAAAGTTGAACAGCAAAGCTCAGAACAAAACCAAACAACTGCAGCACAAAACAGCTAGGAGAGTGGCAATGAGTCAACGTTATCAGGCAGCCTTTGCCGCCCTAAATGAAAAAAAACAAGGCGCATTTGTGCCATTCGTGACCTTAGGTGATCCGTCACCTGAGATATCACTAAAAATTATCGACACCCTAGTTAAAAATGGTGCCGATGCACTAGAACTTGGCTTTCCATTTTCTGATCCATTAGCCGACGGTCCGGTAATACAAGGAGCCAACCTACGCTCATTAGCGGCAGGCACTACGCCAACACAGTGCTTTGAGATGCTAAGCAGTATTCGAGCTAAATACCCTGAACTGCCGATTGGCCTGCTTCTATATGCCAACCTGGTCTTTGCCAACGGTGTCGACACCTTCTACGCAAAATGCCAAGCCGCGGGTGTAGATTCAGTATTGATTGCCGATGTGCCAGTTGAAGAAGCGACCCCGTTTATCGAGTCTGCAAAAGCTCACGGTATTGCACCAATTTTTATCGCGCCGCCCAATGCGGATAGTGACACTCTCAAGCTTGTGAGTGAAAAAGGCCAAGGCTATACCTACCTACTCTCGCGCGCAGGTGTCACTGGAACAGAATCCAAAGCCGGTATGCCAATTACCGATATCCTCAACCGTTTAAAAGAGTTTAATGGCGCGCCGCCTTTGCTAGGCTTTGGTATTGCCGAGCCGAGCCAGGTAAAAGCAGCTATTGATGCTGGCGCAGCGGGCGCAATTTCAGGCTCTGCCGTGGTGAAAATCATTGACGCGAATAAAGACAACGAGGCAGCGCTCCTTAGCGCCCTTGCTGAATTTACTCGCAATATGAAAGCTGCAACCGCTCGCTAATTTGCTATTACTACAAACAAAAAAATAGCGCCTTAATGGCGCTATTTTTATTAGTAGACTCTTTGCCTATAAGCTTAAATAAGCAACTCAAGCAATAAGCTTATTTTAGCATCTCGTTAATACGAATAACTTGAGCGCGATAGCCAGTGGCAAACATATCGTGGCTGTCGATATTGATGCGCACTGCAGGCTTTGTTTCACCATAACGGTGTTCGACCAAAATGGATTTTACCTTACCCGTGGTGTCATCCATCTTCATGTTACCGTAACCGCCACCTAAACCGAATAAGCCCGCAGAAGCAAAGTAACTCATCATGCTGTCTTTATCGGCTTGGTATTTAACGATAGAGGTAATTGGCGAGTATCCCGCGTAGCCAAGTTCATCCTTGCCATACTGCCAAACTTGTTGCACCGTCATGTTTTGCTCATCGATTTTATACTCCACAGAGCGAGAGTACTTTTCATTGGCAAACATTGGCTGACCTAAATCGCGGCCGTCACCGTTGTCAAATACGGTTAAGGTACCCTTTTCAGGGACTAAATAAGCCGTGTGCGATGTCCAGCTAAAGTCAAAATCCTTGTCCTGACAAGCGCCCTTCTCGTTGCACCAAATAGGCTCACCTTCTGCAGTAATTGGCTTTAATAGCTTATCTTGGTATTTTTCACTCCAGCCCTTACTGGCACTTAAAATCCACTTTACTTGCTTATCGCGGCCAATTTTAATCACCGCCGATTGATGACGTGAGCTGATAATAATGCTGTCATCGGTTGGATCGTACTCGATAGAGTTAACGTGGATCCAATTGCGACCGGTTGCCACACCGTGAATATCGCCATAAGGCGCATTGGCTAAGTCTTCTTCAGTGGTTTGGTGACCCGCATCTTTAATATTGATATTAAGACACACCGCGCCCGCATCGAGTGACAACAGCGCCGCGTCTCGCATTGGATCTAAAATCGTATTGAGGTCCCAATAATCGACCAGCTTGCCCGTGTTATCCACTTCTACGATTTGATCGCGAATAGTATTGACTAAGCGGCCGTCGCTAGTGCGATAATCTTTCGCGGCAGCACGGATAAACACGTTACCGTTCGCGCCTTCAATCCCCTCATGGGAGGCATCAATAAAATTACCCGGCAGATTATGCTCTGAAATCATCCGCCCCATAATCGACATTTTCTTCCAGCCCTGGCCCTGCACCCACACCATATTGCCGTCTTTGGTCACGTTCATCCCCATGGCGTAACCTGCGTTATCGTAGGTTTTCGCATCATGAGTAGTATAAGGGTTCATATACCAACGGATATCACCTGCGGTATCTATGATAAAGAAGCCAGGTTTGCCATCCCACGAAAAGGCCCCGGGCGCCTCAACATTGTTATGCATCAGCGGCGAGGATTTACCGTCTGGATTACTCCAATTAACAAAGTACAATCGGTCCTTAAAGTCAGCGTCCACATGCTCAACTTCAACAATTGGCGCTTTAGCCCACTGACTTTCTGAAAAGCCCATATCAATATCCGGCGTCAGCATCTGATACTCATGAGATTTACGCTCACCATTCTCCAACCACTTAACGGTAAAGCGATTCATAAATGCAGGGTAAAGACCAAAAATCGGCACACCGCCTTCATCCATCACGCGCATATCATCGACTTGATAAGTTAGACTCACACCATCTTCATCGTTAGCATGAACCGTCACCTCTACGGCTGAAATAGCGTGACCCGCCAATGTCACCAAGGCGGTGAGAGGCGCATTTTCATAAGGATTATGAATGATATAACCAAGAGGAGCCCCTTCAACAGGAATGGGCTTCATGCCATCAATTGAAGCAAAAGCCTGTGTGCTACAAAGACTAAGAGACAAGGCTAACGCCGACAGAAGTAAAGAGGGTTTAGACATTTAAAGATCATACTCAGCGAATCGGAAACTGAGGCGGATTATAATCAGCAAATACAATAAAAAATGTCAGCTAATTAACACTATAGCGAGTATATTTCGACTTTGATGGCAGGATCACGGTTTCAAAATTAGTAAATAAATAGAGAAACTTTCAATCGATTAAGCTGTCAGTCGTAGCTTATAGAAATCACGCTTTAGTTATCATGATTATTCATTGAAATATTGTGCTTTTTTCCATACCACATTGCGGCAGGCACCTCGATTGCCAGGTACAGTATCAAGGTGAACCAAAACCAATTTGTATCAAACATTAGCAAGCTAAATTCATGGCCTGAACCCCAATATTTGAGTCCTACCAGCAGTAGCACAAATGCTGAAACCCCAATGTCACACCAAAACAATCGATTGATATGACTTCCCGCCACTTTGGGGTAGATAGACAGATAACTCATCGCGATAACGATGGCAATAAGCGCGATAATCGGTCCTTCAAGGATTGCCATCAAAACGTTTATATCGCTCCTCCTCAATTTAACGATAATAGTCTTACGTGCTGAAAATAAAAAAGCAGCCATGAGGCTGCGTTTGATTCTGTTGGAGGCGCTAAAAGCAAATAGCTTAGAAACGTCCTACCAAGCCTAGACCTAGACCAACCCCATCGTAGTCAGAATCCAAGACTTTTGAAACTTGAAAGTTTGCCGAAAAATTGTCTGAAATGCGCAACCAATAAGCAGTCCGCACATCAAATGCATCATCGAGGTCGCTATTGGTATAACCTGCACCTACAGACCAAGAGTTGTTAACGTACCAGTCTGCGCTGACATTTAGCACATCATCTAAGTCGTGATGTAGCCAACTTGCATTGAAATCGATACCCGCTGTAGATTGTAAAGCATAATAGCTACGTGCTTTCAAACCATAAGTAGAAACAACGTTATCACTTCCATCATTATAAAATGCTGAAACGGAAGACGTTTCATTAAAGTAGTAGCCTACCTCCGCTCCATAGGCATTATAATCAGAGGATGTATAGTCGACTCTTTGATAGTTGGCTGCAATAAACCAATTTGAATCAAAAACAAATGTACCGTCTACGACGGTGCTATCAAGATCAATTGAATTAAAGTTCGTGTAGCTGGCTCCAATATTTGACTCTTGTGCCAAAAAACCATTTAACGCATATGGGCCCTTACTCTGATCGACACCCTTGAAATAGTAACGGTAGTTTACATCCCAAATACCATCACTTATTTCTTCTGAATTCGTTTTATAACTCAATCCAGCTTCATGCTGATACGCGTTATCTTGAACAGCAACAGCACTTGCACTTGCACTTGAAAGACATAATAGAATAGCTAAAGCAGTAGTTGATTTTCTCACCAATTTATTCCCTTATATTGTTGTTTAATACTAGGAGATAAAAATGTGCAGATATATTGACAGGCATACTTGAGTATTATGCGTCCTTGATATAATTCAGTGATTAAATCACTATAAACACTGTTGCTCTCCTAGCGGAGCAAACAGTAACTCAAATAATCACAAAATAAAACACTATAACCAACAAAGTACATTGGAGAAGCTAAAACGATCATTAAGCAAGTGGACAACAGCCTCCAGAGGGTGACATTTATCCGACTCGGGCGCAGAGTAGCTAGTATTCTCGATATTTAGGCATAAAAAACGCAGCGATTAGGCTGCGTTTATTCTTTACTCGTCTTTATTGAACACTTTCAACAACTCGCTAACTAAGCTTTAGCCCTAGTCACCAAAGTCATCTAGTAAGATGTTCTCTGGCTCTACACCAAGGCTTTCAAGCATCGCGATAACGGAAGAGTTCATGATCGGAGGTCCACACATGTAGAACTCACAATCTTCAGGTGCTTTATGATCGCGTAGATAGTTCTCAAACAATACGTTATGAATAAAGCCTGTGTAACCGGTCCAGTTATCTTCTGGTAGTGGATCAGACAGAGCCACATGCCAAACAAAGTTGTCATTTTCAGCAGCCAGCGTATCAAAGTCTTCTTGATAGAACACTTCACGTGTTGAACGTGCGCCGTACCAGAAACTCATCTTACGCTTGGTTTTTACACCCTTAAGCTGATTAAAGATATGTGAACGCATTGGCGCCATACCCGCACCACCACCAATAAACACCATTTCAGCGTCAGTTTCCTTCACAAAGAACTCACCAAATGGGCCAGAGATAGTGACTTTGTCACCCGCTTTTAGGTTAAAAATGTACGAAGACATTTTACCTGGCGGTACATTGTCACTTGGCGGCGTCGCAATACGCACGTTCAGCATAATACGACCTTTCTCATCTGGATAATTGGCCATCGAGTAGGCACGCAGTACATCCTCATCAACTTTTGAAACCAGTTTGAATAGGTCGTACTTTTCCCAGTCATCACGGTACTCAGCAGGGATATCAAAATCCGCATACTTAACTTCGTGAGCAGGCGCTTCAATCTGAATATAACCACCCGCTTTAAACAGTACGTCTTCGCCTTCAGGCAGTTTAAGCAATAACTCTTTAATAAAGGTCGCTTGGTTATTGTTAGAAATAACCTCACACTGCCACTTTTTAACGCCGAAGATCTCTTCTTCAACTTCAAGCTCCATATCGGTTTTCACCGATACCTGACAAGCCAGACGGCAGCCTTCTTTCGCTTCTTTCTTATTAATGTGGTCACGCTCAGTTGCTAAAATTTCTCCGCCACCAGACTTAACGGTAACGCGACACTGACCACATGTACCACCGCCACCACAAGCTGACGGGATAAAAATATTTTTACTGGCTAATGCACCTAAAAGCTTGTCACCCGCCTGGGTCGAAATGCTTTTAGTTGGATCATCGTTAATACGAATGTTGACGTCACCAGTGGAGACCAGTTTGCTCTTGGCGAATAAAATCACCATAACCAATATACTCACCACAAAGGTGAACATACCGATACCAATTGCCATTTCCATCGAATCTACCTTTTGTTTAATTCGTTTTCATTAAGGGGAATAACGCGTTTAACGCCCTTAAATAGAAATACCGGAGAAAGCCATAAAGCCTAACGCCATCAAGCCTGTTGTAATAAAGACAATACCAATGCCCTGTAAACCTTCTGGGATCGCATGGAATTTCATACGCTCTCGTAGACCTGCCAACATCACAATCGCCATCGCCCAACCAAAACCTGAGCCCATCGCAAATACGGCAGACTCCGCTAGGTTGTAATCACGGTTTGCCATAAAGATAACGCCAGCAAAAATGGCACAGTTCACGGTCAATAACGGTAGGAAAATACCTAACGAGTCATAAAGCGCAGGAATGTATTTATCTAAAAACATCTCCAGGATCTGCACCAATGCGGCAATCACACCAATAAAGGTGATCAGCTGTAAGTAGCTTAAATCCAGTGCTGGATAGCCAGCCCAAGCGAGGGCACCTGGAGCAAGCACGTTAGCGTAGATGATCTGGTTAAGCGGTACAGCCAAGGTCATCACTACAATAACCGCGATACCTAGGCCAAAAGAGGTCGAAACCTTTTTTGATACAGCCAAGAAGGTACACATACCCATGAAGAACGATAGCGCCATGTTGTCGATAAACGCGGCTTGAATAAACAGATTAATATAATGTTCCATATTGACCTCTTAACCTCGCTTACGTTGAATGACGTTAATTGACCAGATCATCAGGCCAATAAGGAAGAATGCACTTGGAGGTAACTTGAACATTTCGTTAGCAAGATACCAACCACCATTCTCAACGGTTTTTAAGATCTCATGACCAAACAAGGTGCCACTACCTAACAGTTCACGTACAAAGGCAACGCCAAGCAAGATCACGCCATAACCCATGGCATTACCCACGGCATCGACAACCGCCAAATGCGGTGGATTTTTCATGGCAAACGCTTCAGCACGGCCCATGATGATACAGTTAGTGATAATCAAACCAACAAATACTGATAGCTGACGCGATAGCTCATAAGCCACGTCTTGCAGCACCATATCAACCACAATGACCAATGAGGCAATCACGGTCATTTGCGCAATGATACGCACGCTATTTGGAATAAGTGAACGTATGCTTGAAATAATCAAGTTTGAGAACACTAGTACGAAGGTTACAGCGAGCGTCATCACCAATGCGGTTTGCATTGAGTTACTGACCGCTAGCGCTGAACAAACACCCAAGACCTGCATCGCAACCGGGTTATTACTGAAAATAGGCCCCGTTAAAATGTCACGAGTCGAAATAGATTGAGTACTCATCCTTTTATACCTCCGACGCTTTTAGTTTTTGGAAGAAGGTTTCGAAACCTTCGCTACCAAACCAGAACTGTACCGCTCGCTGTAGTCCGCGGCCTGTCATCGTTGCACCACTGACGGCATCGACACCGTGAACGTCGCCGTCCTTAGCTCCACCTTTAACAACTTTAAAAGCCACGTTGCCTTTCTCGTCAAAGATCTGCTTGTTATGCCACTGCGATGTCCAGGCTGTATCGTTAAGGAAATCACCAATACCCGGTGTTTCGCCATGCTCATAAACCACGATATTTTCGATGGTATTTAGATCAGGTTTTAGCGCCACATAACCGTAAATCATCGACCATAAGCCTTTACCGTAAATCGGTACGACTATGCTGCTTAGCTTGCCATTAGCGTCAAACACTTTAAATACACGAACTTGGTCAGCCCGGGTTTTAATCTTAGCCGTGTCTTTCTTTGGCTTACTTGAGGTTTCGGGGTTGATTGACGCCATACGCTCGTCAAAGTCCATTACATTTGACTCGCTATCGATTACTCCCGTATCGAGCGATACCAATAAAGGCTTAACGTCTTTATCAAATAGCGCTTTCACGTCGGTATCGCTACTGATATCAACATCTGCAGCAATCAATACGTTTCGCATCAGCTCAGTGCGCTTCTTAACTAACTTGCGCTCTTTTAGCAGTTCTGATGTTCCGGTGATCATAAATGAACACAGTAAACAGAGGGTCACGGTGAAAATCATGGTGCCCACAAAAGAATCTTTCTTAAATGCCATTACGCTTTATTCTCCGTATTGACTTTACGAGTCGCACTCTTTGGCATCCGATAGATGATGTACTCAAATATCGCTTCCCAAATATTGGCAATTAACATCATAGGCATCGCCGCAGCAGGTGACGCGCCTTGTTGCATCGTATTTCGTTTAAAGACCATGACGCTTGAGCCTCCGCTTGATGTTTGCTTTAGCCACCAAGTAATCGAAAATCGGTGCCCAAAGGTTGGCAAATAAGATGGCTAGCATAATGCCCTCAGGCATTTTTGGATTCACCACACGAATAAGCACAGTCATAAAGCCGATAAGCAGACCGTAAGCCACTTTACCTTTACGGGTATAAGAGGTCGTTACAGGATCAGTGGCCATAAACATCATACCCAGTGCAAAACCACCGGTAACCAAGTGCCATGTCCACGGCATTGCAAATAGCTCGTTTTTGCTTGAGCCAATCAAGTTGAACATCGTGGCGGTTAAGATCATGCCAAACAGTACGCCGGCAACAATACGCCAATCAGCTAAACGCGTCAGGATAAGGAAACCACCACCAATCAATAATGCTAGGGTGCTCGTTTCACCAATTGCGCCAACGGTAAAGCCAAAGAAGGCATTCCACCAGTTCGGATCGCTAAAGGCATTAAACCATGAGTAATCGGCGAAGCTTATTTTGCCTGCAGCCGTTTGCATTAAGGTCGTTGCGCCAGAGAAACCGTCAACCGCAACCAGTTGGCTCACCGCCGTAACTTGTGATGGGTAGGCAAAGTAGATAAAGGCTAGGCCCGCAAGTGCAGGGTTTAAGAAGTTGTAGCCCATGCCACCAAATACTTCTTTGGCCATGATCACGCCAAAAGTAATACCCATCGCCACTAACCAAAGCGGTGTTGATACAGGTAAAATCAGGGTGAACAATAATGCGGTAACAAAGAAGCCTTCATGCAGCTCTTGACCACGTACTTTGGCAAACACCATCTCCCAAAATAGGCTCACAGCTAATGCTGTTAAATAGATAGGAGCATAAAAACTCAAACCATAAGCGAATAAGCCAGCAATACCGGTTTGTTCACTCAAGCCACCAAAGACAAAGTTAAAAATCGCTAGCTGCCAAACATCAGCAGTCGCTAGACCCGACGCCACCGCAATCTGCGATTGCAAACCTATGTTGTACATACCAAACAAAATGGCAGGTAGTAAACATAAGCCAACAATCGTCATGGTACGTTTTACATCAATGGCATCACGAATATGCACCTTGCCCTGAGTACTGCGACCGTGAGCAATCAGTAAAGAGCTTAAGTAACCCTTAACCGAGTTACCCGGTGCGTAGTAATCTTCTTGGATATCAGGCTTTTTATCTTTTTGACTCATTACCCTTCCCTCTCAATAATCTCTAAACAAGCACGAAGCTCTTTACCAAAGTCGTACTTGCCAGGGCAAACAAATGTACATAATGCTAAATCTTCTTCATCGAGCTCTAATGCACCCAGCGCCTGCGCCTCATCGGTATCGCGCACGACCAGATCTCTGACCAATAATGTCGGTAAGATATCCAGTGGCATCACGCGGTCTAACTGGCCAAATGCCATCATGGCGCGAGCAGAGCCACCTGTGTGAGTGGTAAAGTCAAACAGCTGTTTTGCATCTTTTAAACGCGAGGTGACCGCGCGGGTAATTGAAAACTTTTTAGAGCCGCCACGTACCCAAGGCATAACCTGACGCTTACCATCTTCTTGCAGTACACTGATTTGGTTATGGAAACGACCAAGGAAGTCATGCGGCCCTTTTGCAGTGTGGCCCGACAATACTGAGCCAGATACGACTCGAGACAAACCGTTTTTAAGTTCGCCAGCAATGACTTCAGACAGCTGTCCACCCGCTTGCATACGAATAAGGCGTGGATTAATCACATCAGGGCCAGCCAGCGCCACAATACGATCTGTATAAATTTCACCGGTTAGGAATAACTTACCGTAGACAATAACGTCTTGATAACCAAGGTGCCATACAGGACGGTCAAGGCTTGCAGGTAAGACGAAATGAATATGGGTGCCTACAATGCCTGCTGGATGAACGCCGGCAAAATAATGGTTGCTGACCTTTGGTAGATCATGACCAGGCAATGCGTCACCTTGCTCTTGGCATAGGTGTACCTTGCCGTCAGTCAGATGACTTAATACCTGCAGACCCGCAGCGAAGGCTTCTGTTTGTTCAGCGATAACCAGTCTAGGCTCAGCGGCCAATGGATTGCTATCCATTGCGCTTACAAAAATGCCAGCAGGACGGCTATCTAATTGAGGAACTTTTGAAAACGGGCGGGTACGTAATGCTGTCCACAAGCCACTTTCTACTAGCTTAGCTTGAACCTCTTCACGGCTAAGCGAGTTAAGATCGGTACATGGAGCGAACGTTTTAGCTTCGCTACCATCGCATTCAATAACGATTGATTGAAAAAGTCGACGTTCGCCGCGGTTAATCGCAACGACTTTACCGCTGGCGGGTGCGGTATAAATGACGCCAGTGGTTTTTTTATCTTCAAAAAGGGCTTGGCCTTTTTGAACACTGTCCCCCACTTCAACCAACATCGTTGGTTTCAAGCCTATGTATTCTTCACCAAGCAAAGCGACATGCGATGATGGCTTACCATCATGGATCACTTGCTTAGGCTCACCGGCTATCGGGACATCTAAGCCCTTTTTGACTGTTATAACTTGGTTTGAGTAACCTGCCATCACTAAAATCAACCGTTAAAATTTTGGATGCACAATAGTAAATCTTTGTTAACTAATATTCCGCGCTAGAGCTCACACTTTGCGGCCAAACTTGTAAGTTACCAACAAAAAATAGCGCAAAGAAGGCGTTTTTCGTGACACAGGTTCAAAAACATTTTTAGAAATAAGTGTTTATGTTGTTTTAATACGTAAAAAAACAAAATAGCTCACAAATCTAGCAACAACATGGACACAACCAACAATAAGAATAAATTCAATTTAAAAACAACAATTTGAAAGCAAACTTGGGTGCGAAATATTAAAATGAAAAAGACTAGCATCGATCGCTAACCGACCAAAAATTAGTAACATTACACAATAAAAAACACACTGCGACAAAAGTGCTCAAAATACTGTCGCACCTCAATATATTCTCATCAAATCCGTACTCTCCCAGATTCACTGACAATCATCAGCATATAACCCCTTGCGATGACATATGTGACATATGTGACATAGTGCAAAGGCAAAAAATTGCGCTATAAATGATCTAATTAAGCACCAATTTGGCATTGCTACACTAAACTTAATAGTAAAGCTTAATATGGACAGTCAACTTGAGTTTAAACAAACTGGCCGATTTATTTTTACTGCTACTAATTGCAGCTCTACTGCAGTTATCGCTATTTTACGGTCTCTGCTACGCAAGCCCCATACAAGACTCAACCACATCCCTTATCACTCCTACTACAGCAGAAGCTGCAGAAAGCGCAAACCTAACGCCTCAAGTATTAGTTTTGCGCTTCGAAGGCCCGATAGGGCCAGCAACAAGTGAGTACTTAACTCATGGAATTAAGCTTGCTAACTCTGGCGGTAGGCCGCCTCTGACGTCCGATCGCAAAGCTGATTTAGTTGTCATTGTCATGGATACCCCAGGTGGCCTTGTTTCTAGCCTAAGAGATATTAATCAAAGTATTTTAAACTCCAAAGTACCTGTGGCTTGTTTGGTCGCACCGCCAGGTGCAAGGGCGGCAAGTGCTGGTACCTATATGCTTTATGCCTGCCACGTCGCCGCAATGGCAGAGGCCACAACCTTAGGTGCGGCGACACCAGTCAGTATTGGACCCGGATCGACTCCGGCACCTAGCCCCAATAAAGATTCAGGCTCTGATCCCAACTCTAGCTCAGGCTCAGACGCTAAGTCCGGCGAGGAAACGAACAACAGCACACCAAGCCCTAGCGCCATGGAAAAGAAAGTCCTCAATGATTCAATAGCCTATATCCGCGCATTGGCGCAGCTTCGAGGCCGAAATCAAGAGTGGGCCGAGCTCGCCGTAAAAGAAGCCGCGACGCTCACTGCCAACGAAGCCCTAGAGATGAATGTCATCAACATCATCAGTCCTGACGCCCAGACTTTGGTTGCACAGCTCGATGGCTGGCAAGTTGAGATAGACAATCAACAGCTCACGTTAGCGTTAGATAATGCCGAACTACACGAGCAGCGCCCTGATTGGCGTAATCAAATCATCGCCACTATCACCAACCCCAACGTCGCTTATATTCTGATGCTGATTGGTATTTACGGTATTTTGCTGGAGTTTTACAGCCCTGGGATTGGAATTGCCGGGATCACAGGTGCCATTAGTCTACTGATTGCCATGTATGCCTTTCAAATGTTGCCCATTAGCTACGCCGGATTAGGCCTGTTATTACTCGGATTAGCACTTATTACCATCGAGTCATTCGCCCCAAGCTTTGGCTTGTTTGGCATTGGTGGCATCATCGCCTTTGCGGTTGGCTCACTCTTCCTAATCGATACCGAGGCCGATCACTACGCCCTTTCCTTGCCACTCATTGCGGCGGTTTCGGTAACGGTCACTTTACTCTCGCTGTTGGTGTTAGGCACACTTTGGCGCAACAGAAAATCCCCCATCGTCAGTGGTGATGGCCAAATTGTTGGCCAAACTGCGCTAGTGGTTAATGACTTTACGCCAAGTATATTCAACATAAACGCACCTGATGCAAGCGCGGTTGGCAATGGTCAGCTTGAATATAAAGGCTTTGTTCAGCTGCAAGGTGAAGTCTGGGCAGCAAGTTCACACGCTAATCTTAAAAAAGCACAACAGGTTACTGTTGTCGTGCGTCACGATCTTTCGCTGGAGGTCGAACTGCCTCCAACCTCTAATTAACAAGTTATAGTTAACAAGTACTAATCAACAAGTGCTAATCAACAAGTGCTAAATAGCTAAGGAGTTGAATATGGGCCCTATCTTCGCTAATGGCAGTGTCTTTTTAGGCGTATTGACCTTTCTTGTTGTCGCCTTACTCGTCAGCATGTTTAAAATTTTAAGGGAGTATGAGCGCGGCGTGATCTTCCTATTAGGTCGTTTTTATCAAGTAAAAGGGCCAGGGTTGATCATAGTGATCCCTATCATTCAACAAATGGTGAGGGTCGACTTACGTACTGTTGTAATGGATGTGCCCACTCAGGACGTGATCAGTCGCGATAATGTTTCGGTGCAAGTCAATGCGGTGATCTATTTTAGGGTGATCGATGCTCAAAAAGCGATTATCAACGTTGAGGATTTTTTGCAGGCCACGTCGCAACTGGCACAAACCACCCTACGTTCGGTGTTAGGCCAACATGAACTCGATGAGATGCTGGCAAATAGAGATATGCTCAATACGGATATTCAATCCATACTCGATAACCGAACCGACGGCTGGGGGATCAAAGTATCAAATGTCGAAATTAAGCATGTCGATCTTAATGAAACAATGATCCGAGCAATCGCCAAGCAAGCGGAAGCTGAGCGTACTCGTCGAGCCAAGGTGATCCACGCCTCGGGTGAGATGGAAGCCTCGGCAAAATTAGTTGAAGCCGCAGAAAAATTATCAACACAACCTAATGCGATTCTTTTGCGTTACTTACAGACGCTCACCGAAATTGCCAGTGAAAAAAACTCGACTATCCTGTTCCCGCTGCCGATGGATCTGCTCAACGGCGTGCTTGATAAAAAAGACAATAAAGGTAATAAAGACCAAAAAGACTAAAACTGATCCTAAACGTTAAATCGTCAACACATTCCAAGACAAGACAACACAAAACAAAAAGCCCTTATCAACTGATAAGGGCTTTATTTTATGCGTTTTTCAATGAGCGACTAATACCGTCACTATTGCAATTCATCATTTACGACTAGCTGTTAACCGTCGCTTGCACTGGCTCTGATTGTGTTTCAACTTCAGGGTTGTACTTATCAATAACCACCGCACATACCGCATCACCAGTAATGTTTAGCGTAGTTCTTATCATGTCAAATATACGGTCTAAAGCAAACAATAGTGGTAGACCTTCAATTGGAATACCTGCTGCAACTAATACCGCTATCACTAAGAATGATGGACCCGGTACACCAGCCTGACCAATTGCGCCCAATGTCGATGTAAAGATAATCGCTACATATGCAGCAAGACCTAATTCGACATTAAACATCTGAGCAAAAAATACCGCCACTAGACCGTAGTAAATTGCGTTACCACTCATGTTAATCGTCGCGCCCAAAGGCAGTACAAATGCCGCCGTAGACTTAGATACGCCAAGCTCTTTCTCACACACTTCGATGTTAACTGGCAACGCGGCCATCGATGAAGCAGTAGACATCGCCAAGGCTTGCGGCTTCTTCATGGCCGATAGGAACTTGCCAACAGGAACATTAGAGAAGAACTTCACCATCAATGGGAAGAAGATAAAGCCATAAATTAAGATAGCGGCGACATAAACTAGGAATAGGTTCAACACAACAGTCAGTGACTGGAAGCCAAAAGTACCCACTGAGTCAGCCATTAAACCAAATACACCAATTGGGGCAATCAACATCACGATGTTAATCATCCAAATAAAGGCTTCAACGATAGTATTAAGTGCAGAAGTAATCGGCTTAGCCGCTTCTTGATTGACTTTAGTCAGTGCGATACCAAAGAAAATACAGAACACCAAAATTTGCAGAATATTACCGCCAGTAAGTGCCTCGAATACGTTAGTTGGGATCATACCGATAATGGTATCAGCCACACCCGGTAATGCCCCCTGCTCAGCCGTTACCGCTGCCAGACCCGCACTGTGCTGCGAAAAATCCATACCAACACCCGGCTGGAAAAACTCGCCCATAACAAGTGCCAAGCTCACCGCCAAGGCTGATGTTGCCATGAAGAAACTAATCGTGCCAATACCGACTTTACCCGCCGACGGACCCGCACCTAAACTTGCTGCGCCTGCAATAATCGAAACCGCGACTAAAGGGATCACCAACATTTTAATTAAATGGATGAAAAATGTTCCTAGCGGAGCGAAGATAGAGGCATCTTCTCCCATCATCATACCTACGATCGCACCTAGGACCATGGCTACAACCACTTGGAATCCAATGTTTTTATAAAACTTTTTCTTTTTGTTCAACACCCTAGCTCCATCAAAGACTTGTTTTTTATTAAGTAGCATTCAGTACTACTTTGATTCTTTGCAGCACGATAGCACCCAGAATGGGTAATTAATGTGATTCACTAACGAGTTATCATTGATTAAGCCAATTAATAAGAAATACTCGACTTACGTTAAACAATCCTCAATTAAAGTGGCAATAAAAAATAGAAACTTCAATAATTGAAAATGAGTGTAAATAAAAATAACATCACCAACACCATAAAGTAACCTTTACACAGATAAACAACTTCCCTGTAGCAGGCATGAATCATTTGTCAGGTAAGCGCCTTTAGCCTTAGACGATTAACCGCTCATAAAAACAGCTCAAGATGCCAGTTTAATAGGGTGCCGTTTTCCAAGCTAACAGGCTCAATTCTGTCTATTATTAATAGTAAGTCGTCAATCAACTGACATCCCATTTTTAAAGGGATATTAAGCCGATTAAAGCAGGCTTTTTACGCCTGATTGCTATCGAGATGGTCTCCGAAATGGCCACCGAGATTATCACCGAGGTTTACTATGCGTACTCATCAGATTTTATGCCCAACAGACTTTTCAGAAACAGCATCTCATGCCCTAGGCTACGCCGTTGAGATGGCAAACTTATATCACGTTAATATCCGCTTACTACACGTGATGAGTAAACCCTATGGCGAGCACAATTACGGCATAGTAGTTGAGAGCAATAAAGATCTTGAGACACAGCTTAACGCCTATTCCAATGAAAAACTCAGTGAACTTGTTTCTCAAGTCGCACCTGAACTAGAGCCAAGCCTTGAGGTTAAAACAGCGATTAGGAGTGGCGATACCTTTGCGCAAATTCTCGAAGACAGTATAGAGAACGATGTTGGCATGATAGTCATCGCCAGCCATGGCCATACGGGTTTATCGCACATGCTCAACCCTAACGTATCAGAGGAGTTGGCCAATAAGGCTACATGTCCGGTACTTATCGTTAAGTAATTTAAAAGAAGGTGCTAGGTTAAAGGCTAAAGGCCCTAGACTATAGGTTATAGGTTATAGGTTAAAGGTCATCGGTCCTAGGAAAAGCCAAGACGGCCCAACAAAAGATGAGTGCTCCGCTCACAGAAAAATGGGCTACCCCCGAAGCCTTTTTCTAAAAGTAAATGGCCATTGTAGGTCGGTATTTATGCCGTCAATTGTCGTTCATTCAGATACAACATCGATGGGCTAAAGCCCAACCTACATAAGCCTTACCGAGAAGCCATACCGAACAGCCTTATCTAGAAGCCTAGCGCTCTAACCTCTCCACTAGCCGGACGTAGTCCGTTCTAGAAGAAAATAGCCATTGTAGGTCGGTATTTATGCCGTCAATTATCTTACATTCAAATACAACACTGATGGGCTAAAGCCCAACCTACATAAGCCTTACCGAGAAGCCATACCGAACAGCCTTATCTAGAAGCCTAGCGTTCTAACCTCTCCACTAGCCGGACGTAGTCCGTTCTAGAAGAAAATAGCCATTGTAGGTCGGTATTTATACCGTCAATTATCTTACATTCAGATACAACACCGATGGGCTAAAGCCCAACCTACATAAGCCTTACCGAGAAGCCATACCTATAAGCCTTATCTAGAAACCTAGCGCTCCAACCTATCCCCTAACCGGACGCTGCCCGTTCTAGAAGAAAATAGCCATTGTAGGTCGGTATTTATGCCGTCAATTATCTTACATTCAGATACAACACCGATGGGCTAAAGCCCAACCTACATAGGCCTTACCGAGAAGCCATACCGAACAGCCTTATCTAGAAACCTAGCGCTCTAAACTATCCCCTAACCGGACGCTACCCGTTCTAGAGGCAAATGGCCATTGTAGGTCGGCATTTATGCCGTCAATTATCTTACATTCAAATACAACACCGATGGGCTAATGCCCAACCTACATAAGCCTTACCTAACAGCCTTAACTAGAAACCTTACCTAACAGCCTTATCTAGAAGCCTAGCGCTCTAACCTCTCCACTAGCCGGACGTAGTCCGCTCTCAAAGCGAAGCGCCCTTCTACAAAAAACTATTTCTTCCACAGATAAGTTCTGTCTGAATAGTCATAAAGCCATTCGGGCCGGTATACCACCAGCAAGGTAATTGCCATGCCATTGAGCAAGGCTTCAGGAAAACCTAACAGCCCAATAAGCACTAAATAGTTATGACTCAAATACGCCCAGTCGTATTTAGTGGTGAACGATAACCACGTCGCCCAAGCAAAAATATGAAACAAAATAGATAAAAAGCCGTTGATAAACGCGCCGCAAAAAATATAGATAAACAGATGATGGGGTAAGTACTTAAATACCAGGCTGTACACCAAGAAACAGCAAAAGAGAGGCAAACACACCCCAAGCAGCCCATAGATAGCGAATACTGCGGGCTGTTTAAAGACAAATAGAGCAAAAAATAGTGTTGGCAATAACGCTATTAAGCTGGCCAAGCGCCAACCAAACATCAGCATTAACACCACTAAGCCTAGAAAGTGAACATGGATCCCCGGCGTGACACTGGCGTTCATCAGCCACAAACCAGTTAGCGCTATGCTTGCCATCAAAACATGGGTTTGCTTAGCGGGAGTCCTCAATAACTGAACCAGCTCATCGCTTGGGTAAATCACCCAAACCCATAAGGCTAAGATCAGCAATGTGGCGATATCCCCACTGGAAAAGGTCCAGTTAATGTCGCTCAGCCGTCTATGCCAGAAATCGATTAAACCTGCGTCCATGAACTGTAAAATCCTGTAATCTCGCTGCTAACTTACTTCAATATACGTTATGCTGGCCCGTATAAACCTATAATTAGAACAAAAAATCTTATGCGCTTAACAACATTGTCTTTTGTCGTCGTACTCAGTAGCTTGCTCAGCGCGTGTAGCAGCCAGCCTGATATCGAGCCCGAAAAATTTGCAGGCCAAGTCAGTGACTCTTTTAGAACCGATATTAAAGGTAATGGTTTAAAGCTATTTACTTACCGCGCCATTCTCACCATGGAAACACCACAAAGCCAAGCTTTACCACACGAGGTGCGCTCAAACCAAAAGAAGCGTTCTCGTGCTAACAAACGATATCAAGGGCCAGATTTAACGATGTGGACAGAGAAGATTGAGCATGGTTTACAACAAACCATTGAAATGACCGGCTACTGCAAAGAGGGATATATCGAACTGAGCCGCAGTATTCAGTACGACCGTGGAATGATCCGTGGTGAGTGTAATGATGGCGCCGATGAAGCCGATATCGCTAAGTTTGATTCTTAATGTGCTTATTGATTATGTGGATGGACTGCTTATTTAAAACAGTCCATTCCCTGCTATTTAAATCTAAAGCTCGTTGAATCCAAAGTTTTTTAAATCAAAAGCTCGTTAAATCAAAAGCTCGTTAAATCAAAAGCCCTTTAAATCCATGGGCTAATTTAATTACTGATTAATTTAACCACAGTCTGATTTAATCACAACAAGCTAAAAAACGACCATGTTTTAACCTAAATCTAATCAAGATCTCTCTACTGCTCAATTGGGTAACCACATTCCGTAAGGAACTGCAAAAAACCATACTCAGTTAACCAACAAAGCTGCTGTTCTGAGTTAACGAGAAATCGACCGCTATAACACAGACCGTGACCAGACACAGTACCCACCACATTGGTAGATCGTGGCACGATTAGCATCCAGCCCTGAGTCAATAAAATATTATAAGGTAAGCAATCGGCGGCGCCGTCAGTCAAGGTCGCTTTATAGCGGCCAAACTTAAGCATCGCGGCGTTATAATGCTCTATCAACAATTGAGCATCTAAATGTTCAAATTGAAATAGATAATGCTTAAAGGGCAATTTGCCTGAGAGTATTAAGGCTTCTAATGTGATTGGCGTCTTCACTATTTGCATATGACGGTGCATTTGGCTAGCCCCAGCATCATGCCCGGCATTAAAAAAACCCAGCGTATCCGCTGAAGAAAAGCCCTGAATCCACGCCTTAAAGTCGACTAGTCTCAAAGCCGATGTTTGCAAAAGACATTCTTTAGAACAGATCAATATATGTGGAGTGATAATCGGAAATTTGTTCAGTAAACAGACATGCTCTGAACCAATCTCACCAATATAAAGTGCGGGATCATAAGGAGCAAGAAAAGGATCATGTAGCGACACCTGCGGCTGATGCTTTTTCGCCATGTTCTCTGTGACTATGTTGCCTACATAGTTGATTCCATCGAGTTCAATTAATGTATCAGCATCCGTTAACGGCAGTAATGCCCCCGTTTGCACACCGCTCTTTGTTAACTTCTCGGCTATTGTCCAAAGCATTTGACTCGATCCAATTCAAAAGGTTACCGACAGAGAATAATCTATTCATAGCGACAAAAGTAGCTGTTTCAGCTGCTTTATTAAAGGCTAATAGCGCTAAAATCACATTAGGATTAAAGCCGCTCACCACCAAGGACCCGCAGACAACAAAGAAAGACAACAACGCAAGCCTTTTAACAGCTTAAGCTTTACCTCCGTGTTCTTCGTGGAAGCAAACCGACAAAATCGGTTGGTAGTTAAGATACGACAAAGTCCCTTGGTGTTCACAAAGTGTCTCAGATGTTACAAACTCATTTTTGGACAGAATGTATGGTACGCGGATATTCGGTAACGCCTCATTAAGAGGCAAATAATTGTTGGCTAAAATAAGTGAGCCACCAACAAAAAGCCAACTGTAATTTGTCCTGCTGAAATGACTTGTTAGATATTCTCTTTTACAAAACTAAGAATATCATTATGAATTTTTAAGTTAGTACCATGCCCAATGTCTTCATATGTATGAAAAACAACATTTACATCGTTTGCTTGGTAAATATCTTGGCATTTAGTCCAACGTTCAGGTTGCATATTTTGACCTAACACTGAGTGAATAGTTTTTCTTTCTGCATCGGAGTATGCATCATCATATTTCACAGCATCATTGGTATCATTTTCGCCCATAAACAAAAATTGCGGTAAAGATGCCCATTTAGTTTTACTAAAATCTCTACCTGTAATATTTTTAAAGTCATTAACGCCTAAAGGGTAATTTAACTTCTCATCAGAGACTTTATCGGCAGGTAACATCAAAATTCCATTTAATCCGCCAGCAACGACTAACTGAAGACTTTCAGGGTGTAACATTGAAAAACGGTTAGCTAAACTTCCTGAAGCAGAAAAACCAGTTAAGATAACTTTGTCTTTTATTTTTACTGAGTGATTAGCTAGTATTTTTTTTGCCTGTGAGATCATTGCCAATAATTGAAGGTCTAATCTTTTTAATTTCCCTGACTCTACTAACAATGTGTCCCGGTCTAATGCGTGAGTATATATTTCCCAATCAGTTTTTGAACGAGGAAATACAGGGATCATTATTGGAGAGTTTAACTTTTTTGCAACCCATGGACCTACAGCATTTCCCACGATAGCCTTTTTAGCGCTTTGATAATGTACATCGAAATCATCAGAAACAGCGCCTGTATTGTTAGTTTCAACAACCAAGTAATTTGTGTCGATATTCGAAGGGATTTTTAATAAGAACGGAAAAGAAAAACCTTTATTTGGCTGAGCCTTAACTTCAATTATTGTATCTGCATAGCTTCCGTTACTTATTAATATCAGAAACAAAGCTGTACTTTTTTTAATTAACTTCTCGAATCGCATGGTGACTCCTCCTTGAGAACATCTAACGCCGCAATAAGCGGAAAATTACTGTTGGCTAAAATGTTTGAGGAACGAAAAACAGCCAACTGTAAATTTTCCGTTTAATTGCCTTGTTAGCAATATGTTTAATCCTATGAGAACGTTTTTATATATTTCATGCTTTTTATTGAATCATTAAACTCTTGTATTGATGAGTCAAGTTTATACATACCAAGTGTTTTAAGCTTATATCCTGCTTCAAATTGTTTAGGGCTAGGAAACTCAAACTCCATCTTAAAAGCATCATCATTTCCTGATATGTAAAAAAACTTTAAGTCATCAAAAGAGTAAACAGCATCATCAATAATTAAACTGTTTGAAGTTAAATCAAATACAAATAATTTGGGGTGTTTAATTACCTTATAAATACGATCAACTAGCCAAATTAATAGGAACGGTATACCTCCTATAACAAAAATAGCTTTTCCCCAGAGATTATCAGGAATGCTTTCTCTAAAAAACCAAAATGGAATACATAAAAGAAGACATGAAAGTGGTTCACTTAAGGGACTAATATAATAATGCTTTTTAAATTGATATCTACCCAACTATAGCTCCTGCAATATTGCTAACGCTTTGCTAAGGGGCAAATAATGGTTTGCTATAATGCGCGAAGCGCAGCAAACTGTTATTTGTCCTGCTGAGCAACTTGTTATATGCAATTAAGCACCTAAATATTAGATGCAGTATTATTTATAACATCATTCTTAAGTGCCAAAACTGCCACAAAAATCAAACCTAATGGCGGCATAAATGACAGTAAAAAACCAATAAAGGTTGTTGTTTTAACATTTTGGGTTTTACGTTTACCTAGATAAAAGCTTAAGCCAGTTATTACGATCATAGATATGAAAATAAATTGGCCTAGAATTGTTGCATCGATATTCATACGAAACTCCTTTTTGCATATAACGCCGCATTAAGCGGAAAATTATAGTTGGCTAAAATGT
Source organism: Shewanella sp. 30m-14 (assembly GCF_052977125.1). Lineage (NCBI taxonomy): Bacteria > Pseudomonadati > Pseudomonadota > Gammaproteobacteria > Alteromonadales > Shewanellaceae > Shewanella > Shewanella sp. 30m-14. Next base: position 127,536 of record NZ_JBRILW010000007.1, on the reverse strand, counting down.
TTGAGGAACGAAAAACAGCCAACTGTAAATTTTCCGTTTGAATGCCTTGTTATACGTTTTTATACAAATCGTGTAAGTATTCTTTTTCTGGGTCGTTTAGCAACGTATTACCGTGAGTTAACTTCAAGTTATTAGAAGTGCCTGACTCAGAAGTAGATCGCACACCATCTAATACACACAAAAAGCCAAAGGCAGATTCATTTACGGCGTCAGATATAATACTTTTTACCATATCCTTATCAGAGTCACTTAATGAATTAAACCAAGTCGATTGTTTAACCAAGCTTTCATCTGGCCTTCTACCTGGAGGTGATTTCAAATTATCTAATGTATCTTCAATAGCAGTTGTCGAAACAACATCTTGGATTACGATAATAAACTCAGAATTATTCACCAAACCTCCTGAAACGTATAACGCCTCGTTAAGAGGCAAAAAATAGTTGGCTAAAATTAGCGACGAAGGAGCAAAAGCCAGCTGTTTTTTGTCCTTTTAAACGACTTGTTATAAGCCTATCACTTGATGAGTAACTGAATGGCATTAGTTCTCAAATTAATTATCTTCATATTTACCAGCATTACGAGTCAACTCTATTTCTACACTCTCTAGAAGAGCTGAAACTCTCTTTAAAGAGTTTTTTGTTGCTTTTTTACTCGTAACCTTCTTTTTGTAAAGCAAAGAGTGAGAAGCTTTTGCAAAAGTGAATTGAGCTAAGGTCATAATTTGTATTTCAGCTAATAAGTTAACAGAGTTGTTATCTTCAGCCCCTGATTTAACAGTAGTCTTTACTATCTTATGTGTTGATGAATTATCACTTAGACTATTCAAATAACTAGGCTTATAAGTCCTTTCAACATTAAAATTTCTTTCTACAATACGCTCTATAGTTGGTATGTCTTTTTCGAAAATAGTAACAATCCGCAAACCGATCAAATCTTGAATCTCAGTTAAAGAGGTTACTTTCGATTTTATTCTTATTATTTTATCAACAAGCGATTCCCAGTCTTTGGCTCTACGTTGAGGACTAAATGCTAAAATATCTTCAAAATAGTTAAGTTTTTTGGATAATAATGAATACAGATCATTTGATACTTTTGTTATCAACGGTTCAATTAAGTCAAACTCACTACGAAATTCCTTTTTGATTTGCCTTTTAGTTGGCGGAGTAAACTCTGGGGGGATTTTTTTAATGCTTAATGCTAGGTGCCAATCTAGAACCCTAGCATCAACTGATTTATAAAAATGTATGTTTTCTTTTGCGCCATCATACTTTTCAGGAATATTTTCGATAGAATAATCATTGTTGCTTATTAATTCGGAATGTTCTCTGCCTTCAAGTTTGGCGATACTATCAATTATCTTTTGTGATGCTAATTGTGGATCCTTTTCGGTGCTCATACCTGTATTTAAAGAATCCAACTTATCTTGAAAGCTTTCATTATTTAATTTACAAACATGTGTAATGCATCGCAAAAGCCTTTTATATCTAACTCCAAGCCTCTTACTTTCATCTAAAGCAGCTTTCTTATTCTGGGTATATCTCAAGATGTAGTCCTATCATTGAACATTAATTTATTTGCACTATTACAGCGAAGAATATGATTTCATTGCTTCATGGTGTACCTTTTTTAATTTTCGCTCTTCTTTCTTAGTGAAAATTGATTCATAACCATTTTTTAAATATGAAAGATTGGCACCATGGTTCTGATTGTATAGCTTTATTACTTCAATGTTTATATTTGTCTCGGAAATACGTTTTTCTAAAAATTTAGACTTATTTACCAACTCAACTAACTTACTATTTGTTTTAGAAACTAGACAACGATAAAAAATATATTTAACTTCATGAACAGTTAATTGCGAAGAGATTACTTTTATATAGAAACTAACTTCGTCTGGATCATCAACCTGATCGAAGATTAGCGATAAAATACTTTCCAGCGTACCCAAATATCTAGATTGTGGTACTAAAATCTTTTGAATATCTCTGTGAATTAAATATTGAAAAACATCAATTGTTTCATCATTATCAAGATACTTTAAATACCCTTTTGTTAATGTATTTAGCTTTCTTAATTGAAATGATAACCCCCCTACGCCAGTATGATATTTATTTTCTTGATTATCATGAATATTAATTTCGTTTAAATTCTCTTTGTAAAACCCAATTAATCTATAAAAAGCATCTTCAAATTTTTGAGCTTTAAATATAGCCCTAGATTCTTTTAACTCTTCTCTTTGAAGGAGAACAGTAACAATTAACCCTGCGAATGCTAAACCAGAAAATAGAGAGTTTACGATACCAAAACTATCACCTAATAATGCAGCCTTATCGATAGATAGTTCTTCAATGGGTAGTGAAAAAATAATTAATATGGCTAAGTAAATTAAAACAACAAGTACCACTCCAAAAAACATTAATGTTGATGACTGTTTCAATTTCATATATCAATCTTATCCATAAGGTTACCTTTAAATTACTTTATGCTAATCGCTTTAGCCTGTTAGTTATAATTCTGGTTGTTCCGTAGTTTATTTAATATAAATATTGCATAAACAACCTGCGAGCTACTAAGGCTTATAACGCCTTACTAAGCGGCGCGAAATAGTTGGCTAAAATGTACGAGGAACGAGTGCTAGCCAACTGTTTAGCGTCCGTTTGAGTAACTTGTTATGCACTTTTATCAGACACATAAGCAATTTCCTTAGGGTAATCAATAACCACACGTAAATACTTTAATAATGATCCTCCAATAGCTCCTTCAACCTTCCTATCCATCATCGATGACATAAAGTCATGAAAATTTTCATCTGCTCGTCTAGTAAACCATACTGGCCCAACTGTAATACTGCCAATTTGTACCTCAGGAACTTTTATCATTGGTTCACCTGATAACAAGTCCGCATTTTTAATAACTTGCCATTTAGGATTTTCATTTCGCCATTTGTCAAAAATAGAAGATACAATATATGACGTGCCTATTTCCGAACTATTATTTTCCAAAATGACTTTTGCTTCGGTCGATAACCTGGCTGTTGCGCCAGTATCAAATAACATTGGCAGTATGGTATCTAGTACTTTAATTTCAATGCTAGGGAATGCAGTAGTATATTTCTCGTCATCTTTCTGAAACCCCAGTTTTAAACAATGAAACTGCTCAATACCAACATTATCAATAGAATTATAAACAGACATTCTTTTATTAATATAATCGAATTTTATAATCTTCTCTGCATGCCAACGTCCCCCTAAAAAACCATCGACTTTCGAATTTTTAGAAAAATTTTCTTGTGATTCAATAAATAAATGGCCTTCCATATAATTGTTAATACCACCTATTGGTATTGATTTACCCTTTTGGAAATTTGGCATAGCTGAAAGAGCTACTTTATCTTTACCGTCAATTTTTAGAAGCGTTGGCCATTTGTAAATTTCATACAATTCTTTTGAAATAGCATTGAAACCGCCACCAGTATCAGTAAAAAATCGTACAGGAGTATTATCTGATAATGTAGGAACAAGAAAAATTTGATTGTTTTCAAATTTTGTAGGTAAAACAGTTTCTTTAGCGAATACAGAAGAGGTGACTAAAATTATAAATAAGCCTAAGGGAAAAAATTTATTCAATGCATACTCCTTGTGCATAACATTTGTATAGTGCGCATGCGCGTTTACCTCATTAGACCAGCTAAAACGCGCACAACTAATCATTTGTATTTATTGATGAAAATAAAATATGGAACAATAACTTTTTAGAGAAAACGCGCATGCGCGTTTATCAAACCTGTTATTTAAATCAACACCTACATAAGACATTGATGTTATAGCACAAATCTTCCCTCCTCAAGTGTAAGTGAGCATTATTCACACAACATTTCCCTGAAAAACCGAGCAAAGTAGATAATACTGTATAAATAAACAGTTCAAGAGTGACTTCCCATGACAGCTAAAAAAAGCCCTTTCTTAATTCAAGTTAGTGAACATATGCGTATGCGCGGTTACAGTATCAAAACAGAAAAAGCATATTTGTACTGGATTAAAGCTTTCATTAACTTTCAGCAAAAGCGTCACCCAGAAGTAATGGGGCAAGCTGAAGTGACTCAATTCCTCAGTTTTCTGGCTAACTCACGTAATGTTGCTATTAATACACAGAAAGTGGCGCTCAATGCTCTTGTGTATCTTTATCATAAACACCTAAAACAAGATCTAGGCGACTTGGGGTTTAGATATGCCACCAAACAAAGGCAGTTACCTATTGTGCTATCTACCGAAGAAGTTTCTGAGGTGCTTTGCCAGCTTAATGGGCGAGACCAGCTTATTGTCGAGTTACTGTATGGCAGCGGACTGCGGGTTTCAGAATGTTTAAGGTTACGTATTCAAGATATCGATCTCGCACGCTGCTCACTCACTATCAGAAATGGAAAAGGCCATAAAGACAGACAAACCATTCTCAGTCAAAAATGTACTATCAAACTACCTGCTTATATCGATGCTGCGCGTGCTATTCAGATTAAGGACAATACCTGTGGTGTGGGGCCATCTTTACCCAATGCACTAGAGCGTAAGTACCCCAATGCATATAGGCAAGCTGGCTGGATGTTTGTTTTTCCATCAACCACCACAAGTGATAATCCGTACACTAAGACTCACTGTAGACACCATTTACATCAGAGTGTTATTCGAAAAGCACTTGCCGCTGCGGTGCGGAAAACCCATATCATCAAAAGAGTTACTTGCCATACCTTTAGACATAGCTTTGCCACCCATTTACTTCAAGCTGGGCGAGACATAAGAACGATTCAGGAGCTACTGGGCCACAATGATGTCAATACCACTCAAATCTACACTCATGTGCTTGGCCAACATTACGCTGGCACCGTGAGCCCGCTAGATAATCTTTAATACGGCTATCACGGAGCCTGACGGTGATTTAAAAATAAGCTAAACCAATGAAAAAGTTGTAATAATAAAACATCAGCCTACTCGTTTCACCTTTTAAGTGATGGGCACTAAACCGCCTATTAATGAGATAGCTACAAAATGGTTTAGGCCCACCGGACAGAGCCAAACGATTACATCTATGTCACCGTTGCATTTGTGAACCGGCTCATATCAGGTGTTATGGCCGAACTTCCTAGGATAGACTGGCAACGATATCTAATCATTACCAGCTCAAGCGCGCGACTTGGTAACAGCAACCAAAAAAATAAATGTCATCCGTCTTCATTCGAAGGCCAACATTAATGTCCATTAAATCTCTTCCCGTTCTAATCAAAACTTACCCACTTCACGTTCGTAATATATTGCTGAAAAGCACGTTTACTCTCACTGCTAATGTCATTATGATGCGCCCATCTTTACTATTGGAATGCCACTAAGATGCGCACCACTCTTGTTATTTTCGCTCTACTCTACTCACTGTTCTCGATTAACGCCCTTGCTCAAACTGAAGCTCAAACGAATACAGTAAACCATGCCCAGCCTATCGCTATTTTGGGAGCGATGGACGCTGAAATAGAAAAGCTACTGCCGGAAATTGAGCAACGCCAAACCCATACCATTGCCAAAAACACTTATTACACAGGTCTTATCAAAGGTAAACCTGTGGTTGTCGCTCGCTCTGGTGTTGGTAAAGTCAATGCGGCGATCACCACTTATGTGTTGATCAATCACTTTAATGTCAACAGCATTATTTTCACCGGTATTGCTGGCGCTGCGGGACCTGAGTTGAATGTTGCCGATGTGGTGATTTCAACCGCGCTGGTGCAGCACGATGTTGACTTAACCGCTTTTGGCGCGCCAAAAGGTCAGCTTGATGGCTATAACGATCGTTTCTTCTACGCCGATAAAAAACTGCAAGCACTAGCCCTTAGCGCTGCGCAAGAGTCTGTGGGTAAAACGCGGGTACACCAAGGCGTTATTGCCACTGGCGATCAGTTTATTGCCGATAAAAGCGTAGTAAACATGTTACTTAAAGAGTTCAATGCTATCGCAGTTGAAATGGAAGGCGCCGCAGTAGCGCAAGTTACCGATATGTTCGATATCCCGTTGGTTGTCATTCGCACCATTTCAGACAAAGCCGATGGTTCGGCACACTTAGTTTATGAAGAAGCCAAGCAGGTAACTGCTGATAACTCAGTGGCCATCACATTAAATATGCTTAGCAAGATGTAATCAATACAGTCTGAATTCCGCTCTCTATAAAAAAGGCGCTAAACCTGATGGTTTAGCGCCTTTTTTATATGGGATCAGCCCGTCTTATATAAACGACTATTCTTTTCTGCGACAACTTCTATACTTTTGTTAATCAACCTAAATATCAGAATCCATTATGTTTGTATATGAGCGTACCAGAGGTGTTCTTTTTTCTTTAGGTATGAGTTTGCCTATCATTTACGGCGCTCTCACGCAGCATTTTCTTCAAGCCGCATTTATGAGCCTTGGAGCATTATTAGCTTTGCTACTCGACCCTCGCAGTCAGGCATTAAAGCAAATTCTCGCTATCGTTATCGGGGTGCTCGCGGTGATCCTAGCTGCTGCACTGGGGCTGACTTTAATCGGTCATCCACACATGGCCATTGCAGCATTAATGCTATTTGGCTTTCTCGCTGGTCTGCCAAAACCGGAACACGCCTATTGGGGGTTGCTCGGTAAATATATTGCTACCGCCTTATTGCTGGCCCAGCTGGGATTCCCCGCGTCACTAGCCATAGGTATCGCCTATTTTTACGGCGCCGTTTTTGCTTTAGTGCTTATTTTACTGCAAGGCTGGCTATATAAAATTGACGAGGTTGGTCACTCGCCTAGCAATGAATTTTTTCAAATCATTAAAGGTGATACTAACGGCCCTTTTTATGGCCTAACGTTACCGTTAACCATACTGGTTGCAACCCTCAGTGCTAATTGGCTGCATGTCAATCAACCCGGTTGGGTCGGCTTGACCATATTATTTGTGATGCATATTAACGATAGACTTTCTTGGCATCATTTATGGGATCGCATCGTTGGCACCTTACTTGGGATCATCATTGCCTACTTCTGTGTTCGCTATATTGATCAGCTTGGCTTAGCGCTGGTGATAGCCATATTTGCCTTTTGGATCCCGTTCAGTCTCAGGAAAAGCTATTTACTGTTTAGCCTCTCGATAACGGTCACCGTTATGGTGGCGATCAATTTTGCCTTGATGCCCAATGGCGATTTAAATCTAATGAGCTGGCGCTTTTATGACACTGTCATTGGCTGTTTTTGGGTGGCAATCGCGCTTATCATCACCCATGGGATCCATGCTTTTAGAAACAAAAGATAAGTTTATACATCCGCTTTAAAGTCATCCTTTAGTGGACTGCATGTTGCTCTCTACTATGTGCATCACACTCTCTATTTTGTCAATATTTCATTAAAAAAGGCGCTAACCACAAGGGTTAGCGCCTTTTTAGCATCTATCATTACAAGCTGATTAGGCCTTTATTTCCTAATCTTTCTGACTAAAACTGACCTTGCCAAAATCGTCTAGAATCGCGTAACAGGCCGGGACCATAAATAGCACTAGCGCGGTAGATGCAAAAATACCAAATACCATAGAAACCACCAACGGCTGTAATACCTGCGCTTGAATACTGGTTTCAAGTAACAGTGGCAACATGCCCGCAGCTGTGGTTAGAGACGTAATAAATACGGCTCTGAAACGCTCTTTGCTAGCACTCACTACCGCTTGATGCACCGATTGGCCCTCTTCTACATGAAAGCGGATATATTGCACCAGCAATATCGAGTCATTAACAACCACCCCGGCAAGTGCCACAAAGCCGAGTATCGATGGCATGCTCATGGAGTAACCCAGTAATAGATGCCCCCATAACACGCCAATTAACCCAAGCGGAATAACGGCCATGACCACTAATGGTTCAATGTAGCTCTTAAACTGCAGGCTTAAAATGGCAAATACCGCTAGCAAGCCAACAATAAAGCCACTTGCCATTGAGTTTTGGGTGGTCGCGCTCTCTTTAACTTCACCTTCATAGCTGACACGAATACCGGGATAGCGCTTTTTAAGCTCAGGTAATAGCTCATCTTTAAAGGCGTTATTGATTTCGCTAGCGTTGGCTAAGTGAGTATCCACTTCGCCAGTTATGGTGACAAATCGCATGCCATCGAGGCGAGAGATCTTAACGTAGCCTCGTTGCCACTCAAAGTTGGCCACCGCAGACAGCGGTACTTGCTCGCCTGCGCTACCGATATTGATTGGGAAGTTCGCCAGATTTTCAAGCTTAGCGGCATCAATTTTATCTAGCTGTACATCGATTTGAATGCTCTCTGGCCCCACTTGAATGGTATCGGCTGTTTGATGAAAATAAGCGCCACGAAGCTGGCTCGCTAACATCATGCCGTTTACGCCAAAGGCTTCTGCCCCCGGTTTTAAAGTCATTAAAATCTCGGCTTTACCCGGCCTCATACTGTCCATCACGCCTGAAACACCATTAAAGCCTTGCAAGTATTGCTGCACTTCAATCGCCGCTGATTTAAGTTCGTTTAAGTTGTCACCGCGCACACGAATTTCAATCGCGCGCCCAGCAGGCCCCATCTTAGGCTGCTTAAAGACGATGGCAATCGGATCGACCATTTCGCCCACGCCCTGCTGCCATTCTCTGATAAAGGTGCTCATCAGTGTTTGGCGCACTTCAGCGCTGAGCAAGTCAACTTTTACCGTGGCAACATGGGCACCACTTTCACCGGCATCGGCGTTAAAGTTAAAGCGCTCAGTAATATGCTGGATAAGTTGTTGTCCGTCTTCTTTATCGCTGTATTTATCACCTAGCTGTTTAGCAACGCTGACCACTCGATTAACCACAAACTCAGTTTGCTCAAGCGTTGCACCCGGCGGCAAGATAATCCGCGCTTCGGCTACATCGCCGTCAAGCTCAGGAAAGCCGATAAACTTAACCGCGCCGCCAGCTGCCAGCGAAATAGAGATAAACAATAAGCTTATCACTGAGCCCATAAACAGATAGCGCCATTTGATCACCCACTCTACCGCCGCCACTAATTGTACCGTTCTAAAATGCTCAAACTGTTGGTTAAATTTTTGCTTGAAACGACTGGTTTTACGCTCTTTGCCTTTGGCGGCATGGGCCAGGTGGTTAGGCAAAATCAAAAAGGCTTCGACTAAACTCACGGTCAAGATAAGCAATAAGGTTTGCGGGATCACTCTGAGCACTTTGCCCATATCGCCTTCCATAAAAGCGATGCTGGAGAAGATAAATACCGTGGTTAAAAAGGATGATATCACCCCAGGCAATACGCGCTTTACCCCTTGAATAACGGCGTCAGTTTTACTCAAACCTCGCTCAATATGGGCCGCTATAGATTCGGCGATAACAATGGCATCGTCCATCATGATGCCGATTGCCATTAAAAAGGCCACCAGCGTCATAATGTTAATCGTTAAGCCAACTTGCGCCATAAAAAACAAGCTGCCCATAAAGGCGACGGGTAAGCCCATGGCCACCCAAAATGAGTAACGTAAGCTAAAAAACAACCACATACACAGGAACACAAGCACCACACCTTGCAAGCCATTTTCAATTAGCATATTAAGGCGATCCCACAGCAATGAACTTAAATCATTGGAGGTGCTAATGGTGATCCCATTGGGAGTGCGCAGTTTCTCAGCATCTAAAAAGCCGATGACTTCCTCTTTTAGTCTTAATGAATCTTGCGACTTATTCTTAAACACAGTCAAAATTGCGGCTTGTTCACCATCAAAGCGAATGCTCTCTTCATCAAGCTCGAATCTATCGGTAATGGTGGCAATATCACCAAGCCGTACGACTCCGCCCTGAGCGTCTGAGCGGATCACAATATTGGCAAGACGTTCGGGCTGCACTTCACGCTGATCGAAGCGAATAAGAATATTCTTACTTGGCGTCTCAACCGTGCCGCTAGGTAGCTGCACGTTTTGTTGTTCAATCTGTTTGGCTACATCGGCCACACTCATGCCTAGACGTTTAATCGCGCCGAGTGAGATCTCAACCAACAATTGGTGCGATGAAAAGCCCGCGATCTCCACTTGCCGAATACTGGTATCTAGCTTGAGTCGACGCTTTAAGTCTTCGGCGTAGGCTTTAAGTTCTGGCTTGCTGGTCGACGCTGACACCGCAATATCGATAATCCGCTCGTTAAAATCTAACTGTTCAACAATTGGAGGTTCAATTTCTGCCGGAAAGTCTTTAATTGCCGAGATCTTAGTTTGTACATCAACAAGGCTGCGGCCAATCTCAGCTTTATCGTCAAGCTTAAGTGTCATGCGAGCAACGCCTTCTAGCGCGTCACATTTGGTTTCAATAATACTACCAAGGCTATCGACGGCATCTTCCATTCTAAGGCAGAGGTTTTCTTCCACGTCTTGAGGGGATGCCCCGGGTAGGATCACTTGCGCACTGATGAAGTTTTTAGAAAACTCAGGAAAGGTCTCTCGCTTAAGCTGAGGCAGCGCCTTAATTCCTAGAATGATAAACGCCAACATCAACAAGGTCGTGGCGGTGCGATGACGGACAAAGAAACCGATCACGGCTTAATCTCCGCTTTGTTAGTTTCCGCCTGCTTAGTGTTCGCTTTATCCGCGTTGTCGACATTAGCGTCATCAGTTTGAGTGCGCAGTGCCATACCGTTCACCGCCGGAATAAGGTCGGTTAACACTAACTTCATGCCATCGACGAACTCACCTTGCAGCGCCGCTTGACCTTCTTGACGAAAAAGAACCTGAACATCAATAAGCTGTAAGCGATTTTCTTGGTTCATGATATAGAGTTTGTCACCGTGCAGCGCGCGTTCTGGCACCATCCAGTAATCACGTTCTCCGCCTTTAATTCGTGCACTGACAAACATGCCGTTTACCAGCGGTGGCGACTGACCAATTTTAAGCTCACGGTACTGCTGCTCGACCTGCAATACCACACTGACAGTGGCTAATGTGGGGTCAACGGTTTCACCAATACGGCTGATTTTAGCCGGCCAGCTAAAGGAGTAAGTGGCTCCCTTTAAGTTGATCTCTGCGCTTAGGCCTAACGCTTCTGCGCGCGGTAATTGCATCTCTTGCCCTTGTGGCTTGTTGACGGTTTTCATCAGCGTCATCACATCGCCGAGTGACACTTGGGCTTCAACCTCCATGACCTCGATACCATTAATGCGCGCCAACACTTGCTGCGGCGACACCACTTGATTATTTTCGATATTCACCTCAGCCACGCGGCCCTCAAAAGGCTGACGTATTTCGGTTTTAGCTAGTTGGCTCTGAGCCTCCTCTTCACGGGCAACCGCTTGCTGTAATTGCGCCTTAAGAATATCGGTCTCATTGGGCATGAGGTTTAAGCTGTTATCTAATTCTTGTAATTTTTGCTGTTGAGCCAATAGGTTTTGTCTTTCGCCATCAAGCTCAGATTGTGAGATAAGGTTTTGCTTACGCAGTGTCTCTTTACGCTTTAAATCTGATTGCACTAGATCATAGCGATTGTTTTCAATTTGTAGCGATAGTTGTAAGTTTTTAAGCTGTAGGCCTTTACCGGCAAGCTGGCCTTCAAGGGCTTTACGGTCTGCCTGGGCTTGAGACAGTCGAATTTGATAATCCAGTGGATCGATAGACAGTAAGAGCGTGTCTTTTGGCAGGATTTTACCCACAGCGAGATCGGGATGTTTATATACCACGCGCCCGCCCACTTCAGGCAGTAACTGCCACTGAATTTTAGGACTAACACGCCCAAAGGCGTCGACCTGTGCCACAACAGGGACTTGCTTTAACTCAATGACCTCAACCAGCTTGCTCGGTTCGGCCTGTAATTCAAGTGGCGGATGACTACGTAGCTTAACCACTAAGATGAGCACCACAACACCGACCGCCACTGCTGGGAAAAAATACCACGGCTTTCCGTTTAAGCTAGACATTACCACTCTCCTCCATGGAAACCATGTTTGTTCTGTTTTTGAATCTTGCTGGTTAATCACTGGCGATACAAAACTGCGTTATTCACTTGAATGACGCAGTCTACTGGCTGCCGTTAGCTTTTGCATGGACTATCGTTATTCAAAAACCAGAGTTTTGAATAACAGCACACTACGAAAAATTAACCCGATTGCGGGCAATGTTTATTGAACTAAAACGTTAAGGATAAAGCTGGCAAAGATAAAACGGATTAAACCAGACTAAAACGGATCATATACATTGAAGTGATCCCTGGATATATCTGCCTAATTAAGGTTTTAAGCTCTGCAAGACTCATATTTTCTTGGCTAGCATGGCTGTCATCTAAGTCATCATAAGCCACTTTTTCAACCGACAAGATATCCAGCTCACCGTAACAGCGACCATCTTCTAGATTTGACACGCTAACGCGCTGGCCTGCCTGATAAAAAGACTCTGACTCATCACGCAGTGTAATGGTTTTTTTGCCCGCTAAAATATCGACTTCAAAACGGCTAAAGAAGGTGATCTTATTCGGTGGATTCATCATGCTATCGATACTCTCTGCTGCATCACAATTGATGCTTTGTCTTTATTTTAATTCGAAGCGGCTCGTGGATACATGTTTTTGTATCAAGCAGGGTAAAATAGTCTATTACGCTGAATGAAATACTGCGGTAGCAGTCACGCCCCGTTTAGGGTAAAATCCGCATCCGATTTCTAGCTTGGCGCACAATGTGCCACAATTGTCATATAGGCATATCGTAGAGAACTCATGAACAGAAAACAGAAGATGATCAAAAAGACCGCAAAACGTGCTAAGGCTCGCCTTAACAAGCACACTGCGCCTACGATCAAAAAATATGTGTCTAAAGCTGAACGTGCTGAGCAGCAAGCTAAACTTGTTGCTGAAGAAGCTGCCCAGCAAGAAGGGACGACTGAAACTGATGCGGCCACTAACGACGCACCGATAGCAAGCAACGACGAAAAAGCGGCGCCTGCTAACTAACTTTTACCAAATGTAACGTTTACCGACGGTGTCACTTTTACCCAGTGTGTTTGTTATCACTGGTATCTGTTATCGCTTGTATTTGTTGCTTAAAGTATCTGTTACTAAGAGTCTTAGTTATCAAGACTAATTGAGCTTATTTGGTTGAAACCTTCTCTTCTTGTCCACCAATAAGCTCAGCCACTTTGTTACTGGCTTCATTATCTTGCTCTTCATTGACCATGGCCATATTGGCACAAGATGAAGACATAGGATTTTGACTACTTAAGCTCAACTCCTCATCAAACTCAGTTTTATCTTCCTCTATCTGACTTTGAGCCCTATAGCGCCCACTAACGGCAGTTATTGCTTGAACCTTATCAACCAATCTGTAAGCGACGATAACACCCAATACACCAAATATAATCGAGCCGATAGCCTGACCAACCAACACGCCGTATACGCCTCCCCACTGTGCACCAAAATACACAAATGGAATCGTGCCTAACGTGGCCTTACCCACATTAAACAAGGTTGAGTACTTAGCCTTGCCCAGGTTATTAAATGAGGCGTTGGCGACAAACAATATGCCAGAAAAGATAAAAAACACCGCAATATAGGAACAGAAGAATAAGATAAGCTCTGCCGCATTACCTTTCATATCAAACGCGCTGACAATTTGATGACGAGTCAAGAAAAGCAGCAGTGAAACCCCAAGTACGTATAAGGTACAGAACTGAATCGCTCGGGTCAGTGACTCTTTCACCCGTGTAAATTCTAGTGCGCCAAAGTTTTGCCCAACAATGGGGCCAACAGCACCAGATAACGCGAAGATCATGCCAAATGACACCGGAATGAGTCGCCCAAGCACAGCCCAACCAGCAACATAGCCATCGCCAAAATCGGCAATGGCGCGCGTTACGACTCCATTTGCGATAGGGGTTGCCACGTTAGTGAGCATTGCAGGACCTGCAATAGCAAAAATGGGTTTTAAGTCTTCAACAAAATGTTCAACATTAAAGCGGCCCAGTAAGTTGTGTTTAACCACCACACCTCTTGCCGCTACCGCAAACACGGCAATACGTGCCAATACAGAGGCTACCGCCGCGCCTTCTATGCCCATGGCAAACATAAAGATAAAGATCGGATCAAATACCGCATTAACCCCGCCACCAATAAGTGTTGATACCATAGATAACTTAGCATCACCCACTGCGCGCAGCGCACTACCTAGCGCCATTGCAAGGCAGATAAACGGTAACGATGGTACGACAATATTCAAGAAGCTCTCGGCTAGCTTAGCTGTTTCTCCAGTTGCCCCCACTAGGCTCAATAACTCCGGAATAAACATGTACACCCAAAAGGCAACAAAGATACTTACTAACAGCGTGACAACGAGACTATTTAGCATTAGCCGTTTAGCTTTTTCAACTTCTTTGGCGCCAATTGAGCGCGACACTACAGCGCCAAGTGCTATCGATAAGCCAATGCCAATTGAGGTGGTAAAAAAGGAGATGGTACCTGCATAACCAACCGCCGCCGCTAGCTCTAACTCACCAAGTAAACTGAGAAAGAAAAGATCTAATAAATCGACCACAAACAATGCCGATATACCGACAGCGGCGGTTGAACTCATCACTAAGATGTGGCGTAAAATCGATCCCTGTACAAACTTGGCTACAGCCATAACACCTCTTAGCCTTTGGCTAATCCTTTAACATTGATGATTTTTTACAGGTCGGTCTCTAATTCGCTGCCACAATGATCACAGTATAGAGCATCCGTTTCATGCCCAACCTTCAAACAGTTACTGCAACGTCTTAAATCACGCGTGCGCCCAATCTCTTGTGAGATCTCTGCGGTTAAAATCCCCGTAGGAATAGCAATAATGGAATAACCCAGCAACATGGTAAATGCGGCAATTGCTTGGCCTAAAGGAGTCTGTGGCGTGATGTCACCATAACCTACCGTTGTGATGGTCACAATGGTCCAGTAAATCGATTTAGGAATCGAGCTAAAGCCATTATGAGGCCCTTCAACCATATACATAATGGCACTTAAAATGACCACAATAAGGCTGACGGAGAAAAAGAAGATAAATACCTTACGACTCGACTGCATCATGGCCCGCAGCAGTAAATTCCCCTCACTTAAATAACGTAATAATTTTAATACGCGGAAAATCCTAAACAGTCTCAGGATCCTAATCACCAAAGTGAAGTTAGCACCAGGGAAAAACAGCGCTAAATATGAGGGTAGCACTGATAACAGATCGACCACACCATAGAAACTTTTAGCATAGCTAAGCGGTTTAGCCGAACAATAGAGCCTTAATATGTATTCGATGGTGAAGATAATGGTAAAACACCACTCCATCACGACAATGATGTCACCGTACCGTTCATGAACCTTAGCGACGGTATCAAGAAAAACAATGAGAACACTCATCACGATACATATCATTAAGCTGATATCAAAATACCGCCCTGCAGGCGTATCTGTACCAAATATTACTCGACGTAATTTAAGCTTTAATAAACTTTCAGACTCTTTCTCGGTTTTTTCGGTTGCCATTGTTACAGCAAATCCTTGCGCATATGGCGAAGATTTAATCGAGTAAAATTGATTAATCAACGCATTAAAATAAATGATATCAATAGTGTGACACGCATATAGAGATAGCTCAAAAATAATCTTAGCTTTTAGCGTCAACACTCACCGATTTTTAGGGTAATATGACCCCCCATATTTGGCTCTGTTTTAGCTTATTGACTCAAGGTTTTTCATGCGCGTTATTGTTTTATCACTCAGTTTATTATTGCTTATCTTAAGTAGCCTCTTTTCACCGGCCACAATAGCGAGCGCTATGGTCAACGGTAAAGCCGATCTAGTTATCGTGACAAAGTCAGAAGCGAGTATGTCGCTGTTGCGCCAAGGTAAGGTGATAAAAAAATATCGCATTGCTATGGGTGACAATCCTGTTGGGCATAAGTTAACCGAAGGCGACCAGCGCACGCCAGAAGGGCGTTATTTATTAGACTACAAAAAGTCTGATAGTGCTTACTACCGCGCGATTCATATCTCCTACCCTAATGATGAAGACCGTTTACGTGCCGATGCGTTAGGCATTAGTCCAGGCGGGCAGATCATGATCCACGGTGAAAACCCTAACTCTAGCTTAACCCCTGAAGAAGCCCAGATGTATAATTGGACCGATGGTTGTATCGCGGTCACCAATGCAGAGATGGATGAACTTTGGCGCGCGATTGATGAAGGCACGCCGATTGAGATCTGGCCCTAAACATGGTTAAACACTCGCTTCTTTAAGTAGATAAGTTTATTTAAACAAGTAGCTTCTTTAAAGAGGCAGCTTCTTTAAACAAGCAGTTTATTTTTACAAACAGCTGCTTGATAAATTTGCCTTCTTTAAGTGATAGCCATTTTTATCCAGTAGGGTTCTGCAAACATTAGTCACACATAATTTCAAAATCCCGTGCCCTTTCACCTTTAAGGCCCAAGCATGACATACCAAGAATTAATCAATAGCTGGACGACATTCAGCCAACAAGTACAAGCATTTACTCAAGAGTTAGGCCTAGAGCCTCTATCTTTAGAGTGTGACCATACCGCGCTCAGAGTGAACAGTAACCAAAGCGCTGATGGGCTGAGAGCTGAGTTTGCTAAGGTTGGTAATATCATTTCAGACAACATGATTAACGGCCGCCCGATTTTGATTATCGAACTCACCACGCCATTAATGATGGGCACGAATGCCATTGAGTGTGTTGAGCTGCCTTACCCTAGCGACAAAGTCTACCCAACTGAAGGCTGGGAGCATATTGAACTGGTACTCGATTGTAATGCTATAGATTGCGATACATTGGCTCAGGCACTGCTCAAGCAAGCGCCACAGCTAGCCCCAGTATTAGCTGGTGAAACTGACATAAAAGTTAAAATGAGCTCCCCAAAAGGCGATAAAGAGCGCCTTGCGAACCCGACCATTGCGTTTAAAAAAGACGGAATTTGCGTCAAAGTGCACGCTCATGGCATTAAAGCGGTGATTGCATCGGAAGCGGAATAAAGCGCTAAATTTATAGACTCAATGGAGAATCCTAGGTTCTAGGTTCTAGGTTCTAGGTCCTAGGTTCTAGGTTCTAGGTTCTAGGTCCTACAACGTTTTAACCCATTAGTTAGTCATTTGCCAAAAAAACATCATCTTTTACCAGCTTACGGCAAAGCACTAATATCGTTTCTCTCTCCTGAGCAGTTAATGGCGCGTAAAACTGTTCAATAATTCCTGACAATATAGCGCTAGCCTGCTCTTTTACCTGTATGCCTTTATCTGTAATCGCTAAATATTTCGCTTTTTTATTTGTTTCATGTTTATAGCTGCTGATTAATTCGCGCTTAATGCAGTTATCAACTAGTCGCTTAGTCGCCGAGCGTTCACGCAGTAGGCTTTCAGCTAACCCTTGCTGCGGCATCTCGCCAGCATGGGCTAACACTTTAAGCGCACCTAACATTTCCAGACTAATGCCAAGCTTTGCCGTCAACGCTTGGTTAGCCAAGGTTCTAAATTGTTTATAAGCTAGTCCCATCATAAATGACGTACTAGCTTCAAGCTCCGGCACCATTTTGCTCGTCTGTGACATTGTGTTCTCTTCTGTTAGATAGCTGAAATAATAGGAATAATATACCTAATGTTAGCGCCAGTTCCCACGCTCTAAGTAAAATACTCTCCAACCCCATACTAGCGGTACCAATATAAAGTTGGATTGGTAGGACTGTCGCTAAAAGCGCATCGCCATGAAAGTCTCGTAACGCTTTTTCGGCTGTGACCATCTGGGTCGCAATCAAAAAAATAGCCGCGCCAACAATAAGCGTATAGTAACTGATAACCGCTTGATGGCCTGCAAGTAAAACGCTCACTATCACAGCAATGGCGCAGCCACCTACTTGAGTGATGAAGCGGCGCCTCACCACCTCTTTATAGGCATTGCGATCAATTTGAGTTGCTGCGGCGATGACTGGCACCATACAAAAGGTTGCCGAAAGCAGATTAATGTTCATCAATACCGCAATACCCGTGCCGATAAGACTCATAGTCACAAGTCTTTGCTGATAGGTGACTTGTTGCGGCTTAAATATCTTAGTCTTAGCGTTTTCCGCTAAGTCTGATACAGGGAAAAACCGAACGGCAACCTTTGCGACACAAACAGTAATCAACATCGATAGAAAAATTTCACCAATTCTATCCGGCATGCTCTGACTACTAAATTGTGAAAAAATGACGATAAGAATCCAATTAAAAACCGGCATTATCATTGCGCCACGCTTAATGGGTGTATTTGCTTTTTTTCGCATCCAATCGACAAACAGTAAGCTAATTGTCCACACAATAAAGGGATGAGACTGAAACAGTTCAACAATCACAAGCGCTATAGATGCACTGAGCAGTGTTGGCGCAAAGGTTTTTACAAGATGACTCCAAGAGTAATCTTTTACTTTGGTCATCACGATTGTTGGATACAGCGCAAGGTAGACCGCAGAGTCAAAACGAAACATTTGGCCAACCAACATACAAAGCGTGATCACTAAGGTGATCCTAATGGCTTCATTTCTTTGCATTGCGTTAGAAAACATATTCGAACCTGACTTCAAACCTGTTAATACACATAGTGAAAGTAACTAACTAAGCTCATCCAGATCTTAGCACTAGCATCCACCAGCCAATTACCGTTTATCACCATCACACTGGCTCGAGAGCCTGAAATCAATTGCTTATTTAGATCATTAATAGTAATTCGAGTTCGAATTTTTTGCTGTTCCCTGATCCAGCGATCGCTATTAGTGACCTCGGCTAATTGATTGCTCATGCTCGATTGATCGTAAATGGCGCGATCCTGATTAATAATTTTTCCGTAAAAGATGTTACCAGGCAATGCATCGAACACAATCATCACAGGAGCGTCAGCTTGTATATGCTCAATACCATTTTCATTGAAGTCCGCACTAAGCCATGAGTCTTGTTCGTTGACAACAAACATAGCACTCGCCCCAGCTGCTAAGTAACTACCCGATTGTAGCTGCAAATTACTCACAGAACCCGCCAGTTTGGCTTTAATGACGGTATGCTCAAGGCTTAGCTGAGCTTGAGCCAGCTTAGCCTTGGCAAGCTCTATCGCCGCATTGTCTTGCTCTGTTGCCAGCTCTACCTGAATACGCTTCACTTCAGCTTTGGCCGCTGATTCTGTGCTGACAGATACTTTATAAGCCAGCTGTGCATCTTCTAACTCTTGCTGAGTCACTGTGCCCTGCTTTAATAATGACTCATATCGCTCCATCTTACGGCTAGCATTTAATTTCTCTAATGTGCGCTGAGATATAACCTGCTCAGCCGCAACTAACTCTTGCCCCTTGGCAGAGTTATCTTCTAATGCTTGATTAAGCTCAGCTTGGGCCTGTTTTACCGCAATCAGATACTGACTTTGAGCAATTGCAAATAATGGCTGCCCCTGAGTCACTTGCTGGCCATTCTCAACGTAGACCTGAGTAACCACCCCCGAAACTTCAGCGGCTATGGTCGCCACGTTCTTATGTACAGCGGCTTGAGTGGTAAAGGGAGCAATGTTGTCGCTAGTGATCAAAAACAGCGAAAAAACGACTGCTAAGCCAAGAACTAAATAGCTAATATATTGGTATATTTTGTCTTTCATTATTTCTCCACAAGAATCACTCGCCTTAAGCACTAACGGCTAAATCGAGTCTTACAATTAGGCTTCAGCGCTAATAACTAAAGTTCAGATCTAATAACTAGGTTAACTTCAGTTAGGCTTAATCTATGACGATGTTTACTCGAATACATCATTAAACTTATTGTTGCATACACAACATAAGCAACTATAGCCTTACTCTGTTGCACATGCAACAATAAAGAGCGTTAGCGCACAAATGCAAAACGCAGCCATTAAAGGCTGCGTCTTTATGCATAAAACTTGCGATTGTGTTGCTATTAAAAAATAACGCTATCGGGTTAACGCCAGTGGGTGGCTGATAGAATATCGCCCTAGTCGAGACTTAAAGATTTTTTGTTGCAAACCTGACTTTAGCTCAACGAAAGGTGCGCAAATATTCTGAAATAGCGCAGCTCCCAAGGATTATGGTGACCACCAGCTCGATACCGTCATTACTGCCACTTGCAGCCTGAGAAAGGTTATGAGTGTAAACCAGCCCGCTAAACTTTAAGTAACCAAACAAGTACAGACTAAAGGCTCAGCAGATAGTCCAATCCACCAGTAATAGCGGCGACCTGCGCCACAATGCAGTTTTCAGCATCTGATAATGGGCTGTCTGGGTAGACTTCTGTAGTGGTGACATATTTTGCATCTGTCACGCCTGCACATAAACCTAACGCCTTAGTCGCATAGTTAATCACGCCAAATTGAGATAATTCTACGCCAATTAGCTTACCATCGTCATCGGCTGGTGCGATATGAGTCACCTGCTCTACCGATTTAATCATTGCCGTTTGGAATGCATCTTGTGGATTGATGGTATCGCCTACCAGGTAGAATCCGTCTGGAATATTCCAGTTAGTGTGTTCTACCGCGTCACGCGCTGCTAATGCCGGTCTAAATTCACTGTTATCGGTATCGGTGGTTTCGTGTAGGTCAATATGGGCAAATATCTCCACCTCAAGTTCTGCTAACAGCTTAATTAACGCTGCCGACTCTTCTGCAGGGCTATCTGCATAGAACGAGCGATTAGGGTCAATAGCTTTCGGGTTCCAGCGGTTAATGGTTTCATAACCCCAAGGGCTAATACACGGTGCCACTAAAATATTGAAATGCTTTGCATAATCAGCCGCTTTCGTTTCAACAAAACGAATCGCACCTTGAACGCCGCTTGTCTCGTAGCCATGCACGCCACCGGTCACTAAAATGGTCGCTTTGTTGTCATCCCAGTTTGGCGATTTAATGGCAAATAGAGGATAACGTGCAGCATCGTATGACAGCGCGCCATACTGCTCGACGTTAAAGCAGTCTTTAAGCGCTAGAATTTTACTCAGCACTTCATCTTGGTATGAGCGTTTAACCGACTGAGCATTAAACCACTGGGTTTTTTCTGCATCGCCCCACTTTTGGCCTTTGACACCAATTGAATATGCTTGCTGATCCATTATTATTCCTTTTGGCTTGGTTTTCGCTCCAAGCTCTTCTATACCTAGTACCCAAATAACACCTGATTTTTATAGCTAAACAGGCGAAATTAAATTGCCCGAAAGCATAAACGTGATATTCATCGATATCAATGCAGTTGTCTGGATTAGTTTTCATGGCGCGAGTGATATCAAATCAACAAATACTGTATGACGCGCATTATCTAACAAGGAGAGTCTATATGAATGCACTAAGACACGGTTTCTCTATCGGCATAGAGAGAGTGAGTGACGAGTTTTACTTAACCCTAAAAGCCAAAGGTAAGCTTACCCATAGCGATTACCTCGCGATTACCCCTGTCATTGATTCCGCCCTATCGGAGGTCAAACAGCCTAAGATTAAAGCCCTGTTTGATGCGACAGAGCTTGAAGGTTGGGAGCTTAGCGCTGCTTGGGATGACTTTAAACTCGGGCTTAAACATGGCAATCAATTTGTTAAAATAGCCCTATACGGCAATAAAGGTTGGCAAGAAACCGCCACCAAACTAGTGCGCTGGTTTGTCGCAGGAGAAATTGAATTCTTTGACAATGAGGATGCTGCGTTGACTTGGTTACATGAATAAGCTTTCTAACACCTTATTGCCCTAGATTGCTTACCTTTTTTGACTCGATAGTTGCCGAGATGGTAAAAGATAAGCCAAAAATAAAAACGCCAGCATCTGCTGGCGTTATTTTTGTCTTATAGAGCTGATAATCAGTATTACCTACCAGCCAAGGCTCTTGCTGGCGGAGTTTGGCTCGCTTTCCATGCGGGATATAAGGTTGCAATAACACTCATTATAAAGGCTAAACAGACAACCGTTACCACATCACCGCTTTTTAGTTCAGAGGGTAAGAAATCAATAAAATACACATCCGCCGATAACAGCTGAACGCCTAATACCGATTCTATCGTACGTGCTATAGCGCTTAAGTTAAGCGAGATCATGACCCCTAATACCCCGCCAATGGCACAGCCCAAAATACCATTAAAGGCGCCTTGTACAATAAAGATCAGCATGATTGATGCTTTTCTCATGCCCATGGTGAGTAAGATGGCAATTTCAGACTGTTTATCTCGCACCGCCATTACTAAGGTCGACACAATATTAAAGCACGCCACCGCAATGACTAATGCAAGCACCAGATACATCACCATACGCACTAGCTGGATATCTTGGTATAAATGGCCTTGAGTACGAGTCCAGTCAGAAATATACACATATTGCTGCTGACTATAACCTAAATCTCTTATCAATCTTGGCGCTGCAAATACGTCATCAACTTTAATACGCACGCCCGAAACACTGTCACCTAAATTCAAGGTCTTGGCGGCATATTGCATCGGGATATAGGCTGTGGTCATATCTAGCTCACCGCCAAGTTCAAAAATGCCCGAAACCACAAAGCGATGACTTTTAGCCGCGCCAATTTTACTTTGTGACTGGCCATTGATATTAGGCATATACAAGCTTAATGACTGACCTACTTTTAAATCTAAACTCTTGGCTAAACCTTTACCTAAAACGATATTATTGCTGTTTTGCTCACTTAGGCTCTGCCAGCTCTTAGCTGACATAAATTGCTGAATATTTGATACTTCCGATTCGGTTTCGATATCAATACCCAGTACTGTTAACCCTTGAAAACCACCGACTTTTTGCACTAAGCCCTGCATACGCACAAACGGCGCGGCGGCAGTGATCCCCGGCACTTTATTGGCATCACTGACAATTGATTGCCACTGATGGATGGGCTCATTGACACCAATTAACTCACCATGTGACACCACGCCTAATAAGCGATGCTCTAACTCTTTTTCAAAGCCGTTCATCGCCGATAAAACCACGATAAGCACGGTTACCCCGAGCGCGATCCCCGCCGTTGAAGCAAACGAGATAAAGTTAATAAACCGATTTGACTGACGCGCTAAATAGAAGCGCCAGCCAACCCACATAGCTAACAGACTTCTCATGCAGTGAATTCCTCGGCTTGCACCAAGCGGCCATCTTTCATATGCAGCTGCCTATCCATTCTTGCCGCGAGGCTTTGATCATGAGTCACCACAACAAATGCAGTGCCCAGCTGCGCAGCAAGTTCAGTGATAAGCTCATATACGGCTTCGCCGCTATTAGCATCGAGATTACCGGTTGGCTCGTCTGCGAGCACTAACTTAGGATCGTTAATCAAGGCTCTGGCAATTGCTACCCGTTGACGCTCACCACCGGACATTTCTGCCGGAGTATGGCTTAACCTATGCCCTAACCCCACCCGCTCGAGCAATGACTTGGCTTTGGCTTCAACCTGTTTACGACGTTGACCTTGAATTAACGCAGGCATAGACACATTTTCAAGCGCAGTAAACTCAGGTAATAGATGATGAAATTGATAAATAAAGCCTAAATTTTCATTTCGTATCTTGGCTTGGCGCTGACTCGATAACTTATACAGGTCCTCTCCAAGCATAGTGACGGTGCCGCTGGTCGGGCTATCAAGCGTCCCCATTATATGTAGCAAGGTACTTTTACCCGAGCCAGAGCTGCCGACAATAGCCAGTTGCTCACCTTTAAATACTTGTAAGTCAACATTATGCAAAACCTCAGTATCAACAGAGCCTTCTTGATAACGCTTGCTGACACCGCTGACTTGTAGCAATAATTCTTGATTCATTGTTAACTCGCTATTGTTACTTATTCTGTTCTTATTCATATCGCCGCTTACTCGTATGTTTGCTTACTCATACCTAAGCGCGGTAGCAGGCTGCACATTAGCTGCTCTAATTGCTGGGTAAACGGTGGCTACCAGTGTTATCACTAATGTACCAACCACAATCCAGGTTAATTGACTCAGCTCTAATTGCACCGGCAAATTTTGCCCGGCTCCCAAGATAGAGATCCCTAAAAGCTGAGTAATCATATTGAGGTTCAAGGTTAACAATACACCAACAGCAACGCCTGATATCAAACCAATAATCGCGTTAAGTGAGCCTTGGATCATAAAGATCCCCATCACGTTCGATGTGGTTAAACCTTGTGTTTTGAGAACCGCAACGTCAGTGGTTTTATCAACCACCATCATCACCAAGGCAGAAACAATATTAAATGCAGCAACGGCGATAATAAGACTGAGCATTAAAGACATCATGTTCTTTTCCATCTTTACCGCCCCGAATAAATGTCCGTAGGTATCTCGCCAATCTGTTGTGGTAACGGGCGTGGCAAATTGGTTAATCACTTGAGGCGCCATTTTTGCGGCGTTAAAGGGATCATCTAAATACAAACGCAGCTCTTTAATTTCACCCGCTTTTTGTCTCATCAAACGCTGCGCGTCATCATGATGAACATAGGCAAGGGTCGCATCGACTTGTGAACCCATTTCAAAAACACCGGCCACAGTAAATTTACGCTGGCTTGGCACGGGGCCCAGTGGCGTATACACCACACCATCGCCGCTCAACACTCGAATTTTATCGCCGGGAGCAACATCGAGCATTCGGGCTAGCTCTGCACCTAGGATGATGCGGTATTTTCCAGATTCTAGTGCGTCAAAATCACCGGAATAAACCTGTTTTGTGGTATTAAGTAAGCTTTTTTCTTGCTCAGGATAGATCCCATAAACCTGCGCGGCGCCTATATTACTCGGCGATTGCACCATGGCTTGAGTTGAAATACTGGGGGTAGCCCCAATCACACCGGGAAGTTCGCTTAGCTTGATGACTTGCTCTGGCCAATCAACAATCGCTGTTTGCGAATGCACAGTTAATTGCGGCACTGCGCCTAAGATCCGCTGTTTAAGTTGACCTTCTAGGCCATTCATGACTGAGCTGACCACAATCAATGCCGCGACACCAAGTAAAATCCCAGAGACAGCAAAGATGGTGATAAATGATGCAAATGCATTGGATTTACGCGCTCGCCAGTAGCGATAACCAATATAAAACGATAATGAAAAATTCATTAAAAAACCCAAATATAATCGACTTAAGCTGAGCTCAATAGCCACGGTAATTAACTGGCTAGCCCCCATTCAAATGGAATAACAGATCCCCAGCGCTTCACAAAAAACCTTAATATTTCCTCAATATCTTTTCAATACTGCTCAAATACTAAGACATTTGCGTGTCTAACCTTGCTAAATCATAAAGATGCGCACGATAATAGGTGTATTAGCCCCCTAAAAACAAGAGGCAAAAGCCTTGTTAACCGACTCTACAGCCTATTTTAGTATTAATCATCCATTTGATGTCTATTTGAGTCCTTGGGATAGTGCTAAACCACTGCCATCACCAGCGCAACTTGGCATGATGCTGCCTACCAGCCTGCAGTTGATTAGCGATGTCAAAGCCCTTGAATCAGATTGCCTTATACAACTGCGCCACCTCGATGATGAAGCAAAAACGGTGGTGGAATTTTTAAAGTTGCAGTCTCGAAAAATTGACATGGTATTGCAACACGTCATGGCCAAAGAGGAATATGAGGGAACTCGCTATACCGGCAGCCATTTCGGTGGTAGTGGCATTACCCTTGTTAGTGCTGCGCCAATTGAACTTGGGCAAATGTTTCAAGTGACATTACACATCAAAGAGGAGCTCGTGGCCCTTCTATGCCTTGCAAAAGTGAAAAGCTGCACCTTGCTTGAAGCTGATCCACAAGTTAATTCTGAAACCGCCTCACAAGCTAGCGCAGCCCAGTATGCCTGCGAACTAACCTTCAGTGTGATCCAAGACAGTGATGTAGAACAACTGGTGAAAGCCAGCTTAAGCATACAGCAGAGGCAACTAAAACTGCGCAAGTTAGCCCGCTAAGACAAACATAATTTTCACTGGCATGAGTTGAGACAAGCCTCTACAATACTTAGCAACTTTACTGCTAATGGACTTGTTTCCTCGCCTTAATGAATGCTTTTTCCGTATTGACTCCACCAGCTGTCAAGAGTGCCAAATTGGCACAAACGCTGTGTACACTTAGCGGCGCAGCCCAAGCGCTAACCATCGCCAATATTGCGAAGCAGCACCAGGGAGTAACCTTGGTTGTGACCGCCGATACGCCTAATGCTATCGGCCTAGAAGCTGAGCTAAGTTACTTACTCAGTGAGCAATCAATACCGATCTGGCTGTTCCCTGACAGAGAAACACTGCCTTACGACAGCTTTTCGCCACATCAAGATCTGGTGTCTCAGCGACTCGAAGCGCTATCTCGGATCCCTCAAGCTCAGCAAAGTGTTGTCATTGTGCCGGTTACCACCTTAATGGTGCGCTTACCGCCGCAATCATTTCTCACTGGCAATGTACTGATGCTAGAAAAAGGCGATAAATATCGTCTTTTAGATGTGCGCGAACAGTTAATAAATACCGGTTACCATGTGGTTGAGCAGGTTTATGAGCATGGTGAATTTGCCGTGCGCGGCTCTATCATCGATATTTTTCCTATGGGCTCGAGCCAGCCTTATCGAATCGAACTGTTTGATGATGAAGTGGAAACTATCCGCAATTTTGACCCAGAGACTCAGCGTTCAAGTAAAGAGATCAATGCGATCCGCTTACTGCCTGCAAAAGAGTTCCCAACCGATGACGCGGCCATTGAAGGCTTTAGACAAAGATATCGCCGCCGCTTTGAAGTCTTAGTCAAAGAGCCGGGTTCGATTTACCAAATGGTCAGCAAGAAAACCATGCCTGCTGGTATTGAAAACTATCTACCGCTGTTTTTTGATGAGACAGCCACTCTTTTTGACTATTTACCGGACAATACCCAATTAGTCACAGTGGGAGACATTGAGTCTGCCACTCAGTCGCACCTTAATGAGGTTGAAGCGCGTTATCAAGATAGACGCGTCGATCCATTAAGACCCTTGTTAGCACCACAAGAGCTGTATCTTCTTACTGAACAGATTTTTTCCTCTTTTAAGGCCCTTCCCCGCTTTGGCCTTAAAAATGAAACTTATACTGGCACAGCTCTTCAAGGTAAAGTCAGCAAGCTACCAGATGTCACCGCCAATCATAAACTCAAGCAACCATTAACTGAGCTTGAAAAATACGTCGCACAGGGCGATCGCCTGTTATTTAGTGCTGAATCAGAAGGCCGCCGTGAAGCCTTGTTAGAGCTGCTCGCTAAGATTGATATCAAGCCTAAGCTATTTAGCCACTTCGATGAGTTTGTTGCCAGCAAGACAAAACTTGGGCTGATTGTTTCACCGCTAGCGCAAGGCTGCATCGTTGAAAAGAAAACAGGCGGTAAATTTAGTTTAATTTGCGAAACAGAACTCTTTGGTCAACGTATATCACAGCGACGCCGTCGTGATAAACAGCGCCAAATAAGCTCTGACGCACTGGTTAAGAACCTCGCCGAGCTCAAAGTAGGACAACCGATTGTTCACTTAGATCATGGTGTAGCGCGCTATCAAGGTCTAGAAACATTAGACACGGGCGGCCTCGTTGCCGAGTACCTAGTGCTTGAATATTCAGGCGGCGATAAACTCTATGTGCCAGTGTCATCCTTGCACCTCATTAGTCGCTACAGTGTAGGCCCCGACGAAGAAGCTTCGCTGAATAAACTCGGTAACGATACTTGGGCGAAAGCGAAGAAAAAAGCGGTTGAGAAGATTCGTGATGTCGCTGCTGAGCTGCTTGATGTGTATGCCCGCAGGCAAGCTCGTCCTGGTGAAGCTTGCCACATCGACCAAGAAGAATATGCTCAGTTTGCTAACAGTTTTCCGTATGAAGAAACCGTTGATCAAGAGACCTCAATTAATGCGGTACTTGAAGATATGCGCTCACCAACAGCGATGGACAGACTCGTTTGCGGTGATGTGGGATTTGGTAAGACTGAAGTGGCTATGCGAGCCGCCTTTGTTGCCGTCAATGATGGCAAACAGGTCGCCATTTTAGTGCCCACGACTCTGCTAGCCCAGCAGCATTATGAGAACTTTAAAGACCGCTTTGCTGATTGGCCTTTCAAAATTGAAGTGATGTCTCGCTTTAAAACGGCAAAAGAGCAAACTCAGGTAATGAAAGATTTGCTCAATGGCAAAGTCGATATCGTTATTGGTACCCACAAATTATTACAATCTGAGGCTAAGTTTGAAAACTTGGGCTTGTTAGTCATTGATGAAGAGCACCGTTTTGGTGTCAGACAAAAAGAGAAGATTAAGGCGTTACGAGCCAATGTCGATATCTTAACCCTAACAGCAACCCCTATTCCGCGAACATTGAATATGGCCATGTCTGGCATGCGCGACTTGTCAATTATCGCCACGCCGCCAGCCAAACGACTCGCAGTAAAAACCTTTGTCAGAGAATATGATGAAGCCACCATTCGCGAGGCATTGCTGCGTGAGATCTTAAGAGGTGGCCAAGTTTACTTCTTGCATAACAGTGTTGAAACCATTGAAAAACGCGCAGCTGAAATCAGTGAACTCTTACCTGAAGCGCGAGTCGTTACCGCCCATGGTCAGATGCGAGAGCGTGAACTTGAGCGGGTGATGTCTGATTTTTATCATCAACGCTTTAACGTATTGGTGTGCACCACCATCATTGAAACGGGTATTGATGTGCCCTCTGCCAATACCATTGTCATTGAACGTGCTGACAATTTTGGTTTGGCGCAGCTGCATCAACTTCGCGGCCGTGTAGGACGCTCACATCACCAAGCCTATGCTTATTTGATGACGCCTCATCCAAAACGAATGACAAAAGATGCCCGTAAACGTCTTGAAGCTATTGGCGCATTAGAGGATCTCGGTGCAGGTTTTATGCTTGCAACCCAAGATTTAGAAATTCGCGGTGCGGGTGAGCTGCTTGGTGACGAACAAAGTGGCCATATTTCTAAGATTGGTTTTACCCTCTACATGGAGATGCTAGAGGATGCGGTTAAGTCACTAAAACAAGGTAAAGAGCCCTCACTTAACCAGATGCTGCGTCATCAATGTGAAATTGAGCTGCGTATTCCTGCGCTATTGCCAGAAGATTATGTCGGTGACGTCAACATGCGTTTATCTTTGTATAAACGCATTGCCAACAGTGAAACGGCTAAAGCCCTTGATGAATTAAAAGTCGAGTTAATTGACCGTTTCGGTATGTTACCCGACGCCACTAAAAACTTGATGGAAATGACACTTTATAAGCACTTAGCCACACAGTTAGGCCTAAGAAAAATCGAAATGCATGCTAAAGGTGGTAGTATAGAGTTTGGTGACAATAATAAGGTTGATCCAACCTTTATCATCGGCTTACTGCAAACTCAGCCCCAAGTATATCGAATGGACGGGCCCAATAAGCTAAAATTTACTATGCCTTCTGAAACAGCTAAAGACAGGCTCGCATTACTGAAACTGTTAATTGAGCAGCTGTTTCAACATCGTCTTGGAGAATAATCGTGTTAGGACTATCTAAAAACAAGCTAAGCGTAGCTTTAGCTGTTAGCCTCTTATCCAGCCTACCCGCAAGTGTATTTGCTGCAGAAGAGCGCTGGTTTGAGGTCGAAGTCTATATCTTCGAACGCGATGTACCCAGCGTAGAGCAGTGGCCAACAAAAGCCACTGAAACACGTAGCCGCAAAACAGTCGACTTTATCACGCCGATGGTCAGTACAGACTTAACTGCTGTGAGTATGGGGCTTAATGGCTGTTCGTCGACTGATTGGGCCACCGACACCGTAAACTGCAATGAACAAATGAGCAGCGCAAACCATAAAGCCTTGGCCGATGTGCCGATGCAGATAGCAGCAGCAAAGCCTGCTGTGGCACATTTAGGTGATGGCGCAGTGCTATTAGCTCAAAGCCAAAGTCAATTTAGCGATATTATGGCGACAATTTCTCGCGAAAAAGGCACCCACAGCCTGTTACACATGACTTGGCAGCAATCAATGCTACCGCGTAATCGCGCCGTACCAGTAAGACTTTACTCTGGACATGACTATTCTGAAGAGTATGAGTTCAGCGGGCAGCCAATTAAAGCATCGGGGGCAGCCTCTGAGTTTGGCAACTTCGACTTTATGGGGTCACAATTTACTGCCGATGCAAACAAACCCGTATGGAAATTTGACGGCACCATTAATATCTATCTACAGCACTATCTGTTTATCGAAACTGATTTTAGATTACGCGAGCCAGGCAGCAAAACCGTTTTAGTGGCTAAAAATGAACTCCGCGCATCGGCTAATGAAATAGAAGCAGGAATAGCAGCAACAACGCCTCAAGAGGTAACAACACCTTACCTTTACTCTATCCCTATGCTACAAAACCGCAGGGTACGCAGTGACGAGGTGCATTACTTTGACCACCCCAAAATGGGCATGATCATTCAGATAAGAAAAATGGAGCAACCTACTGCTAGTGTCGTAGAAACGAGCACAGACACTGCTGCAATGCCTCTATCCACTTTTTAAAGCTGAATAATTGAAAAGTCGAGGTAGATCTCATCTGCCTCATCCTCTTCGACAATAACCTCAGAGACTCGTGACATGGGTGCCCCAATGTGGCACCAGCTAATCAGTTTGTCGACGGCAGGGTAGCCACCTTGGGCTAAGATCTGCACCGAACCATCACTAAGGTTACTCACGTATCCAGTCACGCCAAGCGCGTTGGCCTGCACCAGTGTACTTTGTCGATAGGAAACCCCTTGCACCTTTCCCTTCACGTTAATCATGACACGCTTCATAGTCTATTCCTTAGATGGGCGTTAAAATCTTTGTACTGAACTCTTTATACTGATTGGGTTAATCAAGGATTTAACTTATCAATAAGATAACCCAAAGCCCTGCATTGGGCAAAAAATACCCATAAAAAACCACTTATAGCAAGCTTGCTATAAGTGGTTTTATTGGACTTCGATCCTAACCCTAAAACTAGCCTAAAGTTGGCCTTTAAACTCTTTAATTCGGTTTAGCTGTCCAGCCAGTGATACGAATTTATGCCGCTGCTCTTCATCCCACGCAATAGCGTAATAATCCTTTAGCGTCGACTCGACTTGTGAATTGTCGTTAACCTCATCTTGCCTTGCTAAAATACACAGTGACTTACCCGCGTTTAAACCGCGAAAATCCTTCACACACTTATTAGCGATATCGCTGTACTCTTCAGGCCTATCAATATTGCCGACCATGTTCTCTTGAGGCATTAGGTTTGGATTAATGAGTACCGACTTAACCCCATTTAGAAAACCAATCCGCTCAGCCCAATATCCGCCTAAACCAACACCAATAATTAACGGTGACTCATCATCAGACGATGCGATTTGTTTACTCACTTCATTCAGTAAATGCTGCATATCGTTTTTGGGATGCTGGGTGCTATAACTGACTAAACGTACATCATCGTCAATAAATTGCAGTTGACGCATCTTGTCATGATTACCTGGGCTTGTAGCATCAAACCCATGAAGATAAAGGATCATTGTATCCCCCAAAATAATTTATTCATCATTAATGTTAGCCAACCTATCAAGCAATGGTTACCTTTGTGTTGCGCTAAATCAAACTTTTAGCAATAGACTTAGCGTGCTCCCAGCGCTCATGATCTTCAAGCGCTTTAGCGACTTGTTTAGCGTTAGGTTTTAATAAATTAGCACTTAACCCCTTATCATCACTCGGCCACTGAACACCTTTAAGTACCTCTGTCGCGCCATCGCTATCGTTACAGACTAAAATCATGTTGCAGCCCGCATCAATTGCAGCCTGTGCCCTTGCCGTGTATCCGCCAGCGACTGCGGCGCCCTTCATCCCGAGATCATCAGAGAAAATCACCCCGTTGAAGGTTAACTGCTGGCGCAAGACACCTTGTAACCAAAATGAAGAGAAGCCCGCAGGCTGGCTATCCACTTTAGGATAAATAACATGCGCTGGCATAATGCCTTGTAATCGATTCTTTTCGATTAACGCCTTAAATGGCTGCATGTCATTAGCAAAAATCTCATCTTTGGTGCGCTCATCAACGGGCTTAGCAATATGAGAGTCGGCTTCGACGCTGCCATGGCCAGGAAAATGTTTTCCTACCGCGCACATACCCGCTTGCTCCATACCATCAATAAAGGCCCCCGCAAGTTCGACCACCTCAGCCTTATTAGGGCTAAAGCTTCGAGTGCCGATCACTTGGCTCACCCCGTTCAAATCCAGTACCGGTGCAAAGCTCAAATCGATATCAACGGCTAACAATTCAATGGCCATGAGATAACCTAGCTCCGTAGCCCACGCTTTAGCTTGTGCCATATCGCCTTTGGCCGCGGGTAAAATATCCCCCATTGCAGGTAGAACAGTAAAACCTTCACGAAAACGCTGCACTCGCCCGCCCTCATGATCGACAGCGATAACAATGTCAGGGCGTACAGCTCGAATTGATTGAATAAGCTTAACTAACTGGGCACGGTCGACATAATTACGACTAAATAGAATCAATCCACCTATCATAGGATGCGCTAATTGTGCTAATTCAGCAGCACTTAGCTCTGTGGACTCGATATCTAACATCAAATAACTCATATAACCCTCTAAATTTTAATCCCGATGACGCTAAAGCTTAAGTAGGTCTGTAATAGCCCTAGCCTTAAGCACATAACAAAATTCCCAATAAATGACTGTTAAACAACAATTATTAATAAAAGTGACAGACTAAAAAATGAAAATATTGTTAACAATGTACAATTAGTTTATCTAATGTTTAAAAATTGCATACAAAAAAACTAATGGTAGAGAAAAAGCTAAAGTATGGGATACTTTTTCGCACCAATGAATTCAAGCAACTAAGATTAACATCAAGCATCGTTTCTACACGCTGAATAAATGAAATATATCAAGAATAGAGTCATTCCTCCATTCAGTTCTATCTTAGCGAATTGGTAATTATTATAACGACTAGAGCAATAAAGGTTTAGCATGATTAGTGTATTCGACATGTTCAAAATCGGCATCGGGCCGTCAAGTTCTCATACTGTGGGCCCAATGAAAGCCGGCAATATATTTATCGAACAACTGCAAACATTAGGGTTACTCGACAGCGTTGATGAGTTACGTTCTGAGCTGTTCGGATCTTTAGGTCAAACGGGTAAGGGTCACGGTACCGGTAAAGCAGTGATTTTAGGCCTTATGGGTGAAGCCCCTGATACGGTCGATACCGACCGAATCGATGCCATCCTAGAGCAAGTCAGTGACAATGAACACTTACTCCTTGCCTCTGGTCGTAATGTCATTTTTACACGTGCAAACGGCATAACTTATCATAGACGCAAGAGCCTCCCCGCTCACGCCAATGCTATGACTTTATATGCATATAAAGAAGGCAAATGTATTTATGAGCGTACTTACTACTCTGTAGGCGGCGGTTTTATTCTCGATGAAGATGAAATTAAAGCCCAAGATGCATCACCTGCCGCGCCTATCAAAGCAGCCCCATTTGACTTTAACTCTGCGCAGCAATTATTAGCCCTTTGCACCGAAAATGGCTTTAGCATTTCATCACTCATGATGGCCAATGAACTGAGCATTGCCGATGCTGACGATATTCATGAGCAATTATGGCAAATTTGGGAAACCATGAAGACCTGTGTCGAGCGTGGCTACCATAAAGAAGGCATACTGCCTGGAGGGCTAAAGCTTAGACGCCGTGCACCTTCACTTTACCGTCGTTTAAAAGCGGAAGGGAAAAACTGTGTTGACCCACTCACAGCGATGGATTGGGTAGACCTATTTGCACTTTCAGTTAACGAGCAAAATGCCGCTGGCGATCGTGTTGTCACCGCTCCCACCAATGGCGCAGCGGGGATCATTCCGGCTGTACTCTGTTATTACGACATGTTTGTGCAAGAAGTTGACAGAGATGTTTGTTCACGCTACCTACTTACTGCCGCAGCGATTGGTATTCTGTATAAGAAGAATGCGTCGATCTCTGGCGCTGAAGTCGGCTGTCAGGGTGAGGTTGGCGTAGCTTGCTCAATGGCTGCAGCTGCACTGACAGAAATCATGGGCGGCACTGTAGAACATGTTGAGAACGCCGCTGAAATAGGTATGGAGCATAACCTAGGGCTAACCTGCGATCCCGTTGGCGGCCTTGTACAAGTACCTTGTATTGAGCGTAATGCCATGGGTGCAGTTAAAGCGATTAACGCCTCTCGCATGGCGATGCGCGGCGACGGTAACCATAAGGTATCACTCGATAAAGTGATTAAGACCATGATGGATACCGGTAAAGATATGCGCAGCAAATACAAAGAAACTGCTAAAGGCGGTCTAGCGGTTAATATTGTAGAGTGTTAATCACGGCTTTTTGTATGGCTTAATCGCTGTGCGTCTAAAAACAAAAAACCTCGCTTTAAGCGAGGTTTTTTTATTGGTTAGCGAACGTATTATTAGCGAACTGGAAGCTCAATATCTTTGAACATCGCTTCTATCTGCTGCGCATCTCTTAACGCTACCGCTTGTTCTACAACGGTTCGAGTCAAATGCGGCGCAAAATGTTCGATAAAATCATACATATAAGTACGTAAGAAATTACCTTTTCTAAAGCCAATCTTTGTCGTGCTATGGGCAAACAGATGACTTGCATCGATGGCGACAAGATCTTTATCCATATGCTCATCAATTGCCATTGAAGCAATCACGCCGACACCAAGACCCAGTCTGACGTAGGTTTTAAGTACATCGGCACTCGTGGCACTAAATACAACTCTAGGTTCAAGTCCGGCGCGGTTAAACGATTTTTCGATTTCAGATGCGCGGTCAAACCCAAACACGTAGGTGACCAGCGGAAAACGCGCAAGATCTTCAATGCTAATATTGCTTCTGGACGCCAGAGGGTGATCACGCTTCACCACAATAGAGCGATTCCAGTGATAGCAAGGCAGCATGATTAAATCACTGTACAGATGCATAGCTTCTGTCGCGATAGCGAAATCAGCGTCGCCTCTAGCGGCCAACTCGCTTATCTGTGACGGCGTACCTTGATGCATATGCAAATTAACTTTTGGATAGCGGTCAATAAAACCTTGAATGATATGCGGCAGCGCATAACGCGCTTGCGTATCTGTAGTGGCAATATTCAGCTCACCTTGATCTGGCTTAGTGTACTCTTCTGCCACTTTCTTGATGCTTTCAACCTTGCCAAGAATATCATTAGCAATGTTTATCACCTGTAGTCCCGCAGGAGTCACATGAGTGAGGTGTTTGCCGCTACGGCCAAAAATCTGGATCCCAAGCTCATCTTCAAGCATTCGTACCTGTTTACTTATACCGGGCTGAGATGTGTACAGATTTTCCGCTGTAGCAGAAACATTGAGATTGTGATTTACGACCTCTGCAATATATCTAAGTTGCTGCAACTTCATCTTTTATCCTTCCAATGGGCAGGCTCAGTACCTGTCTAGTAAATAAGTAATGACGCATTTACTATAATTATTGGTTATAGTACAACGCAATAATTAAATCAAATGGAATATACCATAATTGTCGATCTCTGCGAAGGACTTATATAGAAACCATGATGAAGATTACTACCCTAGAATGTTGATTTATAGTAGCATTAACCGAATTGTAAATTTATTGGTTTCAGTATGATATTTGCTTCAGTCTTGGTTTTGCTCGGCGCTCTATTACTTCTAGTAATAGGTATTAGCATCATTCAGCAACAAAAAGCCCGTGTTGAAGCTGAAAGGCGCATAGAGCTTGCTCGTCAACGTGCAGTGATAGATGAAACTGAAGAAGTTTTATCCAATACAGGCCTTATCCCCTGCTCTTCAGGTATTCTCTTAGTCCTTTATCGAAGAGTCGAAGACGCCTTGTCTACTGCGCTTCCCCTTGCCGCAAACCAAAGTAACGATTATGAGCGTCGTCTTATCGATGTTCGTACTCAGGTACAGGCGCTGCAAACCAGCCCAAAAACCGCCCCAGCTATTGAGCTATTTCGCTTACCTGATAATGATAGGCAGATACTCACTCTGGTACAGACTCTAAAGAAGATGAAAGCGATTCTTCGAGCCGAACACAGCAAGGGAAAAGTTGAGCCTAGCGTTTTCAGCCAAGAAGAGATCCGAATCGATAGCTTGCAACTACGCATTAACGTCGACTCCATGCTTGGAAGAGGCCGTGCAGCTTGTTTTATGAAGCAATATGGTTCAGCTAAGCAAATGGTGACAAAGGCACTCGCTACCTTGCATACGATCAAGGCACAAACTCCCAATGACCCGTTTATTGCCCGTAAAGTTGAAGAAGCTAAAGCCATGCTTGAGGAGATCACTGGCGCTCAGAAAATCGCTCACCCGGTAGCCAGTAAAGCCAAAGGTGATGACGATGATATTGATGTGTTGTTCCAACCGAAGAAGAAGTGGTAAAGCTAAGCATTTTTGAATGGGATGATAGCGGCCGTTAACTGATGGCAACAGCATCATTAACCTGTAAGCATATAATCTATAAATACAAAAAAGCCCCGATAATACGGGGCTTTTTTACGGCTTATAAAACAAATTACTCAGCTTTTTTCGCCTTAGCTTTTGGTTTAGCTTTGGCCTTAGGCTTAGCCTTAGCTTTTGCCTCTGTAACCCACTTGCCATCAACAAACTTAGATGACCAGCCTGTAGCCTTACCATCAACATCTGTTGCGACATACTGCTCTTTGGTCTTACGACTAAAGCGCACTGATGCTAAGTTACCGTCATCATCTGCCACAGGCGCATCGGCTAGATACTGATACTTAGGCCATAGTAGCTCACGATACTTAATCAGCTCTTCCACTAACGGACCACGTGTCTCTCGTGATTTAGGGAAGGTACTCGCAGCCAGGAAAATACCTGCTGCACCGTCTCGCAATACAAAGTATGCATCCGACTTAGTACATTTAAGCTCTGGTAAGTGAATAGGATCTTCTTTAGGCGGCGCCGCTTCGCCACTCTTGAGCAGTTTACGGGTATTCTTACACTCAGAATTAGTACAACCAAAGTACTTACCAAAACGACCGTTTTTAAGCTCCATATCGTTGCCACAGCGATCGCACTCGATAATCGGACCTTCGTAACCTTTGATCTTAAACTGACCCGCTTCGACTTCGTAACCTTCACACGTAGGGTTGTTACCACACACATGTAGCTTACGCTTTTCATCGATTAAGTAGCTATCCATGGCTGTACCACAAATACCACAACGATGTTTAGCACGCAGCGCTTCCGTTTCAGCATCTTCACCACCTTCACTTATCGCTTCTTCGCCTGGCGTTAAGTTCAAGGTCGTCTTACAACGCTCTTTTGGTGGTAATGCGTAACCTGAACAGCCTAAGAACACGCCCGTTGTACCGGTACGAATGCCCATAGGACGTCCACAAGTCGGACACTTAATGTCGTCAGTAATCACCATTTCGTTCGGGCGCATACCGCCCTCTTCTGGTGGCAATTCAGCAAGCTCTAGCTGTTTAGTGAAGTCTTTATAAAAACCATCAAGGACTTTTTTCCACTCAAGCTTACCTTGAGCGACATCATCTAATGTTTGCTCCATGCTTGCAGTGAAATCATAGCTCATCAGATCTTCAAAACTACCGACTAAACTGTCACTAACAATTTCACCCATCTTCTCAGCGTAGAAACGACGGTTTTCAACTTTCACATAACCACGGTCTTGAATGGTTGAAATAATCGTTGCGTAGGTTGATGGACGACCAATACCGCGCTTTTCTAACTCTTTAACAAGAGAAGCTTCACTGAAACGTGCTGCTGGTTTAGTGAAGTGCTGCTTAGGCTGTAACTCTTTAAGCTTAACAGCATCGCCTTCTGCCACGTATGGCAAGGTGTTATCTTCTTCGTTTTTCTTTTTGACAGCAGTTTGAACGCGAGTCCAACCATCAAAACGCAAAGTACGACCCGTCGCTTTTAGCTCATATTCACCGGCTTTAACGGTCAAACGAGTGGCATCGTATTTTGCAGGAGTCATCTGACAAGACACAAACTGACGCCAAATAAGCTCGTAAAGGCGCTGAGCGTCTCGCTCCATGTCAGACAAAGATGCCGCGCTAACTTTTACATTTGAAGGACGAATCGCTTCGTGAGCCTCTTGAGCGCCTTCTTTGCTACCATAACGAATTGGAGATTCTGGCAGATACTTATCGCCATATTCTTTACCAATCATGTCGCGCACATTCTCTAACGCTTCTTGGCTTAAATTTGTCGAGTCGGTACGCATATAAGTAATATGGCCCGCTTCATACAAACGTTGAGCCATCATCATGGTCTTCTTAACGCCATAACCTAAACGCGTACTCGCAGCTTGTTGTAACGTTGAAGTAATATATGGCGCAGACGGCTTACTTGATGTAGCTCTATCTTCACGAGCTGCCACCACAAAGCTTGACTGAGACAGCTGACTAACCGCAGTTTGTGCTTGGGTTTCATTCACTGGGCTAAATGCTTTACCTTGGAACTTGACTACCTGCATTTTCAACAAGTCGTCCGTCAAAGTATTTAGCTCAGCATGCACGTCCCAAAACTCTTCTGGCACAAATGCTTTAATTTCGCTTTCACGCTCAACCACTAGGCGAACAGCCACAGACTGTACACGGCCAGCAGATAAACCACGTGCCACTTTTTTCCACAATAGTGGTGATGCCATAAAACCAACAACACGGTCTAAGAATCGACGTGCTTGCTGTGCATTGACCATATTGGTATCAAGCACTGATGGTTGGCTAAATGCATCTTGAATCGCTGACTTGGTAATTTCGTTAAATACCACGCGTTGATAGCGAGACTCATCACCACCGATTACTTGCTGTAGATGCCAAGCAATTGCCTCTCCCTCTCTATCCAAATCGGTTGCGAGATAGATGTGGTCAGCAGACGCTGCCAGAGTTTGAAGTTCCTTAACGACTTTTTCTTTGCCGGGTAAGGTTTGATAATTGGCTTTCCAGCCTTTTTCCGGGTCTACCCCCATGCGCGCAACTAATGCTTGCTTCGCTTTTAAGCTCTTATACTCAGCCTTCTCCTCTGGAGACATCTTCTTAACTTCAGCTGCTGTCTTACTGACAACTTTAGCGTCTGAACTCGATGATGTAGGCAGATCACGGATGTGACCTACACTCGACTTAACGATGAAATCTTTGCCTAGATATTTATTAATAGTCTTGGCTTTGGCCGGTGATTCGACGATTACTAGCGATTTACCCATAGATTACTTTGCGCCAACGAGTCTCAAAAATCGGAAATTTGGCTCCATATATAGAGGGTTGTGTACAGAGTTTCAAGCTAATCCCTCTTTTATTTGTACTGGAGTATCAATTTTTAACCGTTTTTGAAATAAATGTGAAAAAAATTAGTGCGTATTTAAAAACTAATATTTCATTATTAGTCATCAAGCAAGTATTAGTTGTGCATTTCGATTCAAATTCAGTATTTTTGTCAATTATCGTTCGCTTGTGTGGTACTCACGCTTCAGTATACTGACCACAATAATTACAACTCAGAAAAGATATTACAACCTGAGATACCCTTAAGGATAAAGAATGAAGCATTTTGAAGCGAATTTCGACGGACTCGTTGGGCCAACGCATAATTACGCTGGTTTATCATTTGGTAACGTCGCCTCATTAAATAACGCCGCTGCAACCTCAAGCCCAAAAGATGCCGCGAAGCAAGGGCTCAAAAAAGCAAAGGCCCTCGCTGATCTCGGTTTAGTTCAAGGAATGCTTGCACCTCAAGAACGCCCAGACCTACACACGCTTCGTAGAATCGGTTTTACAGGCACAGATGCAGCGATCCTCTCTAAAGCGGCAAAAGACGCCCCAGCGCTACTACGAGCTTGCTGCAGTGCATCAAGTATGTGGACTGCTAATGCCGCCACAGTCTCTCCAAGCGCAGACACACACGACGGTAAACTCCATTTCACCCCTGCGAACCTTGTCGACAAGCTTCACCGCAGCATTGAACCCATTACAACGGGCAATATACTCCAAGCTACGTTTAACGATAGCCGTTATTTCAAACATCACCAACATCTGCCAGAACATGCCAGCTTTGGTGATGAAGGGGCTGCTAACCATACTCGTCTTTGCGATGAGTACGGACATGCTGGTGTAGAGTTATTTGTTTATGGTCAAGAAGCCACGAACCCATCAGCACCTAGGCCACAAAAATTCCCCGCTCGTCAAACACTAGAAGCGTCGCAAGCTGTCGCCCGCCTACACCAATTAGATGATGATGGCACAGTTTATATTCAGCAAAACCCGGATGTGATTGACCAAGGTGTATTTCACAACGATGTGATTGCCGTCGGCAACCAAAACGTGTTGTTCTACCATGAGCAGGCGTTTTTAAATACTCAGCAAAAGCTCACTGAGATTAAGCGCAAATTTGGTGACTCTGCGCTGCACTTTGTTGAAGTACCAACCTCAAAGGTTGCTATTCAAGATGCCGTAAAGAGTTATCTGTTCAATACCCAAGTCGTTACCTTACCTTCAGGTGAAATGGCAATTATTGCGCCAACTAACTGTCAAGAGAACCCAGCGGTTTTCGCTTACCTTAACGAACTTGTCACTCTTGATACGCCGATTAAGCAAGTGCTTTACTTTGACGTTAAGCAGAGCATGCAAAATGGCGGTGGCCCAGCCTGTTTACGCCTTCGTGTTGCCATGAATCAAGACGAAGTTGCCGCAGTAAACCAGCACACCTTGATGAACGATGGATTATTCACACGCTTAAATCAGTGGGTTGATAAGCATTATCGTGACCGCTTACTCGTTGAAGACTTAGCCGATCCGCAGCTTATCATTGAGTCCCGCACAGCCCTTGATGAGCTAACCCAAATCATGAAGCTAGGCAGTGTGTACCAGTTCCAGAGATGATTATTTAACGGCTGTACGTAAGCTGGTTTACTAAGTAAAAAAGCCCCGCATCGCGGGGCTTTTTTACAGGTAAAATGTTAATACCCTATTAATCGAACTAATTAATATTAATATCAATTGAGATAACTTCAGTTGCTGTGCCGTTGATCCTTGTTCCATCGGCTGTCGTCACCCCTGGTGTTTCGACTGTGACTAAAAAAGTTCCAGAATTAGGTTCATCTTCACCTTTAACCGTCACACTAAACTCTCGCCCACCATTGTAGTTCGTGCTCGGCCAAGTATATTCACTGCCACTAACCACTGAACCAGCACTCGCGGTGAACTTAACCTTAGTACCCGCTGGCATCTGCTGATTATGAAGATCTGAGATTGTAAAATAAACTGTGCCTGTCGATTTACCAATAATATCGATACTTTGATCGTAGGTACCATTCGGACCACTATAACTATCAACAATCAATACATTTGATTCATCAGTAGCAAGAGCTGTACTGCCTGACATCACAATAACAAGGCTTCCACGAACATATATAGACTTAGGTTGATTAATACCATCAGCGCAACCATCATGCGCTGTTTCAGAACAGAGCACACCGTTGTATTTACCATCTTTAAGATCAAAAATGCCATTTGCATTAAAATCTATGGGTTCTTCTTCTTCACCACCAGATTGTCCACCAGCCTGTTGCGGGTTAAATAAGCCGTCTTCATTATGATCTACAAATGCATCATTTAGATCAAATGGCATGCCACTAACATCTTGACTGTTCTGAAATGCATTGACTTCGTTTGCATCAAAGCGACCATTACCATTCAAGTCAGGAAAAGACTCTTCGCCAATAGCGGTAGCTGTTATCGTTGCTCGTCCGCCGTATTTTTGGCCATAAAAATTACCGTACACCTTCAATGCAGCATCGTATGCAAGACTACTTATAGGGTTACGGATCTGAATTCCAGCGCCATCAATAAGTTTCTCACCTACAGGCCTTGCAAGTTGACTCGTCCAAATAACGCTACAAGCACCATTTTTGGTCTGGCAAGCATCTTCAATTGAGCCACCTTCAGTTGTAAAAGACACTGTTGTGCCATCAGGTACGGGGTTGTTAAATGCATCTGCAAGTCTAGCTGTGACATTCACCATTGTCCCATCAATATTCCACGCTTCAGCGTTTAACACTGAAGCAGAGAGAGAGAAACTATCTTGGTCAGGAATACCCGTTGAAACAATCAGCTGCTTAGATTGACTTGATATCACTGGAGATGAGCCATCCACAGTACCTGTTACGCGCACAGATGTTGCAACCGTACCCGTTCTGACAACAGTTTGTGCGATACCCTGACTATTTGTCGTGGCAGTAACAGGATCAAGTGAAATTCCGCCAACATCGGTATTAAGCGAAAATGATACTGCCTGGTTACTAACTGGATTGCTGTTAGTATCGAGAACTTTGAACTTAACAACCGATGATTCATCGCCACCAGTTCCTAAAATACTAATATTTTCAGGTGTTGCAGAATCAAATACGATACTCCCAACACTGGCAGATAACACGTTAATGGTTCCTGTCGCTGCCAAATTCAAACCACCAGCATTAGCTGTAACGTTAATCGCATCATCACCTTTACAACCTTGAGCTAAATAAGTGGTTGTTGCTACACCATTCACTGAAGGGACTGGTGAGCTAATTTCAGCTTCTGGAGTAAGCTTAGCTGAACAAGTAGATGAAAAGTTAACATCAACAGGCTGAGTAAAAGGGTTTCCGTTCTCATCTTGTATAACAACTGAAATCGTTGCGGTGCCACCAGCGGTTAGCTCGGCAACACTGATGCTTGCAACCCCTTCCTTAAATGGTGAGCCACTGCCCATAACAACATTAGTCGCACCAACCACAACAACCGTTTTTCCTTCTTCACCAGTTGAAAGAGATGCTGTTACCTCGCCAGCCCCCAATGAGCTACCAGCGTAGATATCAACAGTCGCTTTACCATTTACATCGGTTACAGCTGAGGTAATTGGCAGATCTCCGATTGCAGTAGCAAAAGTCACTATCGAAGGTTTATTGATCCCTGTTACTGTTGCAGTAATCTTGCCGGGTTCTGTAGTCGTAATCGCTTCAA
This sequence comes from Shewanella sp. 30m-14, assembly GCF_052977125.1. Classification (NCBI taxonomy): domain Bacteria; kingdom Pseudomonadati; phylum Pseudomonadota; class Gammaproteobacteria; order Alteromonadales; family Shewanellaceae; genus Shewanella; species Shewanella sp. 30m-14. Next base: position 84,487 of record NZ_JBRILW010000007.1, on the reverse strand, counting down.
TTGCATTACCCGCGGCATCTGTTAATACCACAACAACGGAGGCTCCTCCACTGACTTCGCCACCGTCGCCTTGCATAACGAAAACTAACGGCTCTGAAACAATATCACTGTAACCAGCAACCTCAACGGTTAATGAGCTGGCACCTGGAATATTAGACGTCGCCAACAATACTTTTGCAATACCATTTGCATCTGTTTTATCGGTACCAATACCAGGGATGAAAGTACCAATATCACTGTCATTTAGTTTAAACGTGACAAGCTTTCCGGCTAAAGGACCGTTTAACGAACTGCTTACCACTGCAGTTACTTCTGCCGGGGCGTCAGCCGTAATGGATTCGGAATTAGAAATTGAAAGCGAAACGGTGATGACTTCGGTTGGCTCTGGTGGATTTGGGTTGTCAGGATCGGTAGAAATACTACCTCCACCACTACAACCAACGAGAATAAACGACCATATAAAAGCAATAAAAATGCTATAAGCTGACTTCATTGTCAGACTCCCTGTTACTCAGATTATTATTTTTGATAACTATCAAGCTACCTAGCAACTCACATTACACAATTTTCCCATAACTTTTCCACAATAAACATCTATTTATTTGCAAGAACCCTGCAAAACTTAACTTTTACCCCATTTCCTCGGTGACACTTTCTTGCTAGGCTTTATGACGCAAATTGAAAAGCATAAAAATTATACAGGAAGCACTATGTCTGCTACGAAAACCAAAAAACTCGGCTTAACGAGTAAAATTATTATCGGTATGTTTACCGGTATTATTCTCGGGCTGTTATTACGCAATCTGTTTCCAGAGAGTGACTTTGTCAAAGAGTACATCACAGAGGGTGTGCTCAATGTAATCGGTACCATCTTTATCTCAAGCTTAAAAATGCTTGTTGTTCCTCTTGTTTTTGTTTCATTAGTCTGTGGTACTTGTTCACTGAGTGAGCCTTCTAAAGTGGGTCGACTCGGTGGCAAAACCATCGCGTTTTACTTGTTTACCACTGCGATTGCACTTTCAATGGCGATTTTAGTGGCTATTGCAGTCCACCCAGGTAACGCCAGTATGGTCACTGAAGGCATGCAGTTTGATGTCAAACAGGCACCAAGCCTTTCAGATGTACTGATTAACCTTGTCCCCACTAACCCACTGCATGCAATGAGTGAAGGTAATATGCTGCAGATCATCATATTTGCGGTGATCTTCGGTTTTGCTATCTCGCATATTGGCGAGCGTGGCGCACGTGTTGCAGCGCTGTTTAACGACCTTAACGAAGTGATCATGCGTGTTGTTACGCTAATCATGCAGCTTGCTCCATATGGTGTGTTTGCCTTGATGGCAAAACTTGCTCTAACACTGGGCATGGAAACCTTTGGTAGCGTGGTTAAATACTTCTTCGTAGTACTTGGCGTATTACTTATCCATGCGTTTGTTGTTTACCCTGTGTTGCTTAAAGTATTCTCGGGACTTAATCCATTCACCTTTATCCGTAAAATCCGCGACGTACAGCTATTTGCCTTCAGTACGGCAAGTTCAAATGCCACATTGCCTGTGACGATTGAGACTGCAGAGCACCGTATGGGCGTTGACAATAAGATTGCCTCTTTCACCTTGCCACTAGGTGCGACCATTAACATGGATGGCACCGCAATTATGCAAGGTGTTGCAACCGTCTTTATTGCTCAAGTATTTGGTATCGAGCTAACCATCACCGATTACGCTATGGTTGTGGTAACAGCAACCCTTGCCTCTATCGGTACTGCTGGTGTGCCTGGTGTGGGTCTAATCATGCTTGCTATGGTACTAAACCAAGTAGGCCTTCCTGTTGAAGGTATCGCATTGATTATTGGTGTGGATAGATTGCTTGATATGGTCCGTACTGCGGTTAACGTCACTGGTGATACTGTTGCGACTGTCGTGATAGCCAAATCTGAAAACGAGTTTAATGAAGACATCTTCAACGATACTCAAGCGGGTAAAGTCGCTCCAGGCTTTAACGCTCAGGTACACGCTGAAGAAATGAAGTTGAACAAATAAACATATTCGTTCAACCTAAAAAGGTAGCCTAACGGATCAATGCCGATCGTTTAAGCGTAAAATGAGAAATTAGCTAATATTCTAAAACGTTTAAAAGCAAAGAACCCAGTGAAAGCTGGGTTCTTTCATTGTAAGCCTTTAATCGAATCGCGGGATATAGGCTTATCCGAATAGCATTAATCCTAATGGATGCCTTTTTACTTTCTATTTACTGGCTAACTCGTCAGGTTGCAACCTTTACGGCATAGCATTGCCAATGCTGGCCCATTAGCTACAGCGATTGCTCAGTAGAATTGAGTTTCTTTAATCCTCTCGAAGGTACGCCGCCAACCATACAGTCTACCGGTACATTCTTAATGTATTCGCTCATATCATTAATTGTTTAAATTAAAATGATAGATTCAAAAAAGGCATAACTCGAATTAACCAAGTTATGCCTTTCAAAAAGATGTCGCTATTAGGCCATAAAGGCCGCTGTGCTTATCTTTCCCAGTACGACTCTTCTAAGCTATCTTCACGCTCTGGTAAGCCGCGAGAAAGTCTTGGGCTATGCTGCGCGAGTACTTCATAAGCAACGCGGTTTGCGTACTTACAAATTTGCGAGAACGACGAATAACACAGGCCATCACGCTTGTGCTTGCTCGAACCTGGCACATTGGTCTTATGGAAAGTGTTAGACGCTAAATCATGCAATAGCGCCGCTAATGCACCATCACCGGCGCCGTTAGTATTACGAATAATTTCTGGGCCGCCCATATAAGGTGAAATATGTGCGTACACCTTTAATGGTGATTCACAATCTACTTTTAATTTAGGACGTGAAAACTCATAACGGTTAAACTCTGGAATAGAGCCCGGTAGCAGAGTGTGGCTGGTTTCGCGCTTTTCAGAATCTTCAGTGTAACCCGCGGTATAAAGCCCTAAAGGACCCGCCGTTGTTAACACCATGTCACACCACTCAAGCGCTGCTTCACTGGCTTGCAGTGGATCGCTAAAGCCAGTTAACGCTTCACCTTCATCTTCATTCATCGCCAAAATGGTCACATGTTCGTTAATGAACTCCTGCCACCATTTAGGATCTTCTTCAATGAGGAAACGCGTACCAAGCGTTAACACCACAGGCACTTCAGCTTCTTTAGCATAGTTAATCGCCGTCATTGCCGCGTCAGTGATCTGATCGTCACCACTTGCGCGCATCAAATACGCGGTTAAGATCAACGCAGAGCCACCTTGAACCACTTCTTTATCGATATATTCCGGCGTCATTTTGTCCATTGAGCCTTTGCTGATAGCAAAAGTACGCTCGCCGCACTCAGAGATCAGCGTGAAGCAACGACCAATTGGGCCAGCGACTGGCTGAAGGTAGTTCAAATCGACTTTAGAAGAGGTATTACACAGGTAACGATAAGCATAACTGCCAATTTCAATGTTTTGGCTCATAACGCCAAACAGTACTGAGCGGTCGTCAGCTAAAATAGAATAGTTATGAACCGTATTACCAATGGTGCCACCCGCGAACTCGTCACTGATAAGCTCTTGTTGTTTCAACTCGGTATAAAGCGCGTGTGCTCTATCATCATCGATTAAAGTTGAGTTGCCTTTAGGTAACTCATATCGAGTCAATAGCTCATCTTCCACTTTCGCCTCAATATCTACAAGCGTCTGATCGATACCAGAGATGTAGGTTGAAATTGGCAGAGGCTGTTGGATCAACTGCGCAAGCAGAGGATCACGATTTTTAACGGGAAAATAGTGTTTAGACTTACGCTGACCTGGAAACTTCATATAGAGCTCTCTTTCATTCGGCATCCATGCAAAATATAAATTAAAACGGGTAAGTTATCTCAAGTTGTTTATTCTAATTCGAATAAACAAACTCTGCACCTCTAGCGACTAACGCGATAAAAATTTTGTCTTCAACGTTATAGCCTAGTCAAAAACCAAGCCTATAAGATAGATTCAAAAGGCTAGATGCACGAAAAGGTGGGCGATTTTACCACAACCCTCCTCTTTCGCTAGCTGAAATCACCCAATACAGCAGAAATTAATGCCAACCTTGAGTTTGTTTTTGAACAATTTGGGCTAATAGTTGAATATGTTGCTCTGAATCATTCAAACAAGCAATAAACTCGTAACGTTCACCACCAGCAGACAGAAACGCCTCTTTGCCTTCTTCAGCGATCTCTTCGAGTGTTTCCAAGCAATCACAAGAGAATGCTGGGCACATAATATCCACTGATTTTATCCCTTGCTTGGGTAAGTCCTCTAATAACTGATCAGTTGCTGGAGAGATCCATTGCTCTTTTCCAAATTGCGATTGAAAACAAACTCGCCATTGCTCTGCAGTTAATTCAAGTTGTTCAGCCAACAGTTCAGCGGTTCGTTGGCATTGCTGTTGATAAGGGTCGCCTTCGGTCACGTAGCGCAGCGGTACGCCATGAAACGACATCAATAACACTTCTGCCTGGCCTTTGGCCTGCCAATGGTTTTTAACCGACTGCGCTAAGGCTTGGATATAGGCGGGATGATCAAAGTACTGCTTATTCATACGCATTTCTGGGATATTACGCTCAGCTTTTAATAGCTCGGCTAGCGCATCATAGACCGGCGCAACAGTAGAGCAGGAATATTGAGCGTAAAGCGGCAGAACGAAAACCTTATCAACGCCTTGAGACGTTAAGTTATCAAGGCCTGTCTGCAGTGATGGATTGCCATAACTCATGCCTAATTCAACAGGAATAGATTGTCCAAGCGTCTCTTTTAATAACATCTTGAGTTTATCGCGCTGTTTCTGGCTTATCACCATTAGTGGCGAGCCATCTTCCCACCAAATAGATTGATAGAGTTTAGCGACTTTTGACGGGCGGGTGTTCAATATGATGCCGTTTAAAATCGGCTTCCAGATCCACGGTGATAAATCGACCACGCGAGGGTCACTTAAAAACTGTTTTAGGAATTTTTTAACATCAGCAGCAGTTGGTGAATCAGGCGTACCTAAGTTTACTAACAACACGCCAAATGGAGGCACAGAGTCACTCACATGAATTCTCTTTTTAGTAAGATATTCACGTCAGGCTATCACTGCAAAACGCATAAAAAAAGCCCATTTAAATGGGCTTTTTCAAATATGAGAACTAGCTCATAAACACATATTTACTCGAGTATTTTTTATACTCTGTAAGCGTTGTTTTTAGCCAAGAACCGTAACGATCTCTTCGCTAACAGTCGCTACAGACTGAGTGCCGTCAAACTTGTTATAAGTCACGTCACCTTTAGCTGCAATTGCGCCGTAGTATTCTACTAATGGCTTAGTTTGCTCGTGATAAATATCAAGACGCTTACGTACTGTAGACTCTTCATCGTCAGGACGGATTGCTAAATCTTCACCAGTTACGTCATCTTTACCTTCAACCTTTGGTTGATTAAAAACGATGTGGTAAACACGGCCAGAACCAGAATGAACACGACGACCGCTCATGCGCTTAACGATCTCTTCGTCAGGCACGTCGATTTCAATCACGTGATCAAGTGCAATACCGCTTGAAGCCATAGCATCTGCTTGCGGAATAGTGCGTGGGAAGCCGTCTAATAGGAAACCTTTAGCACAATCATCTTGTGCTACACGCTCTTTTACTAAGCCAATGATTAGCTCATCAGAAACCAACTGGCCAGCGTCCATGACTTTCTTAGCTTCTAAGCCAAGTGGAGTGCCCGCTTTTACCGCTGCACGTAGCATGTCGCCTGTTGAAATTTGAGGAATACCGTACTTTTCCATGATGAATTGGGCTTGGGTACCTTTACCGGCACCTGGGGCACCTAATAGCATAATGCGCATCTGAATCTTCCTCTTAATTTCGCACTGTGATACCAACATCCGCCTAGAATAAGCAAAAAGCTGTCTAGTCGATGGGTATTGTTATGTTTAGGGCGGCGATCTTCGCATAAATAGCCGCTATTTTGAAGCTATTTTCATTCGACTTTAGCATCAGTCATAATAAAAATCTTTGATACTAGGGCTGTTAATCTTTCGAGCTTAGCTTTTGTTCGGATCCAATCGTTTTAGTGCAAGGCATAAACAATGATGATTAGCTAGCTAAGCAAAAAGCGTGTAACGCAGCAATAGAACGATTGAAGCGCCGCGCTTCTTGGCTATTTTACTGCGTTATAGGCTATATGTGGAGAATGGCTAAGCGGCATAACCTTTACCTTATCAAATAGCCAATAAACAGCGGCAAAAGTAACCGTGAAAGGTCAACCATCACCAATCAGTAAAGTAAAGTGTAGAGTTTACGTCTGTATTGATTAGCTAAGCTATTGCCTTGCCCTAACGCGGTTAAAATCTCTAAAAAAAGTCCCTTTACCTTGCCATCTAATGCGGAAACATCTTTTTGCAGCGGTGCAAACAACAAAGCTAATGCTTCATCGTTACGTCCTGCTTGATGCAATGCTTTCGCTAACTCAACTGCTAAGGCTAAGTTATCAGGGGCATTGTCTACATCTTGTTGCAGCTTTCTAATCTCGGGCGTATCGGCAGCATCTAACGCTAAAGCTAACTTTGCCTTGAGACTTTGATAATAACTGTCTTGATCAGCCAGGCCTACAGAGTCGAGTAAACCTTGAGCATCTTCAAGTACACCCAGTGACAGATAAACATCGGCTAATGCTAACGCGATTTCTGGCAGTTGCTTGTCGCTATACGCCTCTTTTAACAAAGGCAAAGCGCCAATGGCATTTTGCTCGGCTAAAAATACACGTGCTTGATTAAGCTTAAGTTGCCACTCAGCGGGTAGATGCTTATCTAGCATCTCTAATATTTGCGGCGCTTCTTGTACACCAGCAAAACCATCAACCGGTTTACCTTCATGCAAAACTAGGGTGGTTGGCAAACTTTGGATCTGGAAATAATTAGCAATTTCCATTTCTGTTTCACAGTTAACTTTAGCGAGTACAAAACGGCCCGCTTGCTGCTGTGCAATATTCTCAAGGGTCTGCATCAAGGCTAAGCTCTCAGGGCTTTGACTCGCCCAAAAGGCCATCACAACGACCTGCTCCATCGAAGCATCGACTACTTGTTGAATATTTTCTTTAGTCAGTTCTAGAATCGATTCCATAACTTTCCTTTAGCTTTCGCCTGAACTTATACCAATCTGGACCATAAAAAAGAGGCAGTGTTACTGCCTCTTTAATCATAGCTGCTAATTACTTAACGTTAGCTAGTAGCATTTGGTTCATTAGCTTAATAAACGCAGATGGGTCAGCTAGGCTGCCTTTTTCTGACAACAATGCTTGCTGTAATAATAGCTCTGACCACTGTGCAAATTGCTGCTCGTCTTGCTCGTCATTTAAACGTGCTACTAGAGGGTGCTCAGGGTTTAGCTCAAATGTCGGCTTAGGCTCTGGTACATCTTGACCAGCTGCTTGCATCAACTTGATCATCTGCGTCGACATCTCACCTTCACCAGCAACCACACAAGCAGGGGTATCGGTTAGACGTGTCGTCACCTTAACCTCGGAAACTTTATCGCCTAGGCTATCTTTAACGCGCTTAACTAAGCCTTCTGACTCAGTTTCAAGTTTCTCTTGTGCTTCTTTCTCACCCGCATCTTCAAGCTCACCCAGTTCAAGATCACCACGTGTAACTGAATGTAACTTCTTACCGTCAAATTCAGTTAAGTGATTAATCAACCACTCATCGATACGCTCTGACATCAACAGCACTTCGATGCCCTTCTTACGCAGTAATTCAAGGTGTGGGCTGTTTGCAGCAGCTTCATAGCTGTCGGCGACAATGAAATAGATCTTAGACTGACCTTCTTTCATACGTTCAACATAATCTGCCAGTGATACATTGGCAGTCGCTTCACCGGTATGCGTCGATGCAAAACGTAATAGGCCAGCGATACGTTCTTTGTTAGCAAAATCTTCAGCTGGGCCTTCTTTTAGCACTTGGCCAAATTCGGTCCAAAAAGACTGATACTTTTCAGCATCATTCTTAGCAAGCTTTTCAAGCATGCCCAGTACACGCTTAGTTACAGCAGTGCGCAGTGCCGTGGTGACTTTATTATCTTGTAAAATCTCACGAGATACGTTCAGAGGTAAGTCGTTTGAGTCGATAAGGCCCTGCACAAAACGTAAGTAACTTGGCATAAACTGCTCTGCATCGTCCATCACAAATACACGTTGCACAAACAGCTTTAGACCATGTTTACGGTCGCGATTCCACATATCCCAAGGCGCTTTAGCTGGAACATAAAGTAAACTCGTGTATTCTTGCTTACCTTCTACACGGTTGTGACTCCAAAGTAATGGGTCAGCAAAATCATGAGAAAGGTATTTGTAAAACTCTTTGTACTCTTCCTCTGACACATCGCTCTTGTTACGAGTCCAAAGTGCTGTCGCTTTGTTGATAGGCTTCCAGCTACCTTCAACTGCAGGCGTTGCTTCAGCGCCCTCTTCTGTTGCTTCAACCGCAGGCGTGCCTTCTTCATACATCTCTACCGGTACAGAGATATGATCTGAGTACTTAGTGATGATTGAACGTAGGCGATGGTCATCTGCAAACTCTTGCTCATCTGCACGCAGATGTAATGTGATTTCAGTACCCCGGTTTTGCTTAGAGATAGTCTCAACGGTAAAGTCACCTTCACCCGCAGACTCCCAAAGTACCGCTTCATCAACGCTATGACCTGCAGCGCGAGTGCGTACAGTTACACGATCAGCAACAATAAAAGCTGAGTAGAAACCAACACCAAACTGACCAATTAACTGTGAATCTTTTGATTCGTCACCTGAAAGGTTTTTGAAAAAATCTGCGGTGCCTGACTTGGCGATTGTGCCTAAGTGTTCAATCACACCATCGCGCGTCATACCAATACCGTTATCTTCAATCGTTACGGTACCTTTCTCTTTATCGGTGCTAATGCGAACCCGTAGTTCGCCATCACCGCCATAAAGATCATCGTTTGTAAGGGCTTCATAGCGTAGCTTATCTGCCGCGTCTGCCGCGTTAGATACCAACTCACGCAAAAAGATCTCTTTATTCGAGTACAAAGAGTGGATCATCAAATGCAATAGTTGTTTGACTTCAGTTTGAAAGCCGTGCGTCTCTTGTTGTGACATGAAATGTTCCCTTTAAAAATCAGTTTAAATAAAGCTTACAAATAAGATGGGGTTATAAAATGGCTTTTCAAGGGAGAAATGCTGCATTGGTTTTAATTGCACAAAAAAAACCCAGTCTGCGACAATGCGTTGACTGGGTTTAATTGCGTTTTTTATATGCACTTCATCATGCAAAGCACACAAACATTAAATCGGTAAACGTCCGTTAAAAGAAAGCGCTAACGTGGTGCTATCAACATACTCCAGCTCACCGCCGACGGGTACACCATGGGCAATTCGGCTAACGGTTAGTTGGTGACGCTTTGCCATATCGGCGATATAGTGCGCAGTGGCGTCACCCTCAACAGTGGGATTGGTCGCTAAAATAAGCTCATTGATATCACCTGACGCTAAATGCTGCTCAAGTAGCGCCAGCCCTAACTCTTCAGGGCCAACACCGTCAAGCGGAGATAAGTGCCCTAATAAGACAAAGTATCGCCCAGAAAAATGACCGCCAGCCTCAATTGCCAACACATCCGCAGGAGTTTCAACTACGCAAATCACATCTGAATGACCACGCTTTGTACTGACACAAATTGGGCAGTAAGTTTCCTCGGTGAAAGTACGACATGACTGACAATGTCCGACATCTGACATCGCTTTAGCTAGCGAGTCAGCAAGTTTAGATCCCGCTTTACGGTCACGCTCTAACAGCTGAAACGCCATTCTTTGGGCAGATTTTGGGCCAACACCAGGTAAACAACGAAGTGACTGAATGAGCTCATCAACGAGTGGACTAAATTTCATTTAACGTTCCGCATAACAAGGTGCTGCACACCTCTAAAATTGAATTAAATAGCCAAAGGAAAAAGCTTTGCTAAATAGATTGGTTGGGGATGTTAACATAGAAAGCCTGAATTTGAGCGTGATTTCACGTTAAATAAAACCAGACATACTCTCTAAAATCCCCACCGCTTCACGGCTAAATTTGCCGTTAAAAACACTTAACTTTAATTAGAAATCTAACAGCTCCTAGTCCCATTTTAAGAAACTGACGTTCCATTTGGTTCTAAAGCATGATCCAACAAGGTCAGTAAACTTTTTATATATGAAACACGTTGCTCAACATCGGCTCGGTTTGGTTGCAAAGAAATTTTACCGCCGATAAAGCTCAAGCTGTGCGGTTGACACGCCTGCAATGAATTTGCGATCTCTTTAAAGGTCAATAATGAACCTTCGGCATAACTTGGAATATAGAGATCTTTAGCAGGAGGCATGTGGGTATCCTTCCACTTGCCATACGGCCCTTCAATATCACTGGCTCCAGAAAATATAATGCCTTTCAGTAATCCGCTCTGCTTAGCCAATTCAATGTGCTGTAAAGGTCCGTTAGTACTGCGAGCCTCAATTGCCGAACGCCCCCAATTAATACTAATACCTAGGTCACTCTGTAGTTTACTATTAACGTATTGTGCAGCCGAGATCTCATCTTCTAAACGCATAAATCCTTTTTCTGCATCTTGGCCTTCTATATAGGCATCACAATGCTCAATAACCAGTTTTGCTCCGTGCCAATCCCACGACAACATTGTCTCTAATGAATATTGTAAGGCTGTAACAGACGATGTTGAATTTTTTGATATTTTGGGAGCCGTATGAATCTTAAGAAAACTTACCGCCTCCCGTCCAAGATGATTATTTAATGTAATAATCGCTTGTTGAGCCTGCTGATAAAAAACTAATGCGGCTTGTCTACCGGCTTCATTTGTTGACGCTATACCGAAGTGGGGATTACTCGCTAACTGTCCCATCACTCCTGGAATAGAGGTAAATACAAACTGCCAGTCCTTACTGACATTACTTAAAAACCATTCATCATCATAAGGATGTAACTTACCGACAAAAGGATGTTCAATACCAATAATGTTTTCTTCGGACTTTAAATGTTGATAATACTGTGTCTCAAGCTCAGGCTCCCAACCTGCAGCCGAAGGAGCAGTAGCATATGCGCCAACAATATATTCCATCAATCGTTTTCCTTATCATAATAAAAACCTAACAGGTATACCTATTACACCACCATGTAAGTATAGATGCAATTTTGTTTATGGACATTCGTTTGCATAGCTAGTACTGCTATGCCTCAATAGCATCACAGCTTGCACATCAATATCTAGTTTAACTAATCAGCCTGCGGGTTTGACCCTCACAGAGATAACATCAATCCAAAATAGACTCGTGCGCAATTCACTCCCCAACAAGCATAAGCCACATCAACACGAAACTTTTCTTTGACAAAAAACAAACAACTGGTACATTGGTATAACAGGTTGACGAGATACCTGTTATGACAGGTAGCGCAACTGGCTAACCTTACACTCACTCAGCGCCGGATCATAGAACCGCATCAAGTGGGATTGTCTTCAGCAATAGAGCCTAATAAATCATGATTACGACAGTGATAGCCGAGCAAGTATTTAATGGTAGAGAGATCTTGGAAGATCAGCCAATCACTTTCCAAGATGGTAAAGTGATTGCTTTTGATAGCGTAAACAACGCAAAAGAATTCAAAATTTCAGGATTATTAACCCCAGGCTTTATTGACGTTCAAGTTAATGGTGGTGGCGGCTATTTGTTTAATCAGCAAACTCACTTAACGGCTCTCGAAGCTATGGTGCATGCCCACAGTCGTTATGGCACCACTGGGTTACTTCCAACGCTAATTACCAGTGATTTAACCACATTAAACAATGCCGCAAATACTATCGCTGACGCCATTAAAAAACGGCTTCCAGGCGTTATAGGTGTTCACTTTGAAGGACCTCATATCAGCGAGCCCAAAAAAGGGATCCACAATAGCCAGCACATAAGGGCCCTAAGTGATCAAGAAATGGCAGTGTATTGCCGTAACGACCTAGGTATAAAAGTGGTCACCATCGCACCAGAGTGTGTGACAACAGAGCAAGTAAAATCGCTAATAGCACACAATGTTAAAGTATGTTTAGGCCACTCCAATGCGAGCTTTGAACTCACTCAAACAGCGCTCGATACTGGCGCAATCGGGTTTACTCATCTATTTAATGCAATGTCGCCACTCACATCCCGAGACCCCAATATGCTAGGCGCTGCACTTCTTGATAAGAATAGCTGGTGTGGCCTTATCTTAGACGGCCATCACGTGCACCCTGCAACGGCAAAGCTTGCTACCAAAGTTAAAAGCAATGGAAAAATGATGTTAGTGACTGATGCAATGTCTACCATTGGTAGCAACCAACAAACATTTGAGTTTGATGGTCATCAAATACAACTCAGCACTAATAAGTTAACCAGCCAAACCGGTCAATTAGCAGGCTCTGCATTAGATATGATAACGGCGGTCAACAACGCCCAAACTATGCTAGATATTTCACTAGAAGAGTCTCTAAGAATGGCAAGTGTGTATCCAGCAGACTTTCTCGGCATTAATACAGCCACGCAATTACTTGCAATAGGCGCTAATGCAGACTTCACCGTACTTGAAAAGAGTAACCAAACAAGTTTACACGTAAACCAAACATGGATTGATGGCAAACAAATATTTTAATTTAAATAAAGGATTACCATGAAAAAACTAACTGGATTAATCGCAGCACCGCATACTCCATTTGATATTAATGGTGATGTTAATCTGCCTGTTATCGATCAAATTGCCGCACTGCTCATCAAACAAAATGTTAAAGGTGTTTATATTTGCGGCACAACAGGCGAAGGCCTCAATTGCTCCGTCAATGAGCGAAAAGCGGTAGCAGAGCGCTGGGTTAATGCCGCACAAGGTAAACTAAGTATTACAGTTCATACTGGTGCCCTATCCATTGTTGACACGCTAGAGCTAACTAAGCACGCCGACACTCTTGATGTATTTGCAACATCCGTTATTGCACCTTGCTTTTTTAAACCCAGTTCAGTCGATTGCCTTGTCAAATACTGCGCAACCGTCGCGGCCGCGGCGCCAAGTAAAGCTTTTTATTACTACCACTCAGGAATGTCGAATGTCATGTTTGATATGGAACAGTTTCTTATCAAAGCAGATAAAGTCATTGATAACCTTGCAGGTATAAAATTTAACCATGTCGACTTATATGAGTTTCAGCGCTGTAAGCGAGTAGCCAATGGTAAATTCGATATTCCATTTGGTGTCGATGAGTCACTGCCAGGCGGGCTCGCAGTAGGCGCTATCGGCGCTGTTGGTAGTACTTATAATTACGCAGCCTCGCTGTATTTGGACATAATTGATGCGTTTAACAAAGGAGAGCAACAAACTGTCACTCACTTAATGAATAAGGTTATTGGCCTTATTCGACCTCTTGTGCAATATGGCGGAGTCGCGGCAGGGAAAGCGGCAATGCAACTACATGGGATTGATGTTGGCGATCCTCGCTTGCCAATTAGAGCTCTATCACCACAAGAAAAAGAGGAGGTCATCGTGCAAATGAAAGCCGCCGGCTTTATGGAGCATACAGCTTCATAACGCCATGATGCTGATGCTATCGCTTATTTCTTACTTATATTTATGTTTAAAGGCCAAGTCGGTAGCTTTAACCACCCCATTTGGCCAACCCAATAAGTAATAGTAAGCCGAACTCGTTAACACCTAGATTTCCTTAGACTTTCGATATATAGCAAAACACCAATATTTTGCCGATATTTTAAGTGTTTTATAGTGAGGTCGCATTTAATGCACTATATATCAAACCATCATCATCTTGATGATGGTTTTTCTTTATCTATACCGACTCAATTTAAAATTGATTTATCCCCCCCCCTCTTTAAACTCATAGAGTTGACTCTCTTTCGATTGATTATTCTTATTTTGCGGCAATAAAAAAAGCCATATTAAACAATATGGCTTTATAAAGAAGCACTCAAATTAACTGCCGCACACAAGCTAGCACATTGTTAATAGTCCGTGACTATCAGTCACTTTTTGCTGCTCTTTATCGGCCCACAAAAAGTAATCTTGTTCAGTTAGCTCGCTAGCGGCGGCCTTATCGATAAGAATAACCGCATGCTGATGTAACTGTAGCGCTGATGCGGGACACATGGCATTTAATGGTCCGGTGATCATTTGCTTCACTGCCGACGCTTTATTTTTTCCTGTAGCCATCAACAACACATAACTAGCTTCTAAAATAGTGGCAATCCCCATAGTCATAGCCATTGTTGGTTGAAATTCACCTTGACCAAATAAACGGCTGTTATCTGTTAACGTTTGCTTGGTTAAAGTTTTTATTCTGGTGCGTGATGACAGACTCGATGTTGGCTCGTTAAAACCTATATGACCATTTGCACCTATGCCCAATATTTGCAGATCTATTCCACCTTTATCTTTTATCTTTTGCTCATACGCCTGGCCTTGGAGGCGAGGATTTTGCTCTGAGCTACATGTAGGTAAATACGTCCGACTAGGCGCAATATCAACATGATCAAATAAATGCTTTTGCATAAAAGTACGGTAACTTTGAGGATTCTCAGCCGCAATATTGTGGTACTCATCAAGATTAAATGTGGTGATATCGGCAAAGCTTAAGTCGCCATGTCGATATTGCTCCACCAGAAGCTCATATAGACTAATTGGCGTGCTTCCGGTAGCTAAACCTAAAACTGCCGCAGGCTTTTGTTTAATGACTTCTGTTACCCATTGCGCTGACTTTTCGGCAACTTGCTCTGGGGTATCTAAAATAATTACTTGCATATCAATTCCAATATCAAGGTAAAACACAGGCATCCATTAATCACAATATCAAGGTAAAACACAGGCATCCATTAATCACAATATCAAGGTAAAACACTGGCATCATTAATCACAATATCAAAAGGTAAAACACTGGCATCTATTAATCACAACCAATTACCGAACCGGCATACAAAGCTGCACCAATAAGGTCGGCATGCTCTCCAGAGACAGGGGCAACGAGTTCGACGTGGTAGATTTTAGGAAGTGCCTTTAATTTGGTTTTTATTCGCTCTTGAAATAAGTTTGTAGAGCCGACACTGCCGCCTAACACCACGATACGCGTTCCTGTTAAGGCTCTAATGTTAGCGATAAGCTCAACAATGGTATCAGTTGCCTGCTCTAGTAACTGGGCTATTTCTGGATGGGATAAATGCTCATTAAAAACGGTTTTGCAGCTAACACCTTTATTTAAAATAGTTGACGCTTGATTAGCGATAGCCGTCCCTGAAGATAGGGCCTCGACACAGTTAAACCTGCCACAATGACACTCTATTGCAGGCAAACCTGACCGACTCACTGACATATGCCCAATGTGCGCACAAAATCCATCATCAGCCATCACTAACTTGCCATTTTGAACAATGCCACCACCCACACCGGTTGAAACGGTAATGTAGGCCAAAGTATTGTCTGACCTATCAGGCCTTAAGGTATATTCAGCCCAGGCTGCAGCGGCAGCATCGTTTAACATAACAACAGGTAAACCAAAGCCTATTTCAAGTTGCTGCTTTAGCGGTAGCGAATCGTTTGCAGATAAAAAGTTAACTCGCTCTGCTCCCACAAGCCCAGTACAGGCTACCGCAATCGTAAATGCCTGCTCTGCCCAACCTTCACATAAGTTAACAAGGTAACTTGCAAGGTTAGCTAAGTCTTGATGGATAATTGAATCAACTTTCCTGAGTTCAATGACTTTAGTCCCCTTGATTAACGCAGCCGATATCTTGGTGCCGCCAACATCAATTGCGATAATCATGTAGCCAAGGCTCCTATACCGTCTTGGGCATTTTCACTTGCCAGTACACTGGTATTACCGCCCGCTTCAACGCCAGCCACAAACCACTGAGTAATGTGTTCCACACGTGTAATAGCTGATCCAACAGTAACGGAAAACGCACCAAGCTCTATGGCACATGCTGCCCGCTCAGGAGAGTTATAACGCCCTTCTGCAATTACATTCAGCCCCTGACTTACCCAGCGGCTCACCAAGTTATAATCAGGCTCAAAAGGAGGGGCTGAGTTATCGGTGTAACCAGACAATGTACTGCCAATAAAAGTGCAGCCATGTTGAGCCAGCATTAAGCCAACCTCATAATCAGCACAATCTGCCATAGCAACACAACCTGCCATGTGGATTGCCTCTAATAGCTGTAACATTGATGCAGGGCGGCTCCTGTCTGTTCCATCAAATGCAATAATACTTGCGCCAGCCTTTGCTAACGCATTGACATCATCAACATATGGCGTGATACGCACAGCGCTATCAGCTAAATCTCTTTTTATAATACCGACAATTGGCACAGGGCTTACCTTGGCCACCGCCCGTACATTCTCGACACCTTCGATTCTTAACCCTTTGGCTCCACCATTCACGGCAGCCAGCGCCATAGCCACAACGTGCTCAACCTTGTCCATCGGACCATCATCTACTGGCTGACAAGAAACAATCAAAGAGTGCTTCATCGACAATAATAATTGCTTTTCTAACTCTCTATTTACCACTGACATATCCCCTTGTTAAAGCCTGATGTTTACGATGGTTTGATGGCGACTGAGTCCATTGTGTAAAGTGTTAATCCAGTTAAGTCTTTATTCGCTGCTTTCGTGTTTTGTGTCAGTAAGCTGGCAACGTAGCCAAACACTAAACAAGACACTATTCCTATCGTGGCGTACAAGTAACCATTCGCCCATCCCAACTGCCAAGCTGAAACCATGGTTGCAACGCCAGCTAAAATTCCGACTATCGCGCCAAATGAGTTGGCTTTTTTAGTCAATGCCCCTAGTACAAATAAACCTCCTAACGCCCCCATAAACATGCCAATGACCTTAAAATACGCCTCCATTAAGGAGCGAATTTCAGGGTCAATAAAGATAAGGCCCGCTAAGGTTCCCAATACGCCCATAATGAACGTCAGCCAACGTGCGGCGCTCATATAGCCTTGTTCTGTTTTTACTAAATTAAAGGGGCGTATAAAGTCTGTCACAAGAGTCGTGGCAATGGAGTTCATGCTAGTTGACACGGTAGATTGTGCGGCGGCGAATATCCCGGCCACAATCAAGCCTGCTAGCCCCACGGGCAGCTCTGTTGCAATAAAGGTTGGGAATATTTGATCTATTTGAATTGTAGGATCTAACTTCTCAGGATGGGTTTGGTAAAACGCATACAGCCCAGTACCAATACAGAAAAACAATAGCGCTGCAGGCGCGGCAATAATGGCATTTGCCCAGATAGAACGACTGGCTTCTTTCGGGTTCTTAGTCACCATGTAACGCTGCACTACGGCTTGATCTGCCGTATAACTTGATAGATTCTGGCCAATACCACCAATTACAACGACCCAAATAGACAAGGTAGTTATGCTATCGAGGCTAAAATCAACATCCACCATGGTAAATTTATTATCCGTAAGACCAATACTAATAAACTCAGCCATACCTCCGTCTAACCCTGCAATGATGACGATAAAGCACAGCACTGCACCAATAAGTAACACTATGGTTTGTAAGGTATCAGTCCAAATCACTGCCTCAATTCCACCCATAGTGCAATAGATGAGACAAAGAACTCCCATTATCAATACGCTCTCACTCGGAGATAACGGCGTAACAGCAGACAAAGCTAATGCAGTAAGTGCCATAACAATACCCATGCGTCCTACATGGAATAGCGTAAATAAACCACTAGCAAATAATCTGACGCTCATATTGAAGCGTTTTGAAAGGTATTCGTAGGCGCTCGTTGCATCAATCTGACGGAAAAACGGCATAGCAACATAAATCGCAATAGGGGCGACAGCAATGATCATCCAGATCCCCAATAACAATAGCCAGTTGCTCTGAAAAACCACCGCGGGTAACGCAACGTAAGTTAACGAACTCAACATGGTGGCATAAATTGAGCAAGCAGCGGCCCACCAAGGAATCGATTGACCACCACGAAAATAATCATTAGTGGTTCTATTTTTGAAAACGAAGAACAAGCCAACCAAAACGACAAATACTAAATATGTCACTAGTACCGTCATGTTGATCCAACCAAAATCCTTAGCTGGTCGCTTTAATGATGCTTGCCATAATGTAGATGCAGAGCGGTTATCAAGACTAGGGCTTAGTGCATAAACATAACCGTTTGCAGTCATGGTGCTTTCAGTGATCCCGCCACTAAAATCGGCTGGAGTATTGCGATTATCATTCGCCGTTAAATATTGCGTCCAACTATTAGTTATCGCATTAAATGCTAAAGTATCGCCCTTATCGGTAAAGGCGAGTATGTGTGAATGGCCGAATGTTGCCAGGCTATTTACTTGCTGATTAAAGTCATTATTCGTCTCTGAAATGTCGCCGAGTTTTTGCCATTGATTAGCGAGAGTTTCAATGGCTGGATTAAACTTCCAAAAAGCCGTTAAGGGCAGAGGAATATGGCTTGAATTCGGCTCTTGGTTTAATAGACGATAGCCCCCTATCGCATATATTTTTTCACCACTGCCATCATTTTGAACCGCTAACTGCACACCATTTTGATAAGTGGTACTTTCACTTGGTAATGCAGGTAAAGCGCGCCAAGCGCTCTTGGCTGCGAAGCGTTCAAAATCAAATTGATTGTTTGAAAGCAAATTTTTACCTGCTGTTAACGCGCTCAAATCCAAAGCGAAAAACTGGTTATTTGCATCCATCCCCGTTAATACATACACAGTGTTTTCGACAATGACAGCTGATGGCGATTTTACGGCGACGGGGAGTGGCGGTAATAAAAAACTCTCTAATACAGAAGCGCTCTGTTGCCATACCAGTAGATTGACTCGATTCGATGCTTGCTGCGCATTAATGCCACCAATAACAAGTGTCCCCCCAGCAAAAGGAGCAGTAGCCGCATAGGCTCTATTGCCATCGTTCGCCGATAAAGAAGTCGGTACCACTGCACTATCGGCGGTAACAATATAAACAAGCTGAGATTGCTTAGCGGTTAGCAGCATGTTTTCAACGATTAATGGTTGCTCTTGAGTGAACGGCTCAAACTCCAACCCAGAGGAGATAATAACATGCTCACCTTGCTCACCTATGAACGCACCAGCACCTAAACGAAATGGTCCAGAGAGCTCCGTCTCGATCTTTTGCCAGCTGACAAACGTTTCAGCGACGGCAAGTAGCGGCATCATTAACATCAAACAGAATGCTAACTTTATTAGTTTGTTGGTCATATGTTTCAAATATTAGTGGTTAGCTGTATACCTGTTATACCACCATGGAAACATCAGGGCCACAAAAAACAACAATTAATTTAACACTAAAGCAACCTCGCGCTTCGATTTTCAAAAGCGCTCAAACTGCGCGCAATAAAAAAGGGCTATCGTAAGATAGCCCTTAGAATGAATAATTCATGTTTTAATTAAGCTCAAAAATAGATAAGCAGCCTTTACTGAAAAGACTGCTTGAGCATGAAAATATTTCTCTACTAATCGTAATACTTATCAAATACATATTGTATGTGTTGAGTTAACTTTTTATCCGCTCCCTCTACATCACGATTTTTAATGCATTCTAAAATATCGACATGGTCTTGATGGCTTTTAGCGTTTAACTCTTTAACGTTGGTTTTAGCCGGTCTAGCATCAATAACCCAATCAACTAGCGCTTGGTGAATGGCCAAAAAAATGGGATTACCAGGTATTGATGCTATGACATGGTGAAAATAGATATCGGTTTTTTTAAATTGGCTTTCGTTATCTATTGCTTTGCCATTTAATGCGACCGCTTTTTCTAACTCTTCAATTTGTTCACTTGTTGCAAACTCAGCCGCATGGCGCACTAAGCTCGATTCAAAGAAGCTTCTTAGCTGATCAAAATATTGCAATCCGTTAGGCTGCGATAGAAAGTCTTTTGACATTCCAGATAGCTCAGAAATAATGGTTTCAGGAGAAGGTCTACTCACACGAGTTCGTTCACCGCTGCTAATTTTAACTAAGCCTTTGCGTGCAAGTGCTGACAAGGCATCGCGAATTGAAGGCCTGCCCACTCCAAATGCCGCCATTAACTCTCTTTCAGACGGCAGCGCTTCACCTTCGGCTATTTCACCTTGGCGTATCATCTGTTCCAATTCTTCTTCAACGGTTTCTGAAAGTTTTTTTCGTTCAACAGGACGTTTAATAGTAATTGGCATTCGAAGTTCCTTTAGCACCTAACAAGTTTTATACCTATCTAGCTATCATACCAGTGGTGCTATGAATGTATACACAATTATCCCAAATAGATGCCACATCGATAGCAAAAGTAAACTTTGGGCTTACTTTCATTAAACATTGATCTTTTGGTACACCTATTATACCGTTGAGTGATTATCAACCACACCAGTTCAAGACTATGAATAAGCATCAGCTAAAAAAAGTGTATTATGGCAACGATAGTCAGCAGTTTGCCCACCTTTATACACCGAGTCATAAAGAGAAACTAACAGCTGTTGTTATCGTGATTCATGGTGGTTATTGGAAGGATAATCATACTCTTGAAACATATGCTACCAGTGCCATTGTTGATTACTTGCAAGGCTTTAATGTCGCAATATGGAACTTAGAATATCGTCGCATGGATAGTGTAGGCGACAATATCAAAGCGCCATGGCCCGCAACATTTAAGGATATTGCAGCAGGCATAGACATGCTTCAACATATTAGCCTTGAGGAGGGTTTGGACTTAAGGCGGATCCTATTAATCGGGCATTCTGCCGGCGGACATTTGGCAACTTGGGCGGCTTCTAGATCGAAGATATCTCCAAGCAGTCCCCTCTTCAGCCCACAAGCACTTGCTATTCGAAACGTTATTTCTATTAGCGGCATACTAGATTTAACCGCAGCCGATGATCTTGAACAGCCTCAGCAAATACATAGGCTAATGGGAGGCACGGTAAAAGATTTTCCTGAGCGTTACCAAGCATGCAACCCAAGCGACTTACCCGCAATGCACCTTAACCTAACATTAGTGCATGGTGAGCTCGACACTTGTGTCAAAATTGCTCAGCTCAAGCGCTATAAAGACCAAACAAGCCAAGATATAAAGCAAATTAGCATACCAAATGCAGATCATTTCTCGATGTTACCCCATAAGGGGGACTGGCAAGAGTCTCACTGGGCGGTTATCAAACAGCTTATAGCAGATGAAATCGACGCCTTAGCTTAACGGCTCGAAATGTAGACTGTTAGCCATACTTATAGCTAACAGCCTAGGTTTCTATTTCATAGCCATGGATAGCACTGTAAAACAGCCAGCTTACTGCCGCTCAAGGCTGCTCAGCTCAAAGTTTAGAAACTTCAATAGCGTGCTTCCCGTCGCCTCATAAATCACACCAATAGAGCCGTCATTTAGCCTTACCACATCAGAATAGGCACTCATGCCATAAACTAATTGATAAGGAGTGCCAAAATTAGTCCCTTCATCTGTACTGACCCAAATCCCCAAGTTATTACGATTAGGGCCTGATGTTGTACCTATGGGCGCAGTAGCAATGATAAGATCTTCAGCATTTCCCGCTCTTATCGCTGAAAATCGAGTGAGCCCAATATCAACCTTAGAAACAGCCAAGTCATGACTTGTTTGCGTCCATGTGATCCCGCCATCATGACTCAAGAAGTGATAACGAGTACCTGCTGCGCCTCCATCATTGCGAGCGGACAATAATAATGTTCCATCATTAAGCTCAACCATATCAGCTTCGGTCGGTCCAGAAACAGGCGTAAACTCACCTTTATGCCAAGTTAAGCCATTGTCGTCACTAAACACTGTCGCAACATAAAACAGGCTATTACCAGCACGCACTATGGCTGGAAAAATCATTCTGCCATTGTGTTCACCTTGAGCTGAAGTCTGCCATTGCAATTGGATCCCTTGCCCTGGACCTGGGTTTATTGAACGCCAAGTCGGATCTTTAACTTGCGAAGTAACATCGACTGCGGCGGACCATGTCAGTCCATTATCAATACTTTTTTTATAGTACAAATAGTTAGCATCACCCGGGGCGACACAGTTACCATTTTGTGCACACAAGTCTGGCCACTGCACATAAAACACATAAACCGTATTTGTCGATTTATCAACAAATGGACGGGGATCTGAATAATCAAACGCTGGATCTTGATGAATAATCTGCACAGGTAGCCAGCTACGTCCATTATCAATTGAACGTTTTAAAGAGATGTTAATCTGACCCACTTGCCCAGGATCTCCACCACTTGGACGGCCTTCAATAAACGCCAGTATTGAGCCATCTGCAGATTGGACCATGGAAGGTATTCGATAATGACTCATACCATCATCGCCTTCTTGATCTCCTTGAAAAACAATACTTTCAAAGATAGCCGGACCACTACCAAAGGTCTCAAAGTTGACATAACGGTAATTGGCAACACCATTTGTGCCAGAAGAGCCATTACCCCACACTATGACATTCTGACTGGTAGCGGAACCAGCCCAAGTTTCGATTGCAATACCGTCAAAATAAAACGTCGCTAAGCTCGTTTCAACATCGTAAATCACTTCATAGGTATGGTACTTATCCGCACCAGTCATCGGCACTAATGTATGACTACTGCCTCCCTCCAACGCTGCGACTAAGTCACCATTGCCATTGATACTTAACAAAGCTAAAAAGCGTTTATTACCATTTGCGTAGTAATCAGAAATCGCACTGCCCGACACAATTCGACTCGTGGTGGTCATTTTCCAGCCTAAGGTTGTCGCATCTCGATTAACTTGCACGCTAGGCTGTATTTCCCACTCAGCTCGGCCATTAATACCACTAGCCTGCCAAGCAGCTTGACCTTGTTCGTTGACTAAACTGCCTGCGCCAGAGTCCGCACTATCATTTGTCCAGCCAGCCAAGAGGGGATCGGTATTGAGGTTACTATCAAAAGTCGCCACCACAGTCGATAACCGAGTGAGAGCCTCAGCTTGCTCTGCCGTCAGTATATTGTCATAAATACGGGTTTCATCTATGCTGCCGCTGAAATACCATTGGCCACCATTACTATCATGGTTACGACCAATATTCATGCTATCTAACCCCGCAATGGCGCTAAGAAAGCTAGTTGCATTACCACTGAATGCTAACCGGCCATCGACATAGATTTGGGTACCGTTTGCATCCACCATAATCAGTGCTTTGTGCTCTTGATTATTATTGAATGTGGTGACGGTTTTTGAGTCATTGACAAAACTGCCGTTCTCTCGAGCATGCACCCGTAACGTGCCATCACCATTAATCAGTATTGCAAATTCACTTGAACCTTCGGCTGAATTGGAAGCACTAAAAAGAGTTGCTGTTGTCCCCGTGGCTTTAAACTTGGTAAATATGCTACCTCGGGCCAGCTGCTGTACAGATGCAAGTTCAGTATCAACCGATATAAATTGGCTTTCGCCATCAAAAGTGATCCCAGATGAGTCCCACGTTGCAATAATCTTAGCTTCTTCAGGTACTGTTTCGCTGAGCGTCTCAAAGGCGACAGTTCTATAATAAGCAATACCATTAATGTTTGATGAACCATTTCCCCATGCAAGCATATTTTGATTGCTGGCCTCACCAACCCAAGCAGGATCAATTATCACTCCATCAAAGCTGAAACTAGCAAGTTGAGTAAGTGGATCATACTCAACCACGTATTGATGATAGCTATCCGCTCCCGTTCCTGAAACTAATGTATGTTCTCCTCCCCCAACTAGGTTTACGACTAAATCTCCCGACGCACTAATA
Source organism: Shewanella sp. 30m-14 (assembly GCF_052977125.1). Classification (NCBI taxonomy): domain Bacteria; kingdom Pseudomonadati; phylum Pseudomonadota; class Gammaproteobacteria; order Alteromonadales; family Shewanellaceae; genus Shewanella; species Shewanella sp. 30m-14. The sequence continues at coordinate 60,624 of NZ_JBRILW010000007.1, read as the reverse complement.
CTCAATATTGGTAGAAAACGTAAAGCACCATTTGCGTAGTAATCAGTGATATAGCCGCCAGACTCAACGCGACTAGTCCAGCTCATTCGCCAACCTTTTAGACTAGCCTCATTATTAAGCTCGGTAGTTGGAAGCATATTCCATTGCGCTCTGCCGCTGCTTCCCGTTGACTTCCAACTTGCGGCATTTAAATCTTGCACTACTGTTCCCGTAGCTTGCCCCGAAAGGAAATCACTCCAACCTTGGCTCGTTGGGCTTGTTTCATGCATCGCATCAAAATTTGCGACCAATGTGTTTGCTTGCGCATATCCACTACTAAAGCCCATGGAGCATAAAGCAATAAATAGCGCTGTTAATCTAATTGTTCTCAGCATAATGTCACCTTTATAAATTAAGTGTTATCCATGACAAAGCCAGCAATAAGTGGCTGATAATCTAAAGGTTCTTTACTCAAGCTATACATCCTGAACCACTTTAACGCTACAAACAGCTTAAGTACCCATGTTCTTATCTTATTGAAGTCTTACGCGAACTCAGTGAGTCCTGTAGTAGCGACTCAAATATCTGATCCACGGTTTTACATATCAACCTGTCACACCACCAATACAAACATGTGTGCAAAAATTGGACAAGAACTTTGTGGTATAATAGTATAACTAGATAATTGGTAGTGCTAGTGATAGTCGTAGGAGTTAATATTGCTGGGTACAGGAAAGCGGCTTACAAGTTACACCTTCAAATAAGGTGCAACTAGGTAAACCATTGTAGAAAGCTTTAACTAATTTAAGTGATTATTGGTTTAGCAAGTTGAGGGGATAAGCGAGTCTCAGATCCAGGCTCTGCTAATAAATATCAATGTACTAAACAAGATAATGAAATAGACGACAGTTTTATTGAACAGGTTCAATAGTGGCTTGATACACATTAGGGGTACGGATAACCGGCCTTATCTCGCCAGAAATCCAATATATTTGGTTATCTTTTTGCGATATAGCAAGGGGCCCCGCTCCCCCCGTAAAAGGCACCTCCTTACTTAAAGTTGACCAGTTATCTTTATTGAGATCATAAATAAGCTGTTGGCGGCTAAAGTTAACCTCTTGCTCATTCAAACTAAAATAATATTGTTTGAACTTAGATAGCCTATCCTGTGAGCTAGTCGCCAATTGAAAAATAGCATCGTTAAACACTTGCCTGTTTACACCACCAAGTAAAATGAATTGCTCATCATTAATCACCGCAACCCCACCACCAGCGACAGAATAGGGTTGGTCTTTAACTGTAACCGGTGTAAGTGTTCTCCAGCTTAGTGCTTCAAAGTCAAACGCATAAGCGTCGGTTAGAACATAACGTCCTTTTCCTGCCAGCATATTTGCACCACCAAATACATAAAATTGTTTGTGATGCTTTATGGAGGGGAAATCGGCTCTCGCAAGCCCCGGGATTGGCGCTATCTTATCTTTATTGATGCATTTTTGCTGTTTCAAAGAAAACTGACACACTGCATTACTCACTACGCCGTTATGCTTACCGGCAAATAAAAACAGTGAGTCGTCTTGCCAGGCCGCCGCGCCAGAATCCCAAGTAAAAGGCAGTTGATTAACAGCATTAACCACAGGTTGAGAGTTATCATCTAGTGTCAGCTTTAGAATAGAGTCGAAGGCTTGGCCGTTATTTTTACCTCCAACAAGATACAGACTATTGTCAACAACCACAGCTGCACCATGACCTCTTGCGGAGGGTAATTGCCCATGAGCTACTAACTCAAATTGATTATTTGCGGTATCAAAAACAAAAATATCTGAATAATACTGCTTAACCCCCTTATCAAAAAAAGGGTGGCCCTTAGGAAAATTAGCCCCACCAGCAACCACAAGGTAATTACCGACAAATGCACTATAGGCACCAGCTATACCGATAGATTGATTAAAGCCTTTAGGAGCTGGAAGTTGCCCCGCTTTTACCCAACTCACCTTGGCCTGAACAGGTACTTTTGTTTGACTTTCCACAGCTAACACTGGCCCACAAACAAGCGCGACAAATAGCATAAGTAGGAAAAATAACTCAGTAGGCTTCAAGCGGGACTCCTTAACTTTTAAGTAAAATAAAACCTAATCAACATTGATTAGGTTTTAGGACATTACACCGACAACAAGGCATTTATTGTTATAAAAAGAGCATGCCTTTCCCAGCTATTAGAATGTCAATTTAACACCAGCAAAGATTTGACGACCAATAACATCATAAGCTTGAGGCGTAGTATTGGTACCGACTGCCGCACTCGTCGCCTGAATATCTGGCTGCTCATCAAATAAGTTATTTGAGCCAAGATAAACATTAACAGCATCATTTATTTGGTAGCTAGCTCTAAGATCAACATAGTAAACCGCATCCATAGTGTTTAGATCATCCGACAGCGTCGTTTCACCAAGCACACCCTTAGTTTCAGAGCGGTAAGTCAACTGTGCATATAAGTTAAAAGCATCAGTAATGTCATAAGAGGCATTCATCGTATAACGATACTCAGGGAATAAGGTTTTTCCTAAATTATCAATTTTTCCACCTGGTGTATCAATTTCATATTCACCGAGATAGTTAGCGATTAAATTTAAGTGTAAATCTTCAAGCGAGTAACCTATCTCAAGATCTAAACCGCTAGTTGAAATGGTATCGGCATTAATTGATGTAGAGTAAATATTTAGAATTGGACCGTCTTTTACGTCACGCACGACTTTGCCGCCACAGCTTGCATCAAATTGTGATGGGTCAGCGTCATAACAACGCTCAACCATAATATCGGGAGTGATTGTGGTAATACCATCTTCAATTTCGATATCATAATAATCGAGTGAAACGTATAAATTATCTATCGGCGTTACAACAAATCCTAAAGTCAATGAATCAGCAGTCTCCTCTTTAAGATCTGGAGAGCCGCTCTGCATTACTAAAGTATTATTGGTTTCTGAGCCAACCAATACATACTCGCCATTTGGATCGGTCGCCATTCGGTTTGCAATAGCCGAAATAGAACTACAGTTAACATCTCTATTCGACGTCCCTGAACTGCTCGCTCCGTTACAAACATCAATGGTAGGGTTAGCGACACTGGTTGTTCCTGTAGAAAAGATATCATTAATGTTTGGCGCGCGCACAGAGCTTGATTGACTAGCACGAAGACGAATTACATCATTAATGGGTGCATCTAGACCGAGTCGATAAGTTGATGTGGTACCGATTGTAGAGTAGTCGCCCACACGGCCCGCTAAACTCACATTCAGCCAGTCAGCAACTGGAATATAAAGCTCACCAAAAACTTCGGCGACATCAAAACTACCGTCAATAGGTTGCACCGCGCCTTCGCGTGTAATGCCTAACTGACGAAAACTATCTGGGTTTTCAACTGCGGACTCTTTACGGTATTCAAGACCTGCAGCAAATCCCATATTATCGTGACCAACAGATAAATCTAACTCTCCAGATACAACACTGTTAATAACAAATTGTTCAACTTTACCCGTTTGACCAGTGCTAACAGCAAGATACTTCATTGCTTCATCAGAAAATCCGACAATCCCGGCTTGGCCTGCCAAACTGTCAGTAGTACCAAATGGATTCACAGGTAAACAACCGTAAATTCTAGCTATTTCATCGGCACACTGATAACCACCATTGCCATCGTCTTCAATCGTCACAGCCTGTTGCATATGAGGGATACTAAAGTCACCGCTATTTTGCTGTTGTTGCGAAGTGATGCCATAAGTAGCACTCGTTTTCCAGTCCAAATCATTATCAAAATAATAGTTATAGCTACCTGCAATACGGAAAGTCTCACGGTGATTTTCAGTTGTTCGATTACCAAACTCATAGGTACGTCTATTCGTCGATACACCATCAAGAGAAGTATTATCACCCATGACAGCAAGAAGCTGCTGTCCAGCACTACTGCCTACGAAGAAGGGACTCGTTGCTACATCGATACCTGTAGTACCACCATCTCCTTTTCTAAAGATATTGTTTACAACGTCAATTGGCGCTTCTTCTAAATCAACACTGGCTTTTGTCTGTGAGTAGTTTAGCTCTACTTTTAAATCTGAATTTTCAGATACATCGAAACTCATCCCGGAAGCGACATTGAAGCGTTGGAACGGGGTAACTAAAGTACGATTAGCATGTTGATTATCCCAGTCAGATTCGCCCATAGGTTGGAAATTGCCGTCAAGCAAAGGCTGATTGGTATTAAATGGGTCCCCATTACCAAATATTTTTAGATCACCATAACCGAGTGATGCTCCATCAACATGACCAGGGCCATCTCGTCTAGCTATAGAGTCCCTGATGCCATCACCATTGGTATCAAGAAATCTCATTTCATATCTGGAAAAGTCTCTTTCTGACGAGTTTAAAGCCTCTTGATTGGAGTAGCCTACAGAAACCCATGCATTTCCTTCATCAAAGTTCTGACCATAGGTAAAGTCAATGTTCTGTCTCTCTGCTCCCCCTTCAGAAGAATCGGCCGCAAAAGCATTGATTTCCAAACCTTCGTAATTCTGTTTAGTGATAATATTAATAACACCAGCAATGGCATCAGAGCCGTAAATAGCAGATTGCCCGCCAGTTAGTACATCTACGCGCTCAATAATCGCTGGCGGGATCGAGTTTAAATCAACACCATAACCTGTATTTGCAGAAACTCCTGAGACATAACGACGACCATTCACTAATACTAAGGTTCGAGCAGTGCCTAAGTTACGAAGTGAAGTAGTCGAAACACCAACGTTACTACCTGCGCCACCAAGAGAAACATTATCACTTGAACCATTAATCGATGCAGTCACGGAAGGGACTTTATTTAATACATCACCAAGAGATATTGCCGCCACTCCTTCAATGCTGTCTCTTCCTATTTCAGTAATCGGCGATGATGATGAAGCGTTAGCGGAACCGTTAAAAATGTTTGAACCCGTTACAGCAATTCGTTCAACGTTGTTACTTTCTTGCTCCGCGTCATTTGCTATAGCTGCAGAACTAAATAATCCAGCAATACATAATGACAGTGCGCTGCGGCAAAACATCCTTTGATTGGTATTCATAACTTCCCTCTCTGAGTTTTATAGTTTTAATTCAATGTGCAACTGTTTCTGATGTAACTAACCTTTGAATCGATAAATTCTAGTGCAACTAATCTCTAGCTATCCCAACATTATGCAGTCAACCTATCATACCAGTATACACGTAGCAACATTAACAACACAAAAACAAACAAAATGATTACCAATGCGCAACATCGCAGAGTGATGCTACGCTAAAAAAGAGCGCTAAACAAAAAACCAAATATACTTACAAACTAAACATTTTCAATTAGTTATTTGGCTTTGAATATATAAAGCAGATATTTGAACCATAGGCGAAATGCATAGGAAGCATTTTCATGAACTGAATTGATTAAAAGCAGATTTAAAATAAAAGTAGCGGTTCTAACAGATAAATTAAACTGTGTGAGGTAGCTGATATCGCTAATAAGCGCTTATCCATCAGGAAACCATCAAGACTTGAATCACAAGTCTGATACGCTGATGAAACAGTTTTGAAGGGCCAATAATAACTTAGGAAAAAGTGAAAAGTGCAGACTAAATAAATACCCTAAGGATCTTAAGTGCGACTATTTAAGCTCGATGGCTTTTACCTTAAAAGCAATAACCGATGACTCTCCCAGTGCAACAGCTTTCATACTAGGATGAATAATCTTCCAATAAGCTCTATCCTCCAAGCAGACAGTCCCTGAGAAGTGTTCGATGTTAACGCCGCCCTTACAGTTTTTCCCCCAATAATCTTGGTTTTTATCAGAAAAAGTAATGTCTAGCTCTGCAGGCTTGGCGTTGATAACATGCAATAAATTACAGCCACCAGCAACCAGTGCAAAGCTCAAGACTATATTACCCACTAATATGCCAAACACTTGTTTAGTCGTGCTCTGGCCGACTTGCTCTGCACGCTCTCTGCCTTTCTGCGACAAGGCCTTAAGCAGCAATATGGGCAGCGTAAGAGCATAAATCACGCCCCCAGCAATGTAGGCTGAATTAAAAATATCATCATGCCAAATCACATCAGATAAAAAGATGAAAGACAATAAGCCCAGACAAGCTGCTGTGATATAGGCGCCCCCCAAATACTTGAGCAACAAACTAAATCGGGAACTTTTAGGAAAGTAGTGTTCAACAAACTTGCCCTCACTCTCACTCAAGAGCCGCTGCAGATGCAACTCAAGCTCGCTAAAACTGACAAAGCCAAACTCCTTTTGACGCTCAAGCCCACCTTTATTGCTCGTATAATACAGGGCTAATAAACCTTCATCTTTACTCAAAAAATCATAAGTGAAGGTGATCTCACTGCCTTTGACCCCAGCTTGAACAATCAGCATTGGCATGGTCAGCGCTTCAGTTGAATTATCGCCTTTAACTTGCTCACCCTTGGCTACAGCGCCTTCAGATACACTCTCATCAAAGATAGCAGTGTCTCGTATCTCTTTGAGTCGGTGCTTTAATGTGGTACGGCTTGCCACCGCGCCCATCTGCTGTGTTTGACCACTGGCGCACTCCAGTGACATCGAATGTATCTTCATGACTAAAATACCTGCTCTAAGAGTGCACTAATCTGGTTATTGTTCTCTGAGTCCCAGCGATGCTTAGTATTGCTGTTTCTATAGGTTTGGTCAGCAATGGCTTTTTCTTGCGCTGTCAAATGATCTGCGGCTTGTTTAACTAGGCTGCGAGCCTGAGAAAAATCATTACCTCTAGCGTAACGTGCCCAAAGGTAAGCTTGGCTGAAATCGCCTAGGTTATAGTAATAGACAGCCAAATTATGCTGCGCTGCAGGAAAAGAATGTGCTGCGGACTTTTCTATCCAGAATAATGACTTTATCTGGTTTTGAGGCACGTAATGTCCAAAGTGATACAACAAGCTCAAATAATATTGAGCAAAAGCATTATCGCTATTTTTGCTAAACCAATGATACGCCTGCTGGTAATTGTTAGCTGTAGTCAAATCGTAAAAATAAAGTGTAGCGAGTGATAACTGACTACCGACATCACCTAACTGTGCTGAAGGCGTAAAAAATGCCCTCGCTTCGGGATAGCGCTTATTCTTAAATAGAATAAAACCCAGATCTCGAGCCTCTTCAGCAGGGATACGTTCGCTGTATTTTTCGATACCACTTAAGTTAATAGGCGGCGCGCCAAACAGCGCATTAAAGATGACAATAACGATGAAGATGACTAAGGAAAACCCCAGTCCTTTTAGCTTTTGTTTCACTCTGTCTTTCCAAGTCGAAAAGTGCGTCAAGGCCAACGCATCGAAGGGCAGTTTATCGGCAAGAGTCTGCCATATTGCTATTGAGCCCGCAAGACTAAAGCCAAATGCAGTACCAAGAACAAAGAACAATAAAAAACGAAAAGCCAGTGATATTGACTAAAATAATAAGCATTACCAGTTAAAGCCTGACACCTCAGAGCGAAAAGCCAGTTTAATCATTAAAGTCATATGCATATTCCTTGTATACTAATATTTATCCATTTAGTGCTTAACCGCCGAGGTAAAGTCAAACCCATTGTAGATCAAAGTCTGCAGAATAACTCCTTGCCACTCACTGAAGGTTCATGTAAAAAACACTCCTTTTTTGCAGTATCCAAGCTGCTGACACCCATATCGTCCATATCAATGCAACTCATATAACTAATGCCTAGTAGACACGTCTGTTAATCATTGCTTCATGATTATCACGAGCTGCTCTCGCTCATCTAGTGTAAATATTCGGAAAATAAGTATGTGTAAAAAAATGAGTCTTCGTCGAAAGCTGAAAGCACTCTCTATTAAGCTTTTCTGTAAAAGAAAGAAGATTACAATGAATGGTACGCCATCTTTCAGTGGTGGATGGCCCAATATTCACAATAAAGGCGCTATGCACCTTGGTAGACAATGCTGCTTTCGGTCTTTTCGCTTACATCAAAATATTACAGTACAAGCAGGAGCTTTTTTAGAAATAGGCGATGGTTCATTTTTTAATGACGGGGTCAATATTTGCGCGACTCAATCTATTAAAATAGGTCATCACACCAAGATAGGCGATATGACATATATTTTTGATACTGATTTCCATCAATTAACGCCTGACAGAGAGATAAAGAAAGGCCCTGTTATCATTGGAAATAATGTATGGGTAGGTGCAAATTCGATGATCCTAGCAGGCTCTTCTATTGGCGACAACTCAGTCATAGCTGCAGGTTCGATAGTGGTTGATAAAATACCACCAAATTGCTTAGCGGCTGGTACACCGGCAAAAGTGATAAAATCACTGAATATTCCTGATGGTTGGTTGAGACAGTAAGGTCCAGACACAAAAAAGCTCAAGCAAATTGCTTGAGCTTTTTTTGTTTTTAATCGCTGGGATTTGGCTACTAACTATTCGTTGGCCGCCTCCAATCCAATGGCGTAAATACACCATTAAAACAGTAATTTAAAACTAGAACGGCATCTTCATGCCTGGTGGTAGTTGCATACCGCCGGTCACTTCAGCCATTTTCTCTTTTTGATTCTCTTCTACACGGCGCGCTGCATCATTACAAGCGGCTGCGATAAGATCTTCTAGCATCTCTTTGTCGTCTTCAAGCAGGCTTGCGTCGATATCAACTTTACGTACGCTGTGAGAACCTGTCATAGTGACTTTAACTAGGCCTGCACCAGCTTCACCAGTGACTTCCATACGTGCGATCTCTTCTTGCACTTTAGCCATTTTATCTTGCATCATCTGGGCTTGCTTCATCAAGTTGCCCATACCGCCTTTTCCAAACATACTCTAATTCTCTTCTATTATTTATCACAACAAATAAAGTGGGCTAATTTTACTAAAAAAACAGTGATTAGCAATGAAAGCTGAAATTCAATTGTAAAATTATGACTCAGTTAACCGCTTAAAGTTCGCAATATTGATCAACTCAATCAGTTTCCCCTTCTGAACCAGCAACTCTGGTTCATAGGTTAACGAGTCAGCCGTCATCTGTGCGCCCATATTTTGCGTAAGCCAACGCACGTTATCATCGGTCATTAAATCATGATGCGCTTGGATTAAAATTTCTTTATGAAAGCGTCTTCTCACCTCAAGCGGGGTTTCTCTATCATTGTCCACCCCCACCGACACACTGATACTACACGGCTCACCTAAGGCATTTGTCATCGCCTCTTCAAGCTGTTTAATCGCGATGTCAGCGCCTAAATGCTTCTGATCTGGCTTAAGCAGTAATGATAACGGCTGTTCAAACTGATGACACACAGAGTTGACTGCTAGCTGCCGCACTCGGCCGCCAACTTCAAGCTCTGACATAAACCGATACCATTTCAAATCGACCACATTGCCCGTTAGCTCACCACTGGGTAATGTTGGTAAGTTTAGCTCAGCATCCTGAACAGGAGATGAATCAAGTGCCGTTTGTATCGCGCTCACCTCTTCTCGCTTAGCGACAACCTCTTGAGTTTGACCTTCATCCGTTGTCTTTATCTCACTGTCAGCTTGGGCTATTGCATTTGGCTCATCAAATCGCGCGCAAGTGTCTTGCTCATGTGGCTCTTCCCATGGCGGCCGGTCAATCACCTCTGATTTGGCCTCTGTGCCAGCTAAATTCTGGCCTTCACTTGATTCTGGGCTCTGCTGCGAGCTGATTTCGCTCTCCTTAACAGCAGGCTGCTTTCTTACTGGAGGCGTAAAAGGTTTACGACCTTCTAAGGACTTTTTTGAGGATTCCTCCTTAGGTTCATCCTCTCCTAGTCCCTCAAGTAATGTCGCTCGGGCTGCTAAGACCGCATCCAAGATATCATCACTTCCCGTAGGATCAGCACTTCCAGCATTTTGCTCTGGTAATGTTGGTGATTGGGCTAACTGCGCTTCACTGGTGTGACTTTCAAACTGATTTGCATTCTGGCTAGTTAGTTCTGTTTGATAACTTGATGAGGCATGCTCAAAACCATAATCGTTATCTTCGCCATCCTCACTGTGACCATAAGCGCCTGCATAATCAGCATATGAGGCGAGATCATCGTCAGCTTGTTCTACATCACCCTGTTCAGAGGCATGTTGAACAGCATCATCAGGTAGCCTAGTTTGTGCAACTTGAGCTTGATGTGAACCACTTTGCGCCACATTGTCTTGTGCATTTGCCTGACTCTCTGAATGAGTATCTGAATGACTGCTTGATGGAGTCTTTAATTGAGGATCAGGTTGAATGCTTGACTGCTCGCCAGGCAGTACTTGCTCTGTAGCATCTTTAAAGCCCTGCCCTTCAGCCTGGCTCATGATGACTGCCATTTCACTATTTAAGCTATCAAGCTGCTCATCCTGCATGTCAGCAACAGCATGTTTAGCCGTTGACGCTTGTGAGCTCTGGTCAGCGGGTCCTTGATGCTCATTGTTCGTTTGAGCTGTAGATACATCCGCAGCAGGAACACCATCTACTTTAACTGGAGCGACTTCACTGTCGGTAACTCTACCGGCAGCGCTATTTTCAGGCTCTGGCGCATGCTGAGTTACAGCTTGATGAGTCGTATCTGTCGTAACGGCAGGCTTATTGGTAACTTGCACAGATGATGTGTTTACCTCTGGCAATGCAATATCAGACTTAGTCGCTACGGCCCAGCGAGTCACAGGCTTTTCGGGTACGAAAGTGACGGCACGAAGTAACGCCATCTCGAGTCCGGACTTAGGATCTGGCGCATGGGGCAAGTCTTTACGACCCGTTAATAACAACTGGTAATATAGTTGAACTTGTTCTGCGGATAATTGCTGAGCAAACGCACTGATTTGCTCACTATATAAAGACATTTGCGCAGCTGCTGGTGCAAACTGTGTCAATGTAATTTGGTGCAGAAGCTCTAGTAAGCTGCGAAGTACCTCTTCAGGGTCAGCGCCAAATGACAACACTTTGGCCGTCACTTGCATCAAATCCATAATATCGGCTTTAGCCAATGCTTCTAGCAAGGCTAGAACATGCTTTTCGTCGATACTACCGAGCATCGTTTGCACTTGCTCAAGCTTTACTTGGCCTGCGCCAAATGCAATCGCTTGATCCGTCAGGCTTAATGCATCACGCATACTGCCATTAGCCGCTTTAGCGAGCAGAGTTAATGCTGCATCTTCAAAACTTAATTGCTCTTGGGTCAATATATGCTTTAGCTGAGTGGCTATTTCATCTTGAGTCAAACTCTTCAAGTTAAATTGCAAGCAACGAGAAAGCACTGTCACTGGTAAGCGCTGAGGATCCGTTGTCGCTAATAGGAATTTTACATGCTCTGGGGGCTCTTCAAGAGTTTTTAGCAGTGCATTAAAACTGCTACGCGATAACATGTGTACTTCATCAATAAGGTACACTTTATAGCGACCACGACTCGGCCTGTACTGCACGTTATCTAGCAACTCTCGGGTATCATCAACTTTCGTTCTTGATGCCGCATCGACCTCTATCAAGTCTACAAAACGCCCTTCGGCAATTTCAACACAAGCGGAACACTTACCGCAGGGTGTTGCGGTTACGCCTTGCTCACAATTTAAGCCTTTAGCAAAAAGACGTGCAAGACTGGTTTTACCGACACCGCGTGTACCGGAAAACAGATAGGCATGATGTAATCTTTGCTGAGTGAGCGCATTAGTTAAGGCATGCAAAACATGCGACTGACCAACCATTTGCTCGAATGTGGCAGGGCGCCATTTTCTGGCCAACACCTGATATGACATGGAACTCCCCAACGTGTCATGAATACGGTTTCGGGAGCACGCTCCTCGACATCGTTGAACAATAGCATGCAACGCTTTTACATGCTATCTCAAGCGACTGAGGAGCGATTTTGCGGTGATAAATTCACCTTTTAAGATAAAGAATAAACAACGTTGTCTATTCTTTAAAACCATCATTTATCACTGAGATAGAATGGTTTATTCGCCTTCAAACTCACAAAGGCTTACTAGATTAAGATCCATTGCCTTTAGGCGCTCTTCACCACCTAGATCAGGTAATGAAATAACAAAAGCAGCATCATTAACCGAGCCACCTAAGTTGCGGATCAGTTTCACTGTCGCTTCAATTGTACCGCCTGTCGCAAGTAGGTCATCAATAACCAATACTTTATCGTCAGCAGTAATGGCATCTACGTGGATCTCTAACACGTCATGACCGTATTCAAGCTCGTAGCTTTCTGAAATCGTTTCTCTTGGTAATTTACCAGGCTTACGTACAGGGACAAAACCAATACCTAATTCTAGAGCCAAAGGTGCGCCAAATAAGAAGCCGCGCGCTTCGGTACCGACAACCTTAGTAAAACCTTGATCTTTATAGTGCTCCACTAAAAGTCCAATGGTGAGTTTATAGGCTTGTGGATCTTCTAATAAGCTAGTCACATCTCTAAACAGGATCCCTTCTTTAGGGTAGTTAGGGATGGTTTTAATGCTGTTCTTTATTAGTGCCAAGCTGTCAGTATTCATTACCATAATTCTTTACTTAATCTACTTTAGTTTGCAGACATCCCCAGTCCCAATTGGAATAAACCGGTATCGATGTCATCGAAGTGTAAAAATCGGCATCAAGCTTAAGCCGCTTTATAGCGAGTTGCAACCTACTAACGCCAGAAGTGTAATCTCAATCTAGGCAATTTTGCCATTCAATTGTCCTGAAGGAGAAATACCTCTGCAAGAGAGCGATAATAGCGCTTAAATTTCAAGATGATGAGCCAACACAGTGCACTATCACCCGTCAATTTCAGGGATGCTTCTCAGGTAAATAATTAACCCGGCTCCAAGGCAAGCCAGCATCACTTTCACCCAAATTAGCGGTACGATAACAATACTAGTAACAAAACTGAGGCTGCTGACTAGGTATGCCTTTTTCTTTAAGCTTTTACGAATAGCACCTTGAGCCTGCCAATTTTTAAGTGCATCGGCAAACCAAGGGTGACTCATTAGCCACTGATATAGTCTGTCGCTTGAACGCGCAAAACAATAAGCAGCCAACAAAATAAACGGCACTGTTGGCAATAAAGGTAGCAATATACCTAATAGCCCTAAGACTAGACTACAAAGTCCGATAATCAGAAAAAAGCCACGTTTTAACGCCATTAACCTACCCTAAAAAAACCAAAAAGCCACTCGACTTGAGTGGCTAGTATACCTGAGCTTGGCTTAAAGGCGGATTAATTTAAGCCCAAGACCATTAACCAAGATAGGGTAGCCGGTAATGTTGGGATCAACAGTACAAGAATAAAAATAATGAAATAAAAAATATTGAATGGGTCTTTAAACGGCTGACTCATGACTTCCTCTACTTATTATTGCTGACGATATTTATTGATCTAGATCAATTTTCAAAATCATTATAGATGTGGATCACACTAATAGAAAGCCTATTTACCAATAAATTGTTTAATAATACCTTTCTGACTCAGATCTGTGAGTAGCTGTAAACACCCAACCTTTAAGGCATCAGCGTAGATATGAGTGAATGTTTGTACGAGCCAATCCACCAGTTCAGTGTAACCAAGATTAGTATGTTGCGACATATAAGCAAGCACTTGTGCAGTTAACGGATTTAATTGTAAAAAACAGACCTCTTCATCGAGATCTCGATAGATACAGAAAAACTGCGGTGCTTTACTTGGAGATTTGGGGCGATAGTCAGGACTAATATGTTGTACATCATATGCATACTGCGCAATTTTAGCCGTAGATGACACACTAAGATTGATGGCTTCTAAATTTTGTTTAGTGAGGTTAATCAGCTTATGCTCGTGATTGTCTTGAGCGACTGCGACCACTAATTCTAACCACTCGTAATGGGCCAACTCCAACATAAATGGCGGATCGATTTTTGTCGTTTTGTATTCCGTTTGCAGGAATAACAAAAACTCTTGAGCTATCTCAATAAAAATGGGGCTATGACAGTCGTGAGTAACAAAAAAGTTTTGCACTATAGCTAACCAATCTTCTTCTTTATAAAGGCTTTTTAGTACTGGAAATGCATTTGACACAAAGCCATCAACATTAGTAAAAAATAACTCTCGATATATTTTCATTCGACGAGCTTCAATACCGTTAGGAAGCGGCTGAGACGGATCTTTAATGTAATCCATGAAGTTTTTCTGTACGTCGAGAAAGCTCATTAAGCGCTCCTTTTTAAGCTGGCAATATGCCGATTTTGATAATCATGAATTTGATTAATCTCGAGTAACAGCTCATTGGTTTGTGGAATATTAAAATCTCGTTCGAGTAGGGTTGGGTAAACTCCATGACACTCATGGCAGGCATCAAGTAACTTCCACACCGGATCGACAATATCCGCGCCATGAGTGTCTACAATAAGATCTTCAGCCTCTTCATAGTGCCCTGCAATATGTAGATAGGCTATTCGTTCGGTAGGCATGGCTTTTAAAAATTCAACAGCGTCATAACGATGGTTGATAGAGTTAACGTAAATATTATTGACGTCGAGTAGCATTTTACAATCAGCCTCTTGCATAACAGCTAAGACAAATTCAGCCTCAGACATTTCAGCGCCAGGAGCAGCATAAAAAGAAACATTTTCCAATATTAAAGGTCTTTCAATAATGTCCTCTACTTGCTTAACCCTTTTAGCCACATGCATAACGGCTTCAGACGTAAATGGGATAGGCATTAAGTCATACATATGGCCGCTGCCGGAGCAATAGCTTAAGTGTTCTGAGTAGGTCTTGATTTGATGTAAATCTAAAAAGTCTTTGACGTTTTTAACAAACTGCAGATCTAATGGCGCCGGACTGCCGATAGAAAGTGATAAACCGTGGCAGTAAAACTCATGTCTTTCGGTAAGCTCTCTAAATTGACGGCCAAACTTGCCCCCTAGAGTCATCCAGTTTTCTGGTGCGACCTCAAAAAAATTGATTTCACTTGGCACTCCTTGACAAAACTCGTCCAACATTTCTCGTCTAAGGCCTAAGCCAACTTGCCCCTTATTCACCTCATTGCTATTTGTCATACTGCGTGCCTACTATAGGTTTTCATTAACAAATAGGGCCAGCAACTGCTGACCCGGAATTATTTATATCTATGGTGTTTATGCCGATTGCAGATTACTTATCCCCGCCGCACTTGCCTTCTTTGGCTTTTTTGTCAGCGCCGCACTTACCTTCTTTGGCTTTCATTTTGTCGCCGCCACATTTACCTTCACCGCACTTGCCTTCTTTGGCTTTCATTTTGTCAGCGCCACACTTACCTTCACCACACTTGCCTTCTTTGGCTTTCATTTTGTCAGCGCCACACTTACCTTCACCACACTTGCCTTCTTTGGCCTTCATTTTGTCGCCGCCACACTTACCTTCACCGCACTTGCCTTCTTTGGCATTTTTCTTCTCGGCGCCACATTTACCTTCACCGCACTTACCTTCGCCTTCTAGCAGTTGGTAACCAGCTTGCATTTCACTATAACCAAATGGACTTGCTTGTACACTAGCAGTTAGTGCACTTCCCATTACAACAGCACCTACAGCGACAGTGATTGCAGTTTTATTTACTAATTTCATAATTTAATCCTTTTACTTACTCAATTTTGTATTGGTTACCAACAAAGCATTTTGCTGGCTTGCTTAACTAGACCTGTCAACCAACAATATAATTTCATTTTTACTACAACTATCACATTTATGACCCATAAAAGCTGATAGTGCAAATAATTAGCATGATGAAATCGATTGATATTGCGATGCTTAACGCTTTTTTATCAGTAATTTCACTTAAAATATTTAACAAATAAAGCTCACGACCACGACAACAAGCCGTTAACATTATGTGCGACACGGAATAATCGTGCTTTTATCTCCGATAAAAATAGCCTGTCTATTTGGATGACTGTTGGGTATGAGGTAGAATGCAGCGCCTCGAAATATCGATATGTTGGACAAGTCAGTGCGAATAATTTTGGCGCCTATGGAAGGCGTTGTTGACGATTTAATGCGAGAGATCCTCTCAGCAATCAACCCTTATGATCTTATGGTCACAGAATTTGTCCGCGTCGTGGACCAACTTTTACCGGAAAAGGTCTTTTATCGTCTCTGCCCTGAATTACTTTCAGGCGGGCAAACACTCTCTGGGACGCCCGTTCGTGTTCAATTACTTGGACAAGAACCAGGTTGGATGGCGGAAAATGCCATCAGAGCCGTAGAGCTTGGTTCAAGAGGGGTTGATGTGAACTTTGGCTGCCCAGCTAAAATGGTCAACCGCAGCAATGGCGGTGCGGTCATGTTGCAATACCCTGAACAGCTTTATAACGTCGTTAAAGCCATGCGTGATGCGGTGCCCAATGAGCAACCTGTTACAGCTAAAATACGCCTCGGTTTTAACGATAAGTCACTGTATATGGAAAATGCTTTAGCCATTTATGAAGCTGGGGCGAGTGAACTTGCAGTGCATGCTCGGAGTAAAGTTGATGGTTATAAGCCACCAGCTTACTGGGAATATATTGCAGATATAAATGCTAAGTTACCGATCCCAGTTATTGCAAACGGTGAGATCTGGAACCAGCAAGATGCACAGCGGTGCATGGACGTCACTGGTTGCGACAGCATCATGGTTGGACGCGGCGCAATATCGCTACCTAATTTGGCCGCGAGTATAAAAGGCGATAAACCTTATACTTGGCAGCAATCACTCGATCTTATGCTTGAATACACTGACCGTGAATTAGAAGGCAGAAAAAGCACCTATTACCCTGCTCGGATCAAGCAATGGTTTGGCTATTTAAATCGTCAATATAGTGAAGCTGACGAACTATTTCGAGAGCTTAGAGTCTTTAAAAATGCAGAAGAAATCATTCAAGTGCTGAAGCTCGCTCGCGCCAAACTACCTGACTAGATCAATGTTAAGTGCTATTTACGCCACAAAAATAGCAAAATATAGCGCGGAATTGATCTCTATCATGACGAAATATGACTGCATGTTTAGACTAACTAGCCTTAAAGTCAATAATTGTAGGCAACCTAAGTGAGTACAAACCAAGTCAAACAAACCTTATCCGATATAGAATCGGAACTAAGAGTCAAGATTGGTGCACTCCCCGAGATGCAAGCCACGCTAATGGACCAGCATAATTATTCTCTTTGTGAACTGATTCAGATTATGACAGAGGTTCACTTATGCGATCATCCATTATTTTTTAAGTTGATGCGCCTAGATGCCGCTCGTTGTCAGCTTGAAATAGGCTTGTACGGTGTGTGTAGCGATTGTGAAAGTCAAATCGAAGCTGAGCAATTAGCCAGAGATCCTTTAGAGCAGCGCTGTATCGATTGCAGCGGCCACTTTAGCCGCCAACATAGGCAAGAACTCAGACTTAACCACTAACATAGCGGGATAAGTCACTGGCTAGTATTACCAAAAGCCAGCCATAAAAAAACCTCCTAATTAAGGAGGTTTTTTGTTATCTCGAAGGTAATAGCGAACTATTACGATTAAGAGCTTAGAACTTCACACTTGCTCTTACGAAGAAGAAGCGACCTAATACATCATAAGTGTACGGATCTGTGTTTGAGTCATTGTTACCAGAGTAGTAAGGAGGCTGTTCGTCAAAAATGTTATTCACACCGCCCGATAAGCGAATCGTGTTCGTCAAATCATAATTTGCCGATAGGTCGTGGTAAATTACGCTATCTACACTTGGTGCATAACATTCAGATGGATCATCTTTACATGAGAATGAATCCATACCGTCGATATAACGAGCTTCGTATGTAGTACTCCAGCCATCACCAGTCGCAGTAAGGTTAAAGTTAGTCTTCAATTTTGCATATGAACCTGAGCCACTAGTGATAAAGCCAAGGTAATCAATAGCAACACCATCTTGGTCAAATTCTTCATACTTATCAATAATTGACGTATCTAAGCCAGCTTTCCAGTCTAGACCTAAACCTTCGAAGGTATACGCCAAATTAATATCGTAGCCTGCTGTATTAGTTTGACCTAAGTTCTGTAAACCATTATCAAACGAAATACGACCCGTACCATCAATTGCGATATTCGCTGACTGACAAAGTGCTGTATCGTTATTAATTTTATTACCCGTTGCATCCATACACTGGTTAGCAATGTAGTTTGAATCAACTGCGGTAATAGTATTAGTGATTTCAATATTATAGTAATCAAGTGTTAAAGACAGACCTTCAACAAAACTTGGTGAATATACCAAACCAAGGGTAGTGATATCTGCTTCTTCTGGAGTTAAATCAGGATTACCACCTACGGTGACTTCTGCCTGTGTCTGCTCTGTTGCTTCATGCTTAATTTGATCGAATGAAGGTGACTTACCACCATATAGCTCGCTTACAGTCGGTGCACGGAACGCCGTAGACATTACGCCTCGAAGCATTAGATCATCAATTACGCGCCAAGTTAAGCCAAGTTTCCACGTATTATCAGAACCAAATGTACTGTAATCAAAGTAACGAATTGCCGCACTTAAATCCACTTGCTGCGCCATAGGCAGATCGCTAAGTAGAGGTATAGCCAATTCAGCATAAACTTCATTCACATCAAAAGAACCTGCTGTCGCTTCTTGACGTGGATCATTTGCTAGACCTTGTGAAGTCAACGAATCAGGCGTGTAATGCGCCGACTCTTTACGATATTCATAACCGGCAGCAAAACCAAGAGTACCAGCTGGTAAATCCATTATTTCACCAGAAAGCGTCGCAGCCATTACATCGAGTTCACTACCACCACTGTTAATTTCAGTGTAGATAAAAGGCTCTATACTTTCACCGACCCAAGAGTCTTGGCTAAACGGATCGAACTCTTTAGCTAATACTGCATCGTTGATAGAACCCAGATTGTGCAGATTAGCTAATGTATCAACAGAATCGTTCTTACCCTTGTTGTAAGAAGCATCCCAAGTCCAACCATTGTCGAACTCGCCCTCAAGACCGACAACAAGACGCACAGTATCGACAACCTGTGAGAAGTTACGTGTACCTGATTCTACCACGCGGCGACCGTAATCTAATTTTTCGCCTTCTTGCACTAGACCAACTAGGTCATCAGTCATCCAAGATGAATCATATGCCCAGGCTGTACTATTCCAAATTGGCTGAGGTGCCATTTGCTGCTCAGACCAGCGCTTAGAATACATCGCTTCTGAGAAGAATAAGATTGAATCAGACAACTCATATGTACCAGAGAAAGATAGATTCAAACGCTCCATTGGAGTAGAAAGGTAACTGTCTTCTGAATAATTATATTTATCTTCATTTGTGAAATCATGGTATTCACCACCACGACCACTTAAGTTAGCTTCAGTAACATTGTCATCGAAGTATTCGAACGTTGCTTTGCCATCATCACCCGCAACATAATGGCCATAGTAACCAGAATCTCCAATCTCATATGCTCCATCTTCTCCAGAACCAACAAGGTCATGATGTGAATCACCCCAGATATGGCCACCTTCAGAGTATGAGCTACCGCCACAATAAAGCTCGCTACCGTCTGAAGTTTCAGTAATAGGACACTCAGAGAAACTACGGTCAGCTTGGCTTGCCTCGCCGCGTTTAGTGTACTGTGCATTAATAACCACGTTACCTTTATCGAAGGTATTACCTATGGTGAAATCCACACTTGATTCATCAGCATCACCTTGACCTGTGATACCCGTTTGTACGTTCATCTCAAAGCCTTCAAAATCACGCTTTAGGATGACGTTTACAACACCGGCTATTGCATCTGTACCGTATACTGCAGATGCACCATCTTTAAGCACCTCTACTCGCTGGATCATAGACACTGGAATGGTGTTTAAATCAACAGATGAAGCTGCGCCAGTACCCGATGCAATCATGCGGCGGCCATTAACCAGTACTAAAGTACGGTTTGAGCCAAGACCACGTAAATTAACGCGCGCATTACCACCAGAGCCATTGTTAACCGCGGCATTGGTCATCGCTCCGCCAGATACGGTCATATTTTGCAAGACATCATCAATCGATGTTGCACCTGATGCAATAATGGCTGAAGCATCAATAACAGTTACCGGACTTGCAGATTCCATATCTGCACGTTTAATACGTGATCCAGTAACTTGAATACGTTCTACTTTATTTTCTGCTGTATTATCTGCACTCGCTTCTTCTGCAAATGCAAATCCAGATAAGGCTACACTTGTCGCTGCTGCTGCAATAAAGCTACGACGTATTGCTTTTGCGGTTAAGGTTACTGAGTTCATATTTATCCCCTCAAATCCCAGAATGTTAAAAACTGAAACTGATATATTTATTATTCTTTAAAAGGAAGTTAATTACTTCGCAGTAAATACTGTTAAAATTTAACCTTTAAGTCAATAGTCATTACATAAAAATAACGCGAATGATATCAATTGATACAAGCACACTTAAACATATAAATAGAAAGCAATTAAAAACAAGCAAAAACAGTGCTTTAGAATAATTTTGATGCGTACTAGTTTTGATAAGAACATGTATCAACCATCATTTCAAATGTTAACAAATTATTAACAGCAAACATTATGCAACCGCTCGAAAATAAATCAAAGCTGAAGATAAAAACAACATAATAAGGCTTAAAACACTAAAGCTCGGACTTTGACCGCTGTTATTTAAAGCAATAGCAAAACAAAAACATTCACACCAAAAAATCACATATAATTAACAATTAATTCATCATGTATCTAAAGTTTAATTTAAATCAGTGTTATTTAAACGTGTCATTTAACAAAAAACAAACTAAACCTACCCGACTTGAGAATTTATTGGTTAATAAACACACTTTATTAATTAGACGATTATTTACCGAGACCTAAAGTATGTCGTTTATACTTAGGGAGTCAGGAAACGCGTCGCATCGATGAATGACTAAAAGCGATGAAGTAACAAGTAAGAAGTTAAACAAGATGGTTAACAAAAGAAAGGGATAAACTACTACAGCGAATGGGTATTATATTAAGCCCTACTTAGTTTTAGTAGGCAAAAAAAAGGAGCCTTAAGGCTCCTTTATGTACGCGTTCGAATTAACGAGTGCGTGGGCATAACTCTTCAGTGCTGAAGAAGTAAGCAACTTCACGCTCAGCAGATGCAACTGAGTCAGAACCATGAGCAGCGTTCTCATCGATGCTTTCTGCGAAATCAGCACGAATAGTGCCTTCAGCCGCTTCAGCTGGATTTGTAGCACCTAAGATTTCACGGTGTGCTAGAACAGCGTTCTCGCCTTCAAGAGTTTGGACCATGATAGGACCAGAAGTCATGAATGCAACTAGTGCACCAAAGAAAGGACGCTCACTGTGCTCAGCGTAGAAACCTTCAGCTTGCTCTTTGCTTAGGTGTACCATTTTAGAAGCGATGATTTTCAGGCCAGCCGTTTCAAAACGGTTGTAGATAGCGCCAATGTGATTTTTTGCAACAGCATCAGGCTTAATGATAGAAAAAGTACGTTCGATAGCCATGAAAAGCTTCCTTCTTATGTATAGGGGGTTTTAATTTTCGCGCGGATTATACGAAATTATAGGCCTATTGCCTACCCTTAAGCAGCTATCTTGTTGAGATAAGTCTTGTATCGAAATTAAGAACAAGCGACTGCGTCACACTTTTGCGCGTGCTTAACCTAATAACTTGAATAAATTAGCATCTTTAAAGCGACTGGCTAACGTCTTTAACCAGTCGCACTAGGGACGGTTACTTACGCCTTTTAACCCAAATGAAGCCAGCCGCAATCACGGCTAATAATCCCAATGCAGGTGCTAAATCCATAAAATGATGGAAAAGGCCTACCCCGCCATGACCTTCATGAGCAAAAGCTGTCATTGGTGATAAAATTATTGCTGTTAATAATAGTAACTTACGCATGCTAACATCCCTTTTTATAATTTGTTTAATTTCGTGACTTGCGCCAACTCAATTACGAGCACTGTTCTAAATTAAAGCAAATTATGAGAATACATTTGATACGGATCAAAGCTAAGTACCTTTGTAGCCACCAACCCAAGCAGATACGACTTAGATCACACTTTCTACAATTCTTGAGACAATTCGTCTCATTTTTCTGCTATCCAATTGGCCTGAATAGCTTCAAGCACACGCTCGTTACAATGGTTAGGATCATCATCAAAACAGTCTAAAGCTAACACCCACTCATTGAGATCCGTGAAGCGGACCGTCTCAGGATCAACATCGGGATACTTATCAATCAAATACAGTGCAATCTCTAAAGAATCTATCCATTTAAGCTTCATTGTCGCTCTCCTTTCAACAGTCATATCATCAGTATAATACCTATCCTTATAAAGATGTGTTCGCTCATCGATATTTTGGACTGCTGTGTAAGGTCATGCATTGCTCCTCGGCTTTTGCACCCTCGGTAACGGCTAACGCGTTACTTAGCTTCCTAAATCGATATAAGCGGGCATAAATGCCATTCGCAGCACCTGACCACCATAAATAGAGAACACGCCTTAATCTATGTAGAGAACATAAAGCACAATGCTGCGCGCAATGAGTGAAAGCATAGTTGAGCTAGGTTTTAAGCTTGTTAACCCTGCATATGAAGCACTAAAACTCAGAAACAAAAAAGCCAGTAGCTCGCTACTGGCTTTTAATAAATACATATTTTTAATATCGATTGTTAGCGGGACTAACCTTCGCTAACCATATTAATCGTGTATTTAGGAATATCGACGACGATATCTGAAGCAGGCACTTTTGCTTGGCAAGAAAGACGGCTTTCAGGCTCTAAGCCCCATGCTTTATCAAGCATGTCATCTTCAAGCTCATCACTTTCTTCAAGTTCGTCAAAGCCTTCACGGATCACTACGTGGCAAGTCGTGCAAGCGCACGATTTCTCACATGCGTGTTCGATATGAATACCGTTGCGCAGTGCAACATCTAAAACGGTTTCGCCTTCGTTTGCTTCAACTACAGCTCCGTCTGGGCATAACTCTTGATGGGGTAAAAATACAATTTGTGGCATAACCTTACCTATATATTGTCAACCGACTGCCCTTTTAGAGCGAGTCGTATTGAATTATCCATACGCTTAGCAGCAAAGTCCTGCGTCGCTGTATCTAGTGTTTCGATAGCGGCTTCTATCGCGTCAGCATCGCCTTCGCTAGCTACCTGAGCCAACAAGGCCATATTGGCTTGAATCACTTCACGTTCATCTGTAGTCAATAAGTCGCTGTCTTTATTTAGAGCTGAACTCAATGACTCAAGAACGCGAGCCGCTTCTACTTGTTTTTCAGCCAGCATGCGACGTGTAATGTCATCTTTGGCGTTTGCCATTGAGTCTTTTAGCATGCTGCCAATTTCTTGATCACTTAGGCCAAATGATGGCTTAACTTGTATCGTGGTTTTTACACCCGTTGATTTTTCCATAGCCGTCACGCTAAGTAAGCCGTCGGCATCAACTTGAAAGGTCACCCGAATATGCGCAGCACCTGCAGCAAGAGGTGGAATACCTTTAAGGGTAAATCTAGCAAGTGAACGGCAATCTGCCACTAACTCTCGCTCCCCTTGTACCACGTGGAATGCCATCGCCGTTTGACCGTCTTTAAACGTTGTAAACTCTTGTGCTCGAGCGACCGGAATAGTGGTATTACGTGAAACCACCTTTTCCACTAATCCGCCCATGGTTTCGATACCCAGTGATAACGGAATAACATCGAGCAGTAATAGGTCTGATTCAGGCTTATTACCGACCAAAATATCAGCTTGAATAGCTGCGCCAATCGCAACGACGCGGTCGGGATCAATAGAGGTTAACGGCGTTTTCCCCATAAAGCTTGCAACTTCGTTGCGCACCAAAGGTACGCGAGTAGAGCCACCAACCATCACAGTTTCCAGCACTTCATCGCTGCTGACGCCAGCATCACGTAGTGCACGGCGACAGCTGCTGACGGTTTTCTTAACTAATTGACTAATCAAGCTGTCAAACTGCTCACGAGTAACAGTCAAAGAAAGCCCTTGTCCCTGATCATCAGTCACTGTTGCCTGGGTTGTATCAGACTCTGTTAGCGCCTCTTTAACGCGGCGTGCTTCGATCTGCAGTTTACGGTTTAAGCTTGCGCTAATATCAGATAACTGCCACTGCGCGATAAAGTAAGCCTGCAAAAGATGATCAAAATCATCACCACCCAATGCTGAGTCACCACCCGTTGCCAACACCTCA
Organism: Shewanella sp. 30m-14; assembly: GCF_052977125.1. Classification (NCBI taxonomy): domain Bacteria; kingdom Pseudomonadati; phylum Pseudomonadota; class Gammaproteobacteria; order Alteromonadales; family Shewanellaceae; genus Shewanella; species Shewanella sp. 30m-14. The sequence continues at coordinate 36,413 of NZ_JBRILW010000007.1, read as the reverse complement.
AATACGCCTTTGTTTAAACGTAAAATTGAGATATCAAATGTACCACCACCGAGATCATAAACCGCAATCACCCCCTCTTGACCACTGTCTAAGCCGTAAGCAATTGCTGCCGCGGTAGGCTCATTCAACAGACGTAATACTTTAACGCCTGTGAGCGATGCAGCATCTTTAGTACCTTGGCGCTGCGCATCATCAAAATATGCAGGAACAGTGATCACCACGCCTTCTAGGGTACCACCAAGTGTCGACTCTGCACGCGCAACCAGCGGCTTTAAAATCTCTGCAGAGACTTGGACAGGATTAACTTTACCTTGAGGGGTCACAAAAATCGGTAAGCCGTTATCGCTTGCTTCAAAAGAATAAGCAAATGATTGCTCGCCCGATTGAATATCGTCGAGACTACGTCCCATAAAACGTTTTACTGACACTATGGTATTTTGCGGATCTTGAGCTGAAAAAGCTTCAGCTTCGCGCCCTACCATCACAGCCTCTTGGGTATAACGGACGACAGAAGGCAATGAATGCTGTGAATCTTCGTCTGGTAACGTATTCGCCACGCCGCTACGTACCGCAGCAACAAGTGAGTTAGTGGTGCCTAAATCTATTCCAACAGCGAGACGATGTTGGTGGGGAGCAGCGCTCTGTCCAGGCTCTGCTATCTGCAAAAGTGCCATATATATCCAACTTAAAAAAATGTTGGCTCAACAACTTGAGCCAACAATATTATAAAATTAACCCAGCTGACTAATCTAAGAACGCGTCTTCAATTCTGGTCAACTCGTCTTGTAATTTTGCCATAAACTTGAGTTTACGAATTTGATCTGCTGCCTGCAAATGGTCAGCTTCAAGATCACTCACCAGCATCACTTTTAGGTCTGCTGTGATCTGTTTCGCGTATTGCTCAAAAGAGTCGTAAAGCGCGGCGATCTCGTCATCTGGATTATTACTATGGCTAATGTCTTCAAGTGATTCTCGCCACTCCATCTGTTGCATTAAAAATTGGGTATCTTTTAATGTTGTAGACTCGTGACTTAACTCTAGCCCTTTCAATGCAAGCAAGTGCTCAGCTCTTTGAATGGGGTTCTTGAGTGTTTGAAAAGCATCATTGATTTGCGCTGTGCGCTGCACAGAAAGACGTTTATCTTGCTCACTTGCGTTAGCAAATTTGTCGGGATGAACCGCCCTTTGCAGATCGCGATAGCGTTCTGCAAGTAAGGCGGTGTCGACATCATAGGAAGGAAGTAAACTAAACAGCTCGAAATAATTCATAGTTTAACTTTTAATAGCTTATACGGTAAAACTCTCACCGCAGCCACATTCACCTTTCGCATTAGGGTTATTAAATTGGAAACCTTCGTTTAGACCTTCTTTAACAAAGTCCAACTCAATCCCTTGAAGATAGATAAAGCTTTTGGCATCGATGATGATTTTCACACCATCGATATCATAGAGCTCATCGTCGTCATTCAGGTCATCAACAAACTCCAGTACATAAGCCATACCAGAACAACCTGATGTCTTAAGCCCTAGACGTAAGCCTAAACCTTTGCCACGGCTGGTTAAAAAACTTCTAACACGTTCAGCCGCAGCGGGAGTGATACTAATTGCCATCTTAACTCCAGGTATTACTTAGATTGCTTTGTTTTGTACTCATCTAGAGCGGCTTTAATCGCATCTTCAGCCAAAATAGAACAATGGATTTTGACTGGTGGTAAAGCAAGCTCTTCTGCAATATCAGTATTCTTAATCGCTAACGCTTCATCAACGGTTTTGCCTTTTACCCACTCTGTTACTAGTGAGCTAGAAGCGATCGCGCTGCCGCAACCGTAAGTTTTGAACTTAGCGTCTTCGATAATACCGTTGTCGTCGATGCGCAGTTGCAGCTTCATTACGTCACCACAAGCTGGTGCACCGACCATTCCGGTCACAACTGAAGGGTCGTTTTTATCAAATGAGCCAACGTTACGCGGGTTTTCATAATGATCGATTACTTTTTCGCTATAAGCCATGATACTACTCCAATTTATCTATTCGTGAATTAAGTTAAGGTTAGTGATGTGCCCACTGGACTGAGTCCAGATCGATACCGTCTTTGAACATTTCCCAAAGCGGCGACATTTCCCTTAAATTACCAATAGATTCTTTAATCGTTTCTATTGCATGGTCGATTTCTTCATCAGTTGTAAAACGCCCGATTGAGAATCGAATTGAGCTATGAGCCATTTCATCATTAAGTCCTAGAGCACGTAGAACATAGCTTGGCTCTAAGCTTGCAGAAGTACAGGCTGATCCAGACGATACAGCTAAATCTTTTAGCGCCATCATCAATGATTCACCTTCAACGAAGTTGAAACTCACATTTAGGCTACCGCAATATCTGTTTTCCATATCACCATTGATATAGGTTTCTTCAATATGATTGATACCATTCCATAGTTTGTCACGTAAGCGACGAATACGCTGGTTATCCACATCCATATCGGCTTTAGCAACGGCTGCTGCTTCACCCATACCCACAATTTGATGAGTCGCAAGTGTACCACTACGCATACCACGCTCATGTCCACCACCATGCATAGCCGCTTCTAGGCGAATACGAGGTTTACGGCTGACATAAAGTGCGCCAATACCTTTAGGTCCATACATCTTATGGCCAGAAATTGATAGCAAGTCAACTTTAGTCTTTTGCACATCAATCGGCATTTTGCCTGCGCTTTGTGCTGCATCAACATGGAATACGATTTTACGTGAACGACATAGCTCACCAATTGCGTCGATGTCTTGAATGACACCGATTTCGTTGTTCACTTGCATGATGCTCACTAAAATAGTGTCTTCACGCATTGCAGCTTCAATCATAGCAACCGGAATTAGGCCGCTTGGCTCTGGCTGAAGGTAAGTCACTTCGTAACCTTCACGCTCAAGCTGACGACAAGTATCTAACACGGCTTTGTGTTCAGTCTTGCTGGTGATGATGTGTTTACCCTTCTTATGATAGAAGTGAGCAACACCTTTAATTGCTAGGTTGTCAGACTCAGTCGCACCTGAAGTAAACACGATTTCACGTGGATCAGCGTTAATCAAATCAGCGACTTGGTTACGAGCAATATCAACAGCCTCTTCAGCTTGCCAACCGTAACGGTGAGAACGAGACGCTGGATTACCGAAAATGCCGTCCATTGTCAGGCACTGCATCATTTTCTCTGCAACGCGAGGGTCAACTGGCGTCGTCGCAGCATAATCTAAATAAATAGGTAGCTTCATCACACACTCCGTACTTTGTAGCCTCGAGTAGAGACCACTTACAACGTACAAAAAATAATTTTTATATTCATAACAAAGACGGCTAAATGCTTAGTCTTTGCTCCTGCTGCAATTTATCTTGTTTAACGGAGATAAACTGCACATCTCTTTTATGCATCAATCCTGCTAACGATATGCCATTTAAGAAATCAGAGATCTGATTGCTTAAATCTCCCCAAAGCGAATGGGTTAAACATCGGGTTCCACTCTGGCAATTACCTTGACCTTGGCAGCGCGTTGCATCGACGGACTCATCAACCGCACGTACAACCATTCCAACGGAAATGTCGCAAGCATCTGTACCTAGGCGATATCCACCACCAGGTCCACGGACACTAGAAACCAAACCATTTTTTCTGAGTTTTGCAAAGAGTTGTTCGAGGTAAGATAGAGAGATCCCTTGACGCTCGGAAATATCGGCCAATGGCACAGGACCATTAGTTGAATGCATGGCAACGTCTAACATTGCAGTTACTGCGTACCGACCTTTCGATGTAAGTTTCATGCTACTACGTCTCCCAAAAAAGCATAGACTAATTTCAACATACCTGACTGTTTTAGTCAAGTATAAAGCCTAGCAATTTGGTCAAGTATTAATAGGATCATGACAGGAACTAAATACCCCGTCATTTTGCTGGGGTATTTAACCTGTTTATTAGGCAAGATTCAATGACATTTAAGATTTTAAACGCACATTATTCTAGATAATGGGATCAAACTCATCTAAAGACTTCTGACGCTTCTGCGCTGCCGCAATTTCTGCATCATTAAAATCTTCCACATCAAGCTCTGGTAATTTTTCAGTACAGACGCTTCCGCCCAAAGTTTGTACAGCCTGGCAGACTTCTTGAACTTTAGAGTCCATCAAATGCATATGATCTAACATTTGACCAATAGCATTAGCAACCGGATCAGGATTATCTGGCGATACCGCGTAGGCATCGAAACCATACTTTTTAGCCATTTCAGTGCGGCGCTGGGATGTCTCTTTAGACTGAGCGGATGGCGACGCAACGACGCGGCCAGGAATTCCCACCACTGTGGTATCAGCAGGAACATCTTTAACCACTACAGAATTGGAACCAACGCGTGCGCCGTCATTCATAGTGATAGGTCCTAAGACCTTAGCCCCCGCACCGATCACCACATTATTACCTAAAGTTGGGTGGCGCTTACCTGATTGCCAAGTTGTACCACCTAACGTTACCCCATGGTATAGCGTACAGTCGTTGCCAATATTAGCCGTTTCACCAATCACAACTCCCATACCATGATCAATAAAGAAGCGATCACCAATGGTCGCTCCAGGGTGTATTTCTACACCCGTTAACCATCGAGAGAAAGTGGATAAACATCGCGCCGAAAGTCGCCAATTTCTGACCCAGAGTTTATGGCTCACCCTGTGGATCCAAATTGCCTGCATTCCCGGGTAATTGAATAAAATTTCAATCGTCCCGTTTGCTGCAGGATCTCTATGGTAAATAGAGGCTATGTCGTCTTTCAATCTTGCGATAACACCCATTTAGCTACTTCCTTTGCTTAACGCTGTTTACTTATCTTTGGTCTCATTTTTGGCAACGACTTTATCAATCGAGGTCAATATCCCGCGCAAGATGTTCATCTCTTGACGCTCAATACGCGTACGGCTAAATAAACGACGTAACTTCATCATTACATGGCCAGGATGGTTTTTAACAATAAAGTTAGTGGCTAGTAATGTATTTTCTAAGTGCTCATAGAAGTTTTCACGCTCTTTTGATGATGGAAAATCAACTAGAGTGTCCTCACTATCAACAGTTTGAACAGGCTCTGCGCTACTTTGCACTTGCGCAAGATGGGCTACCCGTGCCTCATAACAGATAATCTGCACTGCTTGTGCCAGATTCAATGAGGTGTATTCTGGGTTAGCAGGAATAGCAACATGATAATCACAGCGCTGTAGCTCTTCATTCGTTAGGCCGTTATTTTCACGTCCAAATACGATAGCTACAGGGCCGGTTAATGCTGAGCCGACTAATTTCTCACCCGCTTCACGTGGCTCAAGCATCGGCCAGTCTAAGGTACGGCTGCGAGCACTTGTTGCAATCACTAAGCTACAATCTGCAATGGCTTCTTCTACTGAGCCTACGGTAATCGCATGCTTTAGAATATCCGATGCACCAGCCGCTAACGCGATCGAATGACCATCTGGCTCAACCTTTGGCTCAGCAAGATATAAAGTGGATAACCCCATGGTTTTCATAGCACGGGCTGTAGAACCTATATTCCCTGGGTGGGAAGTACCGACAAGAACGACGCGAATATTGCTGAGCATGAAACTACTTATTTTTCTGAGAGAACACGTGAAAGAATGTTACCACAAGCGACTCATTTTGCTTATACAAAAATCAGCATTTGATATAACCGTCAAATCGGGTATAATCCGCCTCCGATAATTTATATCCGTTCTTTTACATCCAGGGGATTTGCAATGCTTCCAATGCATACCATTGCTGTGCGCGCTGCTCGCGCTGCCGGCCAAACTATTGTCCGCGCCTATGCGGAACTAGACCGTATAGAAGTCACCTCGAAAGGTGTTAACGACTACGTAACTAACGTAGACAAGGAAGCTGAAGCTGCAATCACGTATCAGATCCGCAAAGCTTACCCAGACCACACTATTATTGGTGAAGAGACTGGTGAGAACAAAGGAACTAATAAAGATTACGTATGGATTGTTGACCCTCTGGATGGCACTAATAACTTCGTAAGAGGTATTCCTCACTTTGCTGTATCTATCGCGATGCAGTTTAAAGGTAAAACCGAAGTCGCTGTTGTTTACGATCCTATTCGTGACGAGTTGTTCTCTGCTGTTCGTGGTAAATTCGCTAAACTTAACGATTTCCGCATCCGTGTTAAGAACAATGAATTAAGCGAAACTATTATTGGTACTGGTTTCCCATTCAAAGCTAAGCAACACACTGAAACTTACATGAAGCTGTTTGCAGCTGTATTTGCTCAGTCTGCTGACCTACGTCGTGGCGGTTCTGCAGCACTTGATCTTGCATACCTTGCTGCTGGCCGTTTAGATGGTTTCTTTGAAATTGGTCTTAAGCCATGGGATATCGCTGCTGGCGATCTAATCGTACGTGAAGCTGGCGGTACTGTTACTGACTTTACTGGTAACCACAACTACCTAGTGTCAGGTAACATTGTTGCTGGTACTCCAAAGACGACCACTGCACTTGTTAAGACATTCCGCCCACTATTGAGCGAAGCACTTAAGCGTTAATTCATCTTAAGTTGATAATAAAAACCGTCTTTTTTAAGGCGGTTTTTTTATGCCCATTTTTCGCCGCGAATTAAAGCGTCTGCAGGCTATTTCCCAAACACTATAACAACAACGACATGTGTACCCATTTTGCTGCTATGTTTACTAAATAGCTTCGTTAATATAGCAGTTGTTATGAAGTTGACAGCAGCCTGTGACTGAGTGGGAAGAACCAATAAGTTTTTCAAACGCAATTGTGAATGACGTCACATTGATAATGTCACATTTCTTTGATTTGCTGATACCCTTTATCAAACGACTGCATTAGGGAGCATCATGGATAAAATGTATCGAAAATATGGCATTACAAGCATCAAAGCCATTGAACATCTCGTATTAATCATTATCGCAATCGCCACCGTTGTGGCAATTGGCCAAGAAATTAAACACATCTTTGAGGTTGGTGCCGTAGCACTTGCCGACCTATTATTGTTGTTTATTTATCTCGAAGTATTGGCAATGGTGTCGCATTACGCTGAATCAGGTAAATTGCCCATCCGTATGCCATTGTATATTGCCATTGTTGCACTAGCCCGTTATCTAATCTTAGATATGAAGGCCATGGATGATTGGAGAATTGTGGGTATTGCCGTCGCCACATTAATACTTGCCGCAACGGTTATCATTATTCGATGGGGCCAGCTCAAATTGCCCTACCCACGTCGTAAAGAAGACGACTTATAATACACATGCCCGAAGCCACGCTTCGGGTATTCTTTCATCAAATGACTCGTTAACGTAACATTTAATCAGCAGTCAACGCTAATAGTACCTATCAGTATAAAAACACCCAACAACCGCTGCGGTTATCTTTTTAATCGCCGTCTATCTTGTATAGCATCCCCCTTTGTCTCACAGCATCTTAGTAATAATCACTTTAATTATCTCATTGTCCCCTTTAAGATGAGGCATAACTACGCGGTAAAGGATGAGCAGAAATGGAAAGCTATCGGGAAGAGAGACGCAACTCTGCACGGGTTGATATGGAAAACGAAAAAGTCGTTATTACACTGCAGAGCGACGTTACCGTTGTAACTAAGCCGTCCGAGGCAATTTGCATCGATTTATCTCGAAAAGGTGCCCTACTTCAATGCCAGCAAGCGATGCCTACTGGTACATTAATCGCTATTACTTTTAATAACGATAAAGACAATGAAAATACCATTAAGGGTCAAGTATGCCGTTGTCAGCCTTTAGATAATGGCCATTTTCACGTTGCTTTGCAGTTATTTTAGTTCTATGGGTTGAAGAGTGCGCGCGGTGAAAGCAAAGAGCAAACCATTGTGACCGCACTCGAATAATCGGTATTACATACTAAAAAGCCTGCATAAGCAGGCTTTTTAGTATGTAATGTCTATTCAAAGCATAGAGCTAGTGATTACAAATCCTATCAGCAGCTGTTTCTATACCGTTTTCAGAATGAATAAACTTGCCCTTCTTCTCAAGAAAAGCAATTAATTCATCAGCATTCATCTCTTGAGCCGAGCATGTATGATAATGAACCTGCTCACCAAACTCTTTGTGCATAAGTGCTTTAAGCGCTTCTTTCGTTAATGATTGACCGTGAGCAAGCATTAGCTCCATTACTTGGTGACCATGAATAGATCCTGACATATTGCCTCTACATTAAGATGTATATATTAAGCACTTTATACGCTATCTGAGATAACAAAACTTTGACCTACTTTGCACTCACGCCATTACAACTAAATTTTTGTAGGAAAATAGGCTTAGTGCACATTATATTGAGTATTTGATTTTGCATAAACCGCGTAAACTAGCCCGCGGCAGGGACATCAATAATAACCCAGCCTCTGTAGCTAAAATCACATTACTATTTAAAGTGAGTCTTTCATGTCGCTAATTTTGTTACTTACACAACAGATGAGCCTGTATATGGTTATTGTCTACCTTGTGAGTAAAACGCCCTTATTTAAAGTCTTCACCGAAGCGGCGACTCGTTTACCTCACAAAGTCTATATCTACTTCATTTTCTCAGGCTTTTGCATCATGGCTACCTACTTTGGTGAGCAAACTAATGATGCTATTGCTAATACCCGAGCGATGGGTGCCGTGTTGGGTGGCTTACTCGGTGGGCCAGTAACAGGCTTTCTCGTTGGCCTCACTGGCGGCTTACACCGTTACAGTATGGGCGGTTTTACCGACTTAGCATGTGCCATATCAACTACACTAGAGGGTTTATCCGCGGGACTTTTTAGCTATTATTTACGCAAGATAGGCCATCAAGAATTAATCTACTCTCCATTAATGGTGTGCATCATTACGTTTGCCGCTGAAGTAATGCAGATGTTGGTTATTTTATCGGTAGCAAAGCCATTTGGTGATGCATGGATACTGGTTGAACAAATTGCACTGCCAATGTTACTTATCAATTCAATTGGCGCGGCATTATTTATGAGTATTATCCGCGATCAAAAAGCCATGTATGACAAGATGTCATCGGTTTTTTCAACTCAATCTCTGCGCATTGCAGAACGAAGCGTAGGTATTCTATCGACTGGCTTTAATGAAGAAACCAGTAAACAAGTCGCACAGATAGTAAAACAGGAAACACAAGTTGGTGCAGTGGCGATTACCGATACCGATAAATTGCTAGCTTTTATCGGCATAGGCGATGACCATCATATCGCTGGCACCCCCATCTCTTCAAAAATGACTCAAGATGCCATTGAGCAAGACAGAGTTATGTTTGCAGATGGCGTCAACATGCCCTATTCATGTTCTATTTCCGGCAACTGCCAACTAGGTTCCTGCTTGGTGATCCCACTAAGATCTGATGCTAAAGTTATCGGCACGATCAAACTTTATGAGCCCAAGAAGAAGCTATTTTTAAATATCAACCGAACCCTAGGCGAAGGCTTAGGACGACTATTATCAAACCAGATCCTTTATGGGCGCTTTGCTGCGCAGCAAAACCTATTAGTTCAGTCGGAACTGAAACTCTTACAAGCACAAGTTAATCCGCACTTTTTATTCAATGCATTAAACACCATCGCAGCCATCATTCGCCGCGATCCCGCTACGGCGCGCCAATTGATCCAAAATCTATCTCAGTTTTTACGGATCAATCTAAAGCGGACTACTGGGCTAATTAGTATCGCCGATGAACTTGAGCACATCGATTCGTACTTAACCATTGAGAAAGCGCGTTTTATCGATAAGCTGACAGTTAACATCGATATTCCAGAGCCTTTGCTCCATCACAAGCTCCCAGCTTTTACCCTACAGCCCATTATTGAGAATGCGGTAAAACATGGCACTTCAAACATGCTGGAGCCGGGTGTGATCACTGTAACAGGTGAGCGATTAGCTGATGACACCATCCTACTGTCAGTCACAGATAATGCAGGGCTTTATCAGCCAAAAACCAATAGCGAAGGTTTAGGCATGAATATTGTCGATAAACGTATTCAAAATATGTTTGGCGCACAGTTTGGTATTAACGCTCAGTTTGAGCCCAATAAATTCACAACTATCAGTATTCATCTACCGATAATAGGAGCATAAACCATGATTAGCTGCATCATAGTCGACGATGAACCCTATGCCAGAGATGAGCTGGCGATACTCCTTGAGAATGAACCAGACTTTGAAATATTAGCTCAATGTAGTAACGCCGTAGAGGCGATACAAGCCATAACCAAATTAAAGCCACAGCTGGTCTTCTTAGATATTCAAATGCCTAAAATATCTGGGCTTGAACTCGCAGCGATGCTCGACCCCGATGATCTTCCTAGAATCGTATTTGTAACGGCTTTTGATGAATATGCCATCACAGCCTTCGAAAAGCAGGCCTTTGATTACTTGTTAAAGCCGATTGATGATACTCGCTTTATTAATACCTTGGCACGATTACGTAAAGATCTGACACCAAAACAACTGAGCCCAATTGCCAGTGAGAAACTTGAGCATATTCCTTGTTTTTGCGGTAACAAATTAAAGGTCGTTGCAACAGATTCTGTGCAGTATATTTACAGCGATATGAGCGGAGTCCATGTTGCGACAGCCAATGAGCTTGTTCATACCCATATGACATTAAGAGTGTTAGCCGAAAAAACCTCATTACTCTACTGCCACAGACAGTATTTAATTGCCCCATCAGCCATTGCTGAAATCGAAATCCAAGAAGCTGGCGCTGAAGTCACTACACGCTCAGGCGCCAAAGTTCCTGTATCAAGGCGCTATTTAAAGCAGCTAAAACAACTATTTGGTTTTCAATAGGCCTTGAGATAAATAGCACTTCCGTACAATAGAGATAAAAAGTTCAACCGCTAAGGTCAGCATATTACCGCTAACCTTAGCTATTTGACCGCTTAGCCATTTGCCACTTTCTGAAGTCATAAATATGTTTACACTCCGAGCCATTCTACGTTGAGCGAGTTAATATTATGACCTGGTTTTTTCTGTGTGTCGGTCTGTTGATCGGTGGCTATTTTATTTATGGTGCATTTGTCGAAAAAGTGTTTGGCATCAATGCAAAGCGTCAAACCCCTGCGTTTACCAAGACTGACGGTGTTGATTATGTGCCTATGTCAAAAGGTAAAGTTTACCTTATTCAGTTACTCAATATTGCAGGTGTAGGCCCAATCTTTGGCCCTATCTTAGGTGCTCTTTATGGCCCCGCGGCAATGCTTTGGATTGTACTCGGTTGTATTTTTGCAGGTGCCGTACACGATTACTTTTCAGGTATGCTATCAGTTCGCAATAATGGTGAGTCAGTACCAAGCCTTGCCGGTAAATACCTAGGTAAAGGTGCTAAGCACTTTATGAACGTGTTTGCGATTATCTTACTACTTTTAGTTGGTGTGGTATTTATCTCAGCGCCTGCGGGACTTTTAGCTAAGCTGACAGGCTGGGATTTGAGCATTTTCGTTGGCATCATCTTCTTCTATTATTTAATCGCAACTATCGTTCCAGTAGACAAGATTATTGGCCGCTTATACCCGTTCTTTGGTGCGCTATTAGTGTTTATGTCTGTCGGCCTGACAATCGCATTAATCGTTTCAAGCGAACACAGCTTATTACCTGGCGTTGAAGTGGGTGACTTCCTAACTAACCTTAACCCGAACGATATGCCATTATGGCCTGCACTGTTTATTACCATCGCTTGTGGCGCTATTTCAGGTTTCCACGCAACGCAGTCACCGCTAATGGCGCGCTGTGTTGAAAACGAATCAAATGGCCGCTTCGTGTTTTTTGGCGCCATGATTGGTGAAGGTATTATCGCGCTGATCTGGTGTGCAATTGCATTATCATTCTTCGGGGGTGTTGAAGGTCTAAACGCTGGCATGGCGGGTAACCCTGCAAACGTGGTTTATGAAGCGTCAACTGGTCTTCTAGGCGCAGTAGGTGGATTCTTAGCAGTATTAGGCGTTATCGTATTACCGATTACCTCTGGTGACACAGCCTTCCGTAGCGCACGTCTGATCTTGGCTGAGTTTTTCAAGATGCCACAAACAGAACTGCCAAAGCGTTTAATGTTTGCTATCCCATTGTTTGCAGCTGGCGCTTTGCTGACTCAAGTCGACTTTGGTGTTATTTGGCGCTACTTCGGTGTAGCAAACCAAGCCACTGCCGTTATGATGTTATGGACAGCTTCAGCTTATCTACTTCGTCATAATAAATTCCACTGGATCTGTACTGCTCCAGCGATATTTATGACCACAGTTGTGATTAGCTTCTTACTAAGCTCGCCAACTCTAGGGGCAGGTCTTCCTATGACTATCTCGACTGTTGCAGGTATTGTATCAACCTTGATCATTGCCGGTTTGATTATTGTAAAAACCAAAGGCAAAGGTGAAATTGAGATTACAGCTGAAGAGGCCTAATCTGAATCGAATTTAAGCTATAGGTATAAAAAGCCAGTCAAGTGACTGGCTTTTTTATACCTATAGCTTGGGGCACTCGATAACACTGAGACAGTATAAGTAAGCTTAATTATGGCCTTTTAGTAATTCAGGCTCAACTAGCACGCTGTTATCGTTATCAGAGATCCAAATTTGACCTTCACAAATATTAAACTGCAAAGACATATTACGCCCAACCAACTGCCCCATCGCTTTAACTGACTCTTCTGGAATATTCCAGACGGTTAAGTTGTCGTAACGCTCAAATGCCACTTCATTTTGTTTCCACCAGATCGGCACGCTACGACCACCATAAGTGATCAGTTGAACTTCTTTAGCGCGGCCGCAAGCTTTACGTAACCATTTTTCATCACTTTGCCCAAACTCAACCCATAGGTTGATTTCACCAGACAAAGACTTATCCCAAAGCTCAGGCTCATCATCAACGCACAGCCCTTTACTAAATGTCAGTGAGTCACTGGCATTCATGGCAAAAGCAAGCAATCTGACCATCATACGCTCATCGGTTTCTGACGGGTGCTGTGCAACAGTTAATTGATGATCTTGATAGTAGCCACGATCCATATCAGCGATTTGGATTGCGATTTTATATACGGTAGCTTTTTTGGCCATTGAAAGTGTTTCACAAAAGGATTTGCGCCAAGTTTACCTTAAATTAGTACTAGCGACACATCATCATGCCACTAATGTTCATTTCCCATTTAAATGGCTAACATAAGAACGCGAACAGTCTCAGCGAGCAAAGTCGGCTGAGACTGTTAGTAAACAAAGTTAAAAACTGCCAGGCTGTAAATACTTAGCGGCAGGAAATTGTTTAGCCAAATGGCGAATTTCATCAATGTCGCCATAAACCAAACATGACTCACCTTTTGTCAATTGCAACGCGATTGATTCATCGTTAAACACATCACTCACACTGGCGTCTCTTCTTAATAACTCATTAAGTTCAAACGGCAGTGCCTGTGTAGAATATGTCACTTCGATTTTTTGTAGATATGGCATGGCGCCAATAGGTAGCAGATGAGCTGGCGTACTGCTATCAATGAGTAATAACTCCCCTACTGTCGACTCCATGGAAAAACTTGTTTCGTAGTGACTTTCGGTTTTCGCATCAAAACGTGACCCATTGCGATTAAAAAACTGTTCCCAAAAAATGCGCCTTTGCTTAAAAACAGGCAACCGGTGTTGCACTTCTTGACGGCGCTCAGCAATAAAGTCAAATAGCGGCGTAATAGAGAGCGGCAGCCAAGACTCTAGCCGCGCCCTTAATTCTCTGGCATACACAGGCGCAGCGCCCGCCGTACTGATGGCGATTTGTAAGCGCCCTCGGTCGACGATTGAGGGGGTAATAAAACGACAAAACTTAGGGTTGTCGACAACATTAGCCCAGATCCCTTGCGCCTTAGCGATTTCAGCAAGGCGTTCGTTGAGCTCAGTATCGGCAGTACAAAGATAAACTAAATCACAGTCTGTAATGTCTGCATCATTAACGGCTCTAAGCGCAAGGCTAATGCGCTTACTCTGTGCATAATTTAACGTATCTTGACAGGCCTCGGTTGCAATGACGTTAATACTTGCTTCAGTTCGAGTCAGTAAATCAAGCTTACGGCTAGCAACGTCGCCAGCACCAACTATCAAAACTTTAAGCGATTGAGTATCGACAAATAGCGGAAAATATTGCATTTATGAGCAGCACCTTTAGATAGTTTACAACTGATTTTTTTTACAACTTAATTAGTCGTGTTCTATCGGCAATTGTCGCTCAAGCCAAGCTTTATAACCACCCGCTAACGATACCACTTTCGAATAACCCATAACTTGAAGGTTGTTCGCGGCTAACGCCGAGCGGTAGCCACCACCACAATATAATACCAGTGGCGTTTGCTTATCGGGAAAACGCGTTTCAATATCTCTCTCGATAATCCCACGCCCTAGATGCTGCGAATTAGGTAACCGCCCTTGTTGCCACTCTGAGTCTTCTCGAACATCAAGTAACACCCAGCCAGCCATCGATTGGTATTGCTCAACGCTCACTTCGGTAATGTGGGGTAAAATACTTTGCACTAAGGCTAAGAATGCCGGATTATGTTTCATTAACTGTATTTCTCACTGCGTTCGGCGCTGCAATTCCAGCAGAGTTCGAAACTTGATTCATTAATTTCATGACAATTGACACATTTCCATGTTGGACATTGTGCATTGAGTGAGGCCATTTGAGCCTTAGCATTTTCATACTGACTCTGTGCAACCCACAGCTCAACATTTTGAATGCCCGTTGGTAATTCGCCAACACCACCCAATAGCGCTTCTCCTTTTAACTCAACTTGTATACCACTCGATTCGAGCATACCTTTCCAAGTATGAGCCTCAAGCAGGTTCCCTGCTGCAACTAAACGTGTTTGCTCTTCCATGTTATTTCCTACAACTATTGCTCTATTTGGCAAATTTAAGGTTAAGACGCTATAAGTGCTATTTATAAAATAGGTTTACATGCTAACGCTAAATCATCAGGCCTGTCGAGCGCTGCTTTTTCGAACAGCAGAAAATACTTAACTAAACGTTATTGCGTGGTTTTTCACGCTACCAATGTCTTATGAAAATCGTACTAAATATGCTATTGGTATTATAAATATGACATAAAAAAAGCCACCTAACTGGTGGCTTCTTCACAGACGTAAAGATTAAGGCATCAATGCGTCTTGATCAGCACCTTCTTTTTCGATTTCAACAGGCATCATGTGTTCACGATTAATGCCTAGCTTGATCGCTAAGAAGCTCGCCACGTAGATTGACGAGAATGTACCGACGAAAATACCCATCAGCAATGCAGTTGCGAAGCCATGGATCATAGTACCGCCTTTAAGAAACAGCGCTACAACCACAACTAATGTTGTACCCGTTGTAATAATGGTACGACTCATTGTTTGAGTGATTGAGATATTAACCACTTCTTCTGGCGTACTTTTACGCAGCTTGAGGAAGTTCTCACGAATACGGTCAAATACCACAATCGTATCGTTCAGAGAGTAACCCACAACCGTTAGCAAGCCCGCTAATACTGTTAAGTCAAATTCCAACTGAAGTATAGAGAACACACCTAAAGTGACAATAACATCGTGCGCAAGTGCCGCTACCGAGCCAAGTGCTAAACGCCACTCGAATCGGAAAGAAACGTAAATAAGAATACATATCAAGGCAACTAAAACCGCTAGGCCGCCCTGTTCTGCAAGCTCTTTACCCACTTGAGGACCTACAAACTCAACGCGCTTTTGAATAACAGAGGGATCCAGTTGAGTCACTGCATCCATTACGTCATTAACTTGATCTTCGCTCTTAAAGTCGTCTTTTACAGGGAGGCGAATAAGTATGTCTCGGCTAGAACCAAAGTTCTGCACCACTGCGCCGCCCACGGCTTCACTAGAAAGATTAGTACGAATCGCATTTAAATCAGCTGGCTTAGAAAACTCAAGCTCAACAACGGTACCACCGGTGAAATCAAGACCCCAGTTAATACCTTTTGTCGCTAAGGTCGCAAGCGAACCTAGCACTAATACAGCAGAGAAAATACTGATAGGAAGTGCATGGCGTAAAAAGTTGACTGTGCCTTTAACATTTAAAATCTGTAACATTATCAACTTCCCCTTAAATAGACAGTTTCTTCACGCGTTTACCACCCCAGATCGCGTTCACAATTGAACGAGTACCCACGATAGAAGTAAACATAGAAGTGGCGATACCGATCATTAGGGTCACCGCGAAGCCTTTCACTGCACCTGTACCCACAGCAAATAAGATAAGTGCTGTCATAAAGGTAGTAATGTTAGCATCAGCAATGGTAGAGAATGCGTTGCCGTATCCTTCATGAATCGCTTGCTGGACGCTACGGCCGTTACGTAGTTCTTCACGAATACGCTCGTAAATAAGTACGTTACCGTCAACCGCCATACCAACGGTTAATACCATACCGGCAATACCAGGCAGTGTTAGCACCGCACCAGGGATCATTGACATAACACCAACGACCATCACTAAGTTAGCCGTCAATGCTAAGTTAGCAATTAAGCCAAAGCCACGGTAGTAAACCAACATGAAGATAAGCACTACTGCCATACCCCAGATCATGGCTTGCATACCATTTTCGATATTTTCCTTACCCAAGCTTGGACCAATTGTACGTTCTTCAACGATATAAACAGGGGCAATAAGTGCACCAGCACGTAGCAATAGCGCTAAGTTCTGTGCTTCTGCATGCTCTAGACCTGTGATAACGAAGTTACGACCAAGACGTGCTTGAATAGTAGCGACCGAAATGACTTCCTCAATCTTCTTCATCTTAACGCTACCATCGGCATTCTTTTCACCGGTATCTTTATACTCGATAAATAGCGTTGCCATCGGCTTACCGATGTTATCTTTGGTCACGTTTGAGAAAATTGAACCGCCTTTAGCATCTAAATTAATAGCAACTTGTGGGCGACTGTACTCGTCAAAGCTTGGTTGTGCACCTTGAATATGATCACCGGTCAACATAACCGCTTTCTTCAATACCACTGGACCGCCGCTGCGGCGCTGATAAAGCTCAGAACCTGCAGGTACTCGGCCGCTCATAGCAGCTTGAACGTCAGCTTTTTCATCAACCATGTGGAATTCAATCGATGCTGTCGCGCTCAAAATCTCTTTTGCACGCGCAGTATCTTGAACACCGGGTAACTCAACAATAATTCGTTCAGCACCTTGACGCTGCACAACAGGTTCAGCTACACCCAACTCATTGACACGGTTACGCAGTGTAGTGATGTTTTGCTGCAGTGCTTCTTCTTTAACTTGCTTTAAATAAGCTTCACTTGGATTTGCAACAAGGACATAGTCATCATTGACAGTCTTGTCTTGGAAGACCATGTCATTGCTGCGAGACTTTAGAAAGCGCTCAGCTTTAGCTAATGTCTCTGCATCGCGGAACTTAATCTCGATGCCTTTGGCGCCATCACGAATACCCGCGTAGCGAATTTTCTCAGCTCGTAAATCAGTTCTGAAGTCTGCAACTTTGGCTTCGGTCATCTTACGAATCGCTTCACCCATATCCACTTCCATTAAAAAGTGAACACCACCGCGCAGATCCAGACCTAGTTTCATAGGCGAACCGCCCATAGCTTCTAACCACTCAGGTGTAGCTGGAGCTAGGTTTAAGGCTACGGTGAACTTGTCGCCTAGTGCATCGCTAATCGCTTCTTTAGCAATTAATTGCTCTTCACCATTATTGACGCGTACTAACAACTGACCATTTTCAAGCTCAGAACGCTTAACAGCGATTCCTTTGCTCTTTAATACATCATTTACTGTCGACATAGTCGACGCTGAGACCTCAGCCCCTCGGGTTGCAACCACTTGAACAGCATGGTCTTCACCGTAAAGGTTTGGGATCGCATAGAATGCACCGATGGCGATAATGACTATCACCATCAGGTTTTTCCACATCGGGTATTTATTCAACACGCCATTGCCCTCTTGGCTTAAAGTGACTTAATAGAGCCTTTTGGCAATACGGCCGCAATATAATCCTTCTTAATCGTGATTTCGCTGGTTTCGTTGATAGTCAACAAAACGTAATCGTTTTCATCACTGATCTTAGCGATCTTACCTAAAATACCACCGCTGGTTAGCACTTCATCACCTTTGCTCAACGAGCTCATTAGGTTCTTGTGCTCTTTAACACGCTTTGACTGTGGACGGAAAATCATGAAGTAAAAAATCAGGCCGAAAATGACCAACATGAAAATCAATTCCATTGTGCCACCAGCGCCGCCAACAGGTGCATCAGCTGCATATGCGTTTGAAATAAACATAGTATTCTCTTCTTATTGTCTGAGTAAAAATTAATCGGATAATTCAGGAACTTCAGGTACTTCTCGACCTTGGCTGGTATAGAATTCCGTAACAAAGGCGTCTAATGTACCTGTCTCGATAGCGCCACGCAAACCTTCCATCAATCTTTGGTAATAGCGAAGGTTATGAATGGTGTTTAATCGAGCACCCAAAATTTCATTACAACGATCTAAGTGGTAAAGGTATGCCCGAGAATAATTCTTACAGGTATAACAATCACACTTATCATCGAGTGGTGAAGTGTCATCACGATGACGTGCATTACGGATCTTAATAACCCCTTCACTGGTAAACAGATGACCATTTCGAGCATTTCGCGTTGGCATAACACAATCGAACATGTCTACACCGCGGCGTACGCCTTCAACTAAATCTTCTGGTTTACCGACCCCCATCAAGTAGCGAGGCTTATCAGCTGGAATTTTTGGACAAACATGCTCAAGAATACGGTGCATGTCTTCCTTAGGCTCGCCAACTGCTAAGCCACCAACAGCGTATCCATCAAAACCAATATCGACTAAGCCGTTTAAGCTTTCGTCACGCAGGTCTTCATACACACCGCCTTGAATAATACCGAACAAAGAGTTCGGGTTTTCAAGTCTGTCAAACTCATCGCGTGAACGCTGCGCCCAACGAAGTGACATCTGCATCGATTTACGCGCTTCGTCCTCTGTTGCTGGGTACGGGGTACATTCGTCAAAAATCATTACCACATCACTGCCTAATGAGTCTTGAATTTGCATCGACTTTTCTGGATCTAAGAAAATCTTTTCACCATTAATTGGTGAACGGAAATGCACGCCTTCTTCTGTGATCTTACGGATATCACCCAAGCTAAATACTTGGAATCCGCCAGAGTCAGTCAGAATAGGACGTTGCCAGTTCATGAAGTCGTGAAGATCGCCATGCTTACGCATGATCTCTTCACCTGGACGTAGCCAAAGATGGAATGTATTACCTAGTAGAATGTCTGCGCCAGTCTCACGCACTTCTTCAGGAGTCATGCCCTTCACAGTGCCATAAGTACCAACAGGCATGAATGCAGGCGTTTCAACCGTACCGCGTTCAAAAATCAAGCGACCACGACGCGCGCGGCCTTGAGTTGTATCTAATTCAAATTTCATTTTTCACCTCGCCAGATAAACAGTCTGACCTGAGTTAACTCAAGTATTGAGTCTAAGACTATGACAAACATAAGGGCAAACAATTCAGTATCAACCCTAAAATGCCAAAATATGCATTAAATCTGCAGATAAAAAAATACCCACTTCATTAATATGAACTGGGTATTTTAAAGCAATTTGGATAATTAGTTCGCTTTTTTGGTCACAAACATGGCGTCACCATAGCTAAAGAAGCGGTATTTTTGAGCAATCGCGTGTTGATAGGCGTTTTTTACCTCATCAAAGCCGGCAAAAGCACTCAGTAACATAATCAGTGTCGACTCTGGCAGGTGAAAGTTTGTCACCATCGCATCGACCACTTGGAACTGGTATCCAGGGTAGATAAAGATATCGGTGTCGCCACTAAATGGCTGTAACTCGCCTTGAGAAGCCTTCGCTGCACTTTCAAGTGAGCGCACCGATGTTGTACCCACTGCAATTATACGATTGCCACGCGCTTTCGTTTCAGCAATTAAGTCCACTACGTTCTGCGGCACTTCTGCCCATTCAGAATGCATTTTATGGTCAAGGATATTATCTACGCGCACAGGCTGGAAAGTACCCGCGCCAACATGCAAAGTAACAAACGCAGTATTGACGCCTTTGTCTTTTAACTTGGCCAGCATTGCATCGTCAAAATGTAACCCCGCAGTTGGAGCCGCAACGGCGCCCGGATTTTGATTATAAACGGTTTGATAACGCTCTTTATCCGCGTCTTCATCAGGTCTATCGATATAAGGCGGCAACGGCATGTGTCCGACTTCTTCGAGCACTTCTAAAATCGTTTTATCGCTTTGTAACTCGAGTTCGAATAAGGCGTCATGTCTTGCGACCATGATCATTTCATATCCACCATCTAGGCAGATAATCGAATCTACTTTAGGTGACTTAGAGCAGCGAACATGGGCTAACACTCGCTTATCATCGAGCATACGCTCAACTAAGATCTCGAGTTTTCCACCAGATTGCTTTTGACCAAACATACGTGCAGGGATCACTCGAGTATTATTAAAGACCATTAAGTCGCCAGAGCTGACTTGATCTAAAATATCGGTGAACTGTAGATCGGCTAGCTCGCCGCTATTACCATCAAGTGACAATAACCGGGACGCTGTTCGTTCGGCCGTAGGGTAACGGGCAATTAACTCGTCAGGGAGTTCAAAAGAAAAATCTGCAACGCGCATGGAAAGTCTCAACTGTGTCTAAATCGGCCGCTAGTCTATGGCCAGAGCAAAAGAAGATCAACAATCCGACCTCAAAAAACCGTCAATATGCGCGTTTACAGAAGTAAAGTTTGATTTTTAATTGAATGATTTTAGTTTACTCGGCTGCTCTTTAGTCACATCAGCCGACGATTTCACGTCAAAATCTTCAATTCGATAACTGTGCTGTGCATAAGGAATATCAATTTTGACTTTTTTACGTCTAACTTGATCATTCTTCACAAGCTTTTGGGTTAACCAGTTCCACATCATCCTTGATCCTCAAACCGTTTAATTGATGGGTATATAACATTAAAATGATGCGCATCCTTTAAAGAACACCTAAATCTCGCGTTTATATGTAAACTTATCGAGAAAGGATTTCCTTAGCATCACCGCGCATGATAACGTGAAGTATGCGTATTACCAAGTATAAAATATGAACTTCCTTGCACACCTGCACTTAGCAGATAATAGCCAAACCTCATTGGCTGCCAATATTGCCGGAGATTTTGCTAAAGGCAGCATTGAGCACTTCCCAAAACATCTTCAACAAGGGATATGGCTACACCGCCAAATTGATCAGCTAACCGATAGCCACGAAATCACTAAAGAGTTGCTATCGCTATTTCCTAAATCGTTAACCCGTGCTGCACCTATCCTTATCGATCTAAGTTTTGACCATATGCTGGCTAAATACTGGGACGAATACCATCATCAAAGCCTCGAAGAATTTGCAGTTAAAGCTTATAA
This sequence comes from Shewanella sp. 30m-14, assembly GCF_052977125.1. Lineage (NCBI taxonomy): Bacteria > Pseudomonadati > Pseudomonadota > Gammaproteobacteria > Alteromonadales > Shewanellaceae > Shewanella > Shewanella sp. 30m-14. Next base: position 14,911 of record NZ_JBRILW010000007.1, on the reverse strand, counting down.
AGACATTGATGAATGTCGTGATTTACCCGAGCAGCTCGTTGCTATTGCCCCAAAGATCCGTTCCGAGAACTGGCTCGTCGCCTATCAGACTCGTAACGGCCTAAATCAAACTATCAGCTCAGTGGCTAAACGCGTTTCCAAACCTGAAATTTTTAACGGTGCCCTAGACAGTGTTAAAAAGCTCGACACCGAAATTGAAATCGCTTTTCGCACCTTTTACCCACAATTGATGGCCTATAGCCGTCTGTGGACACGTAATACCCCGCCTGAGTATTTATAAAAACACGCTAAGTACTCCATACTTATAGGCTAAGCCGATATCATTACATTCGGGTGCAATGGCACTCGAATGTATGCCCCCTTCCTATCCAATCCTGATTAATAAATCATATTAAGCCGATGCTTCAGCTGAACAAATTTGCTAGAATTGCGCCGCAATAGGAGAACTCATGCAAATTTTTAGCTATCAGCCCCCCAGTATTCCTTGGTTAGATATCCGCTATATCGACCGAGATATTATTGTTATCAATAAGCCATCAGGCTTACTTTCTAATCCTGGGATCGCTGAATACACCCACGATTGTGCACTCACTCGACTGCAACAGCGCTTTAAAGACGCCATATTGGTGCATCGTTTGGACTGTGCAACATCAGGTATCATGGTATTTGCACGTAATAAAAAAGCAGAGTCGAGCCTTAAAACCCAATTTCAAAATAGACAAACTCAAAAAACCTATATAGCAGAAGTTGATGGCGTACTGAACCTGCAAAGAGGTGTGATTGATCTTGCTATCGCAGCAGATAAACTCAACCCGCCTAAACAGATTCTCAGTGCTTCGGGTAAATCTGCTATTACCCATTACAAACTGCTGGCTCAAAAGACTGCAAGTAGTTTAGTTGAGCTAAAACCCGTCACAGGTAGAACCCATCAATTACGTGTGCATATGCTCGCACTTGGGCATGCCATTTTAGGGGATGATTTCTATGGTGATGAGCACGTCATCAAAGCAGCAAAGAGACTCCAGCTACACGCACAAAGCTTAAGCTTTACTCACCCTTACTCAGGTAAATCTATGCTATTTAGCAGTGCGCATCCTTTCTCTACCGCGGTAAATTAGTGAGTAAAAGAATCACCTTCTGAGGTAGATTTCAGGAGGTAGATTTCAGGAGGTAGATTTCAGGAGAGAGGTTTCAGGCTGAAAACTAAAAAGGGGCTTATGCCCCTTTTTGATTTTATTAAACTGCCCGGACCAAAAAGCTGCAGTGTTAACTCTATACCGCTTCTAAATTAACTTTAGCCGTGTAATAACAGTTGCTTGAATTACAAAACTTAAGGTCTTTACCTTCAGTAAACATGAAATATTCACCAAAAATATTGCCGCCCTTATCTTCAAGTTTGATGCCTTCTTCAGTTTGTTCTGAGGTCATTTCATCTAAACTGTGGCAACCATCAAGATACCAAGTCTCTAGGTAATACCTACCCGACTGCTTATAAAGGGTTATATTGTCTCCTAGCAAAGGCCTTTCATCTATCCAACGGCCAACAACCTCACGAGTATTGAGTTCATCCTCTCGCCAAGATAAACGTTTACGCTTCTCAACTACCGACATTTCCATCTCTTTGAGTTTTGCCTCTTTCTCAATTTGAATAACTTCATCTGTCTTATTGCGTACAAGAGTCATCTGCTAGTTTTCTCCCTTAAAAAGCATTTGTAATATTTTTGTTTACTAAATCAAGTATAAACAAAGAAAGCAATCACAAGGTTACTGCTACCTTTTAACATAAAGTGTATCGCACTAAAAAATTAAAAACGCGATATAAATCACTTTCTATGCATTACTTTAGTAAATACGCATAAAAAGACAAGCACAAATGACCCCTCATCAGTTTTTAACCTTTTCCAAACCAAATCTGATATAACTTTATGCTCTTGTTGAAGAATTAATAACAATACTACAGGAGTGGAAATGACATTTAATCGCCGACTGTTTTTAAAAACTGCAGGCTTCACCGCAGCAGGATTGATCACCTCCCAACTACCACTATCCAGCGCTCACGCAGTACAAAAGAAACCCGCTAATGCACAGTCTATAATGGGCTTGGTGGTCCCTAAAATGGACACGGTTAGAGTGGGTTTTATTGGCGTCGGCCAACGTGGCTCTGGTCATGTAAAGCATTTTTGTCATATCAATGGCGTAGAGATCAAAGCCATATGCGATATTGATCAACAAGTACTAGATAAATCTATCGCATTTATTGACGCCCAAGGATTGCCTAAACCCGCTCAATACACTGGTAGTGAACATGCTTATAAAGCGTTATTAAGTCGTGATGATATCGATATTGTCATCATCTCAACCCCATGGAAGTGGCACGCTCCTATGGCCATCCATACGATGGAAAGCGGTAAACATGCTTTTGTTGAGGTGCCATTAGCGCTTACTGTTGAAGAGTGCTGGCAAATCGTCGATACAGCAGAGCGTACCCAAAAGAACTGCATGATGATGGAAAACGTTAACTATGGTAGAGATGAGCTCATGGTGCTCAATATGGTGCGTCAGGGCTTGTTTGGTGAACTGTTACACGCCGAAGCTGCTTATATCCATGAACTGCGTTGGCAGATGAAAGAAATTGATCAAAAAACTGGCTCATGGCGAACCTATTGGCACACTAAACGTAACGGCAACTTGTATCCCACACACGGTTTAGGGCCTGTTTCCCAATATATGAATATCAACCGCGGTGACAGATTTGATTACATGACTTCAATGAGTTCCCCCGCCTTAGGTCGTGCACAATATGCTAAGCGTGAATTTTCAGCGGATCATGAACGCAATCAACTTAGCTACATCAATGGCGATATCAATACTTCACTTATCAAAACGGTTAAAGGCCGTACCATCATGGTACAGCACGATACTACCACTCCACGTCCCTATAGTCGCCATAACCTCATTCAAGGCACTAATGGCGTGTTTGCAGGCTTCCCTAACCGAATAGCAATAGAGGAAGGTGGCTCTGGCAGTTATCACCAGTGGGATATGGATATGCAAAAGTGGTACGCTAAGTATGACCACCCTTTATGGCTGCGTATGGGAGAAGAAGCTAAGCGCAACGGTGGTCATGGCGGTATGGACTTCTTAATGCTTTGGCGCATGGTGTATTGCTTAAGAAATGCCGAGCCATTAGATCAAGACGTTTATGATGGCGCCTCATGGTCAGTGGTCAATATTCTGAGTGAGGAGTCCGTCAATAACCGCAGTAATTCGGTTAACTTCCCAGATTTCACTCGTGGGACATGGCAAACCGGCAAGCCACTTGGGATCATTGGTGCATAAGCCCATAAAGTTTTTTTACCACATTCCAGAACAAGACAATTAACCACAAAAAAGCCCGTTCATCTCTATGAACGGGCTTTTGCTTTAATGCTAAACGGTGTATTTATGCGTTTTCTTTGCGCTCTGCCGCTTCACAAGCTGCAGCAGTAAAGATAACGTCAGTAGAGCTGTTTAAGCCTGTCTCTGCTGAATCTTGAATAACGCCAATGATAAATCCGACTGCAACCACCTGCATAGCAACGTCATTAGAAATACCAAACAAGCTACATGCCAATGGAATAAGTAGCAGTGAGCCACCGGCAACACCCGATGCACCACAAGCTGAAACGCCCGCAACCACACTCAACAAGATAGCAGTGAGTAGATCAACTTGAATTCCCATAGTGTTAGCTGCTGCCAGCGTCAAAATCGTAATCGTGATCGCAGCACCGCCCATGTTAATGGTCGCGCCTAACGGAATAGAAACAGAATACGTATCTTCATGCAGCTTTAGCTTTTCACACAACGCCATATTTACCGGAATGTTTGCAGCACTTGAGCGGGTAAAGAATGCGGTCACGCCACTTTCTCGCAGACAAGTAAATACCAAAGGATATGGGTTACGGCGTATTTTAAAATACACAATCGCAGGATTAATAATTAACGCCATAATAGCCATGGCGCCAAGCAGCACGAGTAGTAAGTGCATATAACCAGCGATAGCACTAAAACCTGTAGTCGCAAATGTTGCAGATACAAGACCAAAAATGCCGATAGGTGCTAAACGAATAATGAAGCGCACCATTTGAGAAACACCGTGGCTAACATCCGCAAACACTTGCTTGGTAGAATCCGTTGCGTGATGCAGTGCTAAACCTAAGCCTACGCCCCAAGCAAGAATACCGATATAGTTACCTGTCATCAGCGCGTTAACTGGATTATCAACAAGCTTAAACAATAAGGTATGGATCACCTCACCAATGCCTTCTGGTGGTGATGCCTGAGCCGCGTCTAATGATAATGCCAACGTGGTAGGAAACAAAAAGCTCATCAACACAGCAGTAACTGCCGCAGAAAAGGTGCCTAATAGATATAAAACCACAATCGGTCGCATATTCGTTTTGGCATTTTTCTTTTGGTTAGCAATCGATGCCGCCACCAAGATAAAAACTAAAATAGGTGCTATCGCTTTTAAAGCACCAACAAATAGCTCACCTAAAAAGGCCACACTCTCTGCACCGCTTTTTGATACGGTGGCTAAAACAGCACCTGCAATAATACCCACGAGAATTTGTAGCACTAAACTACCGTCTGCCAAACGGGCAAACAAGGATGTTTTTTGATTCATTAGTTAACCTGTCATTTTTATAGTATGTCGCAATTTTATTTAAGGCTTACTGGTAAAACCTTAAATAAAATTAATCTCCCTTCTACACAGTTTGTATCGGATGTGACAACTATTGTCCACCTTTGCCAGCCAAATAGACTCGGATATTACTCATGATTAACAAATTGCTAATAAGGTGCTAATGATTGGCCTTGTCCAAGGCTTTTTCTGCCCCGCGCAGCATGGCGTCAATCAACTCATGAGCACAAAACTTTGTTAGCGCCTCATTAGCTCCCACTTGATGAGCCTGACTGACGCTGATCTCGCTAGAAAGTGAGGTGTGCAAGATAATATAGGCGGGGGCAATAGCTGGATTGTTCTTCACTTCAAACGCCAGTTCATAACCATCTAGTCCAGGCATTTCAATATCGCTGACTAAAATATCGACGGCTCGATTGTCTCGCTCGGCCTGCTCCATAATCATTAATGCATCTCGGCCATCAGCTGTAACCTGATAAGGAATATTGATACTGTCTAATGCATCACTCAGCTGTTTCCGCGCTACTTTAGAGTCATCAACCAATAGAATATTGAGCGGTTTTAAATATTCGCGCTGTATATCAGTCAGCATAGCTCGACTTGTTTCTGGACTGGCAGGAAAAACTTTAGACAGTAAGAGCTCCACATCGAGTAGTTGTACCAATTTACCTTCTATTTTGGTCACGCCTGTCAGATAGGCATTTTTTCCTAAATTGCTGGGTGGCTTTTCAATGTCACGCCAGTTGCACTCTATAATCTTATCGATTGCACGCACTAAAAAACCGATCACCATTCTTTGGCAATCAGTAATAATAATATAGCTGTCTTTCAATTCTTCTTGCGAAATAGGTCGATAACCGACTGCCGCTGCCATATCAATGATCGGTATGGTCGCTCCTCTAATCGTCGCAGCGCCCAAGATTGTAGGATGAGAATGCGGAATGGCGCTTAAAGGGCTATAGGGAACTAACTCTCGAATTTTCAGAGTGCCTAATGCAAACAACTGAGTCATCGACAATTGAAACAGGAGTAAACCTTGTGACTGGCTTGTCTTGCTCTTTACTTTATTATTACTTATTGCATTCATTTGTTATGCAGCCACTCATTCTTAAACTCAATGAAACAAACTCTAGCCTAATCACGCAGAGCAAACAATTAAAGCTGTGATTCAATAGGCAATAATGCGATACAGTCCACTAGAAATATACGCCAAAGGCCTGCATCTGGCTCAGCATATATTTTTCGTTGATTAAAATCATCAAACCAGACAATTTGTTGATCTTCTATCCCTAATCGGTAGGTGTTTTTAACTAGGCTTGCCTCAATACCATCGACGATGCTTGTCGCTAACGACTTGTTGTCGATAATAAGCCCCATTTCAGTATTCAACCATGCTGAACGTGGATCAAAATTAAAGGAGCCAACAAAAATAGAACGCTTATCTGTTACAAAGGTTTTAGCATGCAAGCTACTTTTAGAACTACCGCTCCAGCTACTGGTCTTTTTCACATCCGGATTGACTTTGACCTCAAATATTTTAACCCCCGCAGCTAACAGCTGTTGCCGATACTGACGATAACCCGCATGAACGGCTAACACATCTGTTGCGGCTAAGCTATTGGTTAACACCGTAATATCAACCCCTTTCTTAATCGACTCGATAATACTTTGAGTCCCCGCTCGCGTTGGCACAAAATAAGGGGAAACAATTAATACCTCATCTGTTGCTTGTTCTAAAAAAGCCCCAAGATCAGACAGGATATTATCAGAATCCAATTGATGATTCTGCTTATCTGGTTGGTCATAAACCAACTTTGCAGTCCCCCAAAACCATGGCAATGAGCGGTTTGCCATCTTTGTTATCAGCTCACTGTTTAATAATCTGCCAATATAAGGATTAGTGCTATAGGCGGCTTTTTCTGCTTCAACCAATGATAGTGCTTTAGCAATCTCTTCTTCAGTCACACGATGGGAACTGAGGGCATTGATTTCAACTGTAAGTGGTGCGTTCCAATAAAGGTCAAATTGATCCGACACTTCCTCTACCGCAGCACCTATGGCCATTAAATCAAAATCACCAAATTCAACATCGGTATCGTTAGAAAAATACTCATTACCAATGTTACGCCCCCCCACCACACTAATGGTGTTATCAACCGTTAGTGACTTATTGTGCATACGATGGTTCAGCCTAGAAAACCCAGCGACAAAGGCAATATTTCGGAATTTTCGCTCAAATGAAGGGTTATACAATCGTACTTGGATGTTTTCATGATCAGCCAGCATCACTAATGCTTCGTCGGCGTTTTTAATTGCCATGTCGTCGAGTAAAATACGTACTCTTACACCACGCTGCGCCGCCTCAATTAAGTGCCAAGTGAGAAGTCGTCCAGCGTCATCCGAGCGGTAAATATAATACTGTATATCGATGCTTGCTTTAGCAGCGTTGACTAAAGCCAACCGCGCGATAAAAGCATCAACCCCGTCTGTCAGCGGTATAACACCCGTTTGATCTGGATGAGCTGCAACATCGTCAGCGACATATTCAACCAAGGGCCACTCATCTTGGGCTGCAAGCTTGGTCGATATCGGTTTTTCAGGAAAAATAGGAGAAGATTGGCAGCCAACTAACCCTACTACAGCTGCCCACAATAAAACGATTTTTAAAAATAAGTGTCTGCAATCCATTTGCATTCTTTTATTCAATTGCGAAGTCTTAATTAATCTTGTAACGCATAAAGCACATCAAATGCAAACTGATCCCAACCCTCTGAGCTAAATGCAATATCGCGCACAGCCCTAACTTGACTAACCGCATGCAAAGGTGCAGCTCCATTATCCATAAGGTAGTAGGCCATAATAAGGCCCGTTCTATCTTTACCCGATCGGCAATGAATAAGTACTGTTTTTTCTTGCGCCTCGCACTCTCGAATAAATGCGAGAGCTTTAGGCACCTGTTCGACACAATAGTCTAGATCTTCTGCTTGTGGCGGAATATTGCGAGAAAACGGCACGCATAGGTAGTCTAGCCCTAATGTGACAAACTCATCTTGATTGCATTCCTCACCGTTATTTACAGATAAGACAGCTTCGATACCTGATGCTTTTAATTGCGCAAGATCCCATGGATCTTTATTCGGCCCACTGCGTCCTGCAATTTGTCCCTCAACTAACCAAAATAGGTGCTGCATAGTGTTTCCTAAATAAATTATGAGTTTCAAGCGACATAAATCGACCAGAGAATACCTAATGTCGAAATACTACGCTATCGCTTTATTGCTGTACGAGGTGATACATGACTAAAAATAGCGCTATACCACAAAATCCTAATTTTCAGTGTTAAAAAAGGACTCATTGAGAGTCCTTTTAGTGATGTTCCCGCTAGCGAAATCACTTGTTATCTATATCGCTATGTTCAAGACTTCTTTGACCAAAGGTCTGCATTAGCCTTTGGTAACTTCTTACGACTTTTCTTGCCTGTACCTGCTGGTTTTGCCATCGGCTTTTCTTCACGTGAAGGACAGTCAATAGGCGCCTCTAAATCAGCTTCAAAACCTGGGATTTGCTCGCGCTCTAATCTCAGCTTGTTTTTCTTTTCAATCAACTTAAAGTGTTGATATTCATCGTGTGCAATCAAGCTCATGGCCAGACCAGCCTCACCTGCACGGCCACTTCGACCAATACGATGCATATAATCAGCAGGACTTCTAGGTAGTTCAAAATTGATCACAATAGGCAGCTTTTCAATATCAATACCACGGGCAGCAATATCGGTTGCAATAAGCACGCGAATATCGCCAGCTTTAAAGCCTTCAAGTACTCTATTTCGTGCACCTTGGCCTTTGTCACTATGAAACACTTCGACAGTAATACCCGCGTTTTCAAGTTTTTGAGCCAATCGATTACAGCTGTATTTTGCACTGGCAAAAATAAGCACCTGTTGCCAGTCATTTTGTTTGATTAGTTCAGCGAGCAAGGCCGTTTTGCGATTACGATTCACAGTAATAACACGTTGAACTAAGGTGCTTTCTTCTTCACCCTGTAACTGAACTTCAACGGGATTACTCAGTAGTGATTGGGTAAGTTCGCGCACTTCTTCTGGGAATGTCGCTGAAAACAGTAACGTCTGTTTCTTGGCCGGCAACTTAGCCAATAATTCATTAAGTTCATCGGTAAAACCTAAGCTCAACATGCGGTCGGCTTCATCCAATACTAAAGTCTGAGTCTTATCAAGCTTTAGGGCATTACTCGAGATTAAGTCAATGAGTCGACCCGGTGTTGCAACTAAAATATCTGCACCACCACGTAGGCTTAACATTTGAGTGTTGGTTGATACGCCACCATATACCGCTAGCGTTTTTAGGTTAGGCTTAATTAGCTGGGAATAGCGCATAAAGCTGTCGCTGACTTGCTGAGCTAACTCACGCGTAGGCACTAAGATTAGGCTAGAGACGTAGTTACCCTCTTTAGAGCGCGGTTTTGCTTGGGCAATTTTTTGGATAATTGGCAGCGCAAAAGCGGCCGTTTTACCAGAACCTGTTATTGCTCCGCCAAGCACATCTTTGCCGTTTAACACTGCGGGGATAGTATGTGACTGAATAGCCGTAGGCCTTGTATAACTCAGCAATTTAAGCGTTTCGAGCAACTCAGGCATGAGCCCTAGTTGAGAAAAGTCACTGTGAGTCGAGTTACTAGTCACAGTTGGAGTTGCTGCTTGGTCTGTTGAAGATGCTGACTGAGTCATAATGTACGGGTAAACGCCTAATCAAAAATAAGGCGCTTATTCTACGCTAATATCCACTTAAAAGCTTATTTTTGATCTGATTTTACGCTTACAAGCGCTGACATTTTAAAAGTAGGTATTGTTAATACACATTAAAACGCCTTGTATCACACAAGTCCCCTTTAAGCTAAGCCTTCTAGTGCCAGTAATTTCTGTTTAAGATCGATGCCGTAAGCATATCCAGTGAGTGCACCATTTTTACCAATGACTCTATGACAAGGCACAATAATAGCAATCGGATTCGCTCCGTTTGCGGTGCCCACCGCCCTCACCGCTTTTGGACGATTAATCCGACTGGCAATGTCGGCGTAACTGCAGCTTTCACCGTATTCAAGCTCACTTAATGCGTGCCAAACCTGGCATTGAAACACTGTCCCCCTAGGGGCCAGTTTAACGTTAAATTGACGCCGCGTGCTTGCAAAGTACTCCGTCAGCTCAAGCTTAGCCTGTAACAGGTGTTGTTTGGCTAAACCATGACTATCACATGCATCAATTAGTGACTGACTAGTGTTAACTTCCCGCGATAGCCAATCATCCCCTTGCTGTGGAATAAAGTTAACGTGGGTGAGTCCTTCTGCATTAGCGCACAGAGAGAGTACGCCAAATTCAGATTTAAAATTCAACTTAGCTAACGGCAGTAAAAGTGTATTCATGAAAGGTTCCAAAGCTGAAATGTAAGATAACTGCCCCATGGAGCAACATTTTGAGTGAGCGCTTGAATTAACTCATCATAGTCTTTTGATATTAATCGCTTGTCTTCCCTTGCAGCATAAAGGCTCTGCATGCGTTTTTTAACGACAAGATCGCCACACAGTAAAATATCTGGATAACTCAAGCCGCGCATTTTGGCATAGGCAACGGTCCATGGTCCGACCCCTTTTATCGACAACCATTGTTCAATATCAGCTTCAGGGTGCTCACTTACAAACTGGCCTAGTGCATTGAGCGCCTTCTTTCTGGCTCTAGGCATGTTTAGCTCGTTTAACTCAGCTGTTGCTATCGTCTCGGGTAACGGAAATAGTATCACTTGTTTTGCGCCAATTAAGCGCTTCTCCCCGCAGGCAAGTACTAACTGATTTAGTAACTTAGAGGCTTGCGTTATGCTTACCTGCTGGCCTAATACTGCTCGGCAGCCAGCTTCAAATGTTGACCATACCCCAGGTAGACGTAACCCCGGTATCATCTGATTTCCAAGAAGGTCAAGGGATGCAAGCACACTGTCAATCTCGAGCACGTTAGCATTTAAGTCCAATACCCTACGAATGCTACTAATAATTAAACTAAGCTGTGAAAGGCCTGATTCATTTTCTAATACGATATCGACACCAAACAAATTCGCCTTTGTATCAACCTTGGCATTGAAGTAACCGCTAACTCCATTTAAGGTGAAACTCCGTCCATAACTATATTCATCTTCAAGCCACTCCATCTGTTCTACAGCACGAACCTTATAAAAACTATGCTGTTGCTGCCAAGCAAGAGGTGGTCGATAGCTGAGCAACAACCGCAATACGATCTGTCCTTGTTCTTGCGTTCCATCAGGCGCTGTCATTTTTACGGACGTTTTTCTCAGCGCTGAAGGCGTTAATTGTAAAGCTTGCATAAATGCTTCATTGAAGCGTCGAACACTATTAAAGCCCGCAGCAAATGCAACTTGAGTGATACTCAACTGGGTTTGATGTAAAAGTTGCTTGGCAAACATCAGTTGCCGGTATTGGCTATACCCTTTAACTGATATCCCCATTTTCTCGCTAAACAGTTTTCTGAGGTAGCGACTGCTAATCCCTAATCGCTCGGCTAGAGTCTCTACACTAAGGCCATCATAGCCTGAGAGTTCGCCAGCATCGATAATAGCCTTTGCCCGCTCTAGGGTAGTTTGTGTACCCTTCCAGGCATAAGAGTGCGGCGCGCTATCAGGGCGACAGCGTAAACAGGGCCTTAACCCAGCATTGGCGGCTTGGAGAGCTGAATCAAAATAGCGTACATTTTCTTCTTTTGGACTCACAGCAGGACAAATTGGCCTACAGTATATTTTTGTGGTGAACACCCCAATAAAAAACTGCCCATCAAACCTAGGATCTCTAGCTAACCTTGCCTTGCGACAGGCATCTCTTTCAATCTTGCAGTCGTGATTTAGCATCCCACATTCCAGACATCGTTTTATGAATGTAATCTTACGCAACAAGCCTAGTCATCACTAGCGGAAAACGGAACTGAATATTGGTTGCATATATATGCCTCAGCTTTACACTTAGCTACTGTTCATATTTTTCTAACAAAAAAACACCTAACTGAGTACCTACATGTTCAAACGATTTGAGTCTTGGGTTGAGCCTTTCTCTGATGAGGAGCCACAACAGCCTCCTAAAGGGATCTATGCATTTTGCCGCCATTACACCCGTGGCTTTGAAGTTCCACTGGTTATAATGTCGATTCTAACCGCGCTACTCGCCATTCTTGAAGTGTCTTTATTTGGCTTTATGGGCGATTTAGTTGATCTGCTCATTAATAATGATCCCGATACCCTTTTTGAAAAAGAAGGCATGAAATTACTCGGGATGACGCTGCTCGTATTAATTGTAATTCCGACTCTGGTGTTACTGCATGCGCTCATCGTCTATCAAGGGTTATTAGGCAACTACCCAATGTCTATTCGATGGATGGCCCACCGTTACTTGCTAAAACAAAGTGTGTCGTTTTACCAAAATGATTTTGCTGGCAGGGTGGCGACCAAAGTGATGCAAACCTCTTTAGCCGTAAGAGAGACGGTTACCAAGCTATTGGATGTATTGGTTTATATCTTGGTTTACTTCACTTCTATGGTCGTAATGATAGCCAAGGCCGACTTACGACTTATGGTTCCTATGCTGCTTTGGTTAGCTATTTATATTGCTCTACAGTTTAAGTTTCTACCTAAACTCAAGAAAGTGTCAACTGAGCAGGCTGATGCTCGCTCAACAATGACCGGACGGATTGTCGATAGTTACACCAACATCGCCACGGTAAAACTGTTCTCGCACACCCAAAAAGAAGCTGAGTATGCTAAAAGCAGCATGAAATCCTTTCTTCATACCGTGTATAGGCAGATGCGTTTAGTCACCTGGATTAACGTGAGCGTGCAGATTATCAATTACCTTTTGGCCTTTGCTATTACAGCTGTATCTATTTTGCTTTGGAGTGATGATGCGATTACCGTTGGCGCGATTGCGATTGCGATCAGTTTAGCGTTAAGGCTCAACGGTATGTCGCAATGGATCATGTGGGAAATAAGCTCACTATTTGAGAACATTGGTACAGTTACTGATGGTATGAATACGCTGTCTAAGCCTACCGATATCAATGACATCACGAATGCACCAGCTCTAAACGTAAGTAAAGGAGCTATCGACTTTAATAATGTCAGTTTTCACTACGGTGAAAATAGTGGAGTGATTGATGAGTTAAATCTACATATCAAAGCGGGCGAAAAAGTCGGGTTGGTTGGCCGCTCAGGTGCCGGGAAATCGACTTTAGTTAACTTGCTTATGCGTTTTCATGATGTGGAGTCCGGTTGCATCACCATCGATAAACAGGATATTGCTCAGGTCAAACAGGACTCACTACGTGCGCATATAGGCATGGTGACCCAAGATACCTCTCTATTACACAGATCTATCCGCGATAATATTCTCTACGGCAATCCTGATGCCAGCGATGACAAGCTTGAACAAGCAATAAAAAGCTCCCAGTCATATGAGTTTATTCAAAACTTGAGCGATCCTGAAGGTAACCAAGGCTTAGATGCGCAGGTTGGCGAACGAGGCGTAAAGCTTTCAGGCGGTCAGCGTCAACGTATTGCCATCGCGCGAGTTCTACTTAAAAACGCTCCAATTTTACTACTTGATGAAGCCACATCGGCACTAGACTCTGAGGTAGAAGCTGCAATTCAGGAAAGTTTATATCAGCTAATGGAAGGAAAAACCGTTATTGCTATCGCTCATCGACTATCAACCATTGCGGCAATGGATCGATTAATCGTGCTCGATGACGGAAAAATTGTAGAGCAAGGAAGTCATCAGGAGTTAATCAATTTAGGTGGGATCTACGCGCAGCTTTGGGCACACCAAACAGGAGGCTTTCTCGGCGTAAATTAACAACCTAGACCCAATTAAAGCCTTAAGTAACAAACATATAAAAGCCATCAGTAATGGTGGCTTTTATACTTACAGCCCAAATACCTACTATATAACCCTTAAAAACCAACTCATTCAGTAATAAACTAAAATGAACTCGTTACGCCTGTCATGTAGAAGCATTCACGCTAATAGCAATCAGTATCAGCAGGTGTTCGACTCAGAGTTTCAGCGCATCCAGAGGTTACGGATGACTATGCTCTACACCCGCTGCGAACAGCATAGTCTTGTATGCTTTCAGTGCACTTGTAACTAAAGCTGCAATACTAGTCTAAATATGTCTTTGGTTATTCTAACTGTTCAATATCATTGATATCTGGGACTTACGCACTAAGCGTAAGCGGTGTTCCATCATAATGACTTGAACTGTCATTTTGCAAACGACGATATCATACCAATAAGTATAAGAAGTTGATCTACTCAGAACGTTTTTTGGCAAACTAATTCAAGGCGAATAACTGAAAGAATGGTTGATCCCTTGTAAAGTTGTTCAACGCAGAAGTAGGCAGCCAAAAACGCGCCAGAATGTCGAGTTTTAGCGGCTCTGATACTGTGACTCTTATGGAACAAGAGGGAGCTTAACCAAGTTCAACTATGCGCTTCACTCGTTGCAAACCACATGGTCTTGTATGTTCCCGACATACATAAGACATTTCCTCCATCCCTGGACGTCAGATGTGGTGAATGTCATAAATGCACGACTATATGGATATAGGCGGTAGAGTAACGCAAGAGCAGTTACCGAGGAGCATTTAATGACCTTGTCTCTGTGCCGCTAAACTCTCTCTGAGCGACCACATCTTTATACTGATTGGTATCCCCCCCCCTCCCCTAACATTGATGAGACGTGTCGAGTCATTAAGTGTACCCAGTCCTTGAGCTTCCAGCTCCTAAAAAAAGATTCAATATTCGTTTCAACCTAAACTTGGGACACTCAGTACAAAGTATTAAACAACAAATGCACAGAAGAATTAAAGCGTGCCCGCTAAAACTTGAGTGGAAACAATAACGAAGTATGTTCAAAATTTAGACACAAAAAAACCACCCTTAGGTGGTTTTTTTGTGTCTATCATCTGAATGATAAATTTGGTGGAGCCTAGCGGGATCGAACCGCTGACCTCAACACTGCCAGTGTTGCGCTCTCCCAGCTGAGCTAAGGCCCCATTTTACGCTAAACAATCAGACCGAAATCTCATTATTTTAAATAGTGGTATCCCCTAGGGGATTCGAACCCCTGTTACCGCCGTGAAAGGGCGGTGTCCTAGGCCTCTA
>NZ_JBRILW010000006.1:0-204711 GCF_052977125.1 Shewanella sp. 30m-14 | reverse complement strand
GTTTAAAAACACTCGGATTTTGCCATCTTATAAAGATCGGTCAACCGATCAATAAACTGCTAAATGATCGGCATTACGCCAAATGGCGCCTTTTTCGTTGAGACTATTTAATCTGTTTTATGACGACTCGGTCAGTTTTAGTCCGATTTAGTCGCTTTTAGCTGGCCATCTGCATCGAAGGGCCAATCAACACCTAACCACGCCTTAAAGAAGGCTTTTTGTGATCGGCTTGGCTTATCAACACTGGTAATGACCAGCTTGCCACTTTGCTTGTCACCCAGTTTAAGCTCGACATCTTTTAGTCTGTCATTACTAAATAGCGTCACTTTTATCGTGTCACCCGCACTGAAGTCTTTAATGCGCGACTCAAAACCCGCCGCGGTAACCTTAAGGCCGTTAACCGCAACGACCTCGTCGCCAAGCACGATGCCGGCATTCCATGCTGGGCCATTGCGGAGCACTTGTGATAACACCAAGGAATTTGACGCTAACGTAACGCCAGTAAAAGGCTCTACTTTGGCATCTTTACCATAGCTAGTTTTCAATCCCGCTAGACCCAGTAAGCGATCAAAGTCTAAGCTTACTGGCGAGTTAACATACTCCTGCCACCAGCTTTCATAACTGGTTCCTGCAACGCTATTTAAAATCTGCTTCACATCACTAATGGTGTAACCCACAGGAAGACGATACTCATTGTAGAGTTTACGGTGCACATCGCGATATGAACGTTTAAGTTTGGTTTCTTCAAGTAAAGAAAAATCTAACGCTAATGACGTTAAGTAGCCTTCTGAGTAGATGTTCGTGCTGTGATTAACCGCGTAATCTCCACCACTACTTGCCCACTGATTAGCACTCGCTTCGGCAATTGATTGCACTTCTCTGCCCGGAGTCTGCTCACTTTGTGCCACTCGCTTTGCTAAGTCTTCGAGAAACTCTTTTGGCGTCATCACCCCTGCGCGCAGTAATAATTGACTTTGGAAGTAACTCGTAGAGCCTTCTGCAATCCACAATAGTTCAGTGATCCCTTCATCTTGATAGTTGTATGGCACCAATCCATCAGGACGATACGCTTTGACGTTCCAGGTATGAATAAACTCATGTGAGGCCGTTTTGATAAAGCCTAAGTAGTCTTTACGCTCTCGATAGCTAAAACGTGGACGCTGAATAATGGTCGAATTTAAATGCTCTGTTGCCCCGCGAGCGCCACTGGTAGCGTGTACCATATAGACATAGCGTTCAAACGGATAATCATCCCAAATGACCTCTGCCTGACCGCTAAGCTTGCTCAAGTCTGTGACCATTTGGTCAATGTTATAATTGCCCTCTCCCCAAACCACTAATTCATAATCCCGACCATCTGCACTAAACTCTCGATGCTCACTGATCCCCGTCTCTATTGGCGAATCAACTAAGATATCGTAATTATTAGCAGTGAAGGTATGCGCGTTATTGCCGCTATCCATCCCCGAGTAACTATTCCAATCACTAGGTACATTAAGCGAGACCGTTAGAGGCTCATGCTTAAATTCAGGGCTATAAACAAAGGTACCGCTGGCATCTAAAAAAGCATGGCTTGCATCGATATGGTTGACTCGTTGCCCCAATTTGTTGGCATAAAGCTGATAATTGACCGTTACACTCGTGGGTTCACTTAAGGCTATTGTCCACTCACCGCTTGCGGTTCTCGTCCAAGGTAGCACTGAGCCCGTATCATCGGTTGCAGTAAAAGTTCTCACTGCATCGGCCAATGGCAATACTTGATATTTACCCGTGCGCCATACAGGCAGGTTAACCACTAAAGCCTTTGACTGAGTTTCAGGAAAGACGACGGTTACTTTTGCTAAGTGATGTTCGGGGCTCGTTAAGTCGATCTGGTAGTTTACGTCGGCAATGGCATGAGTACAGGCTAAAGCACCAAAAGTTAAGATTAAGGGAACTACAGGTTTCACTCTCGCGTCCTTCTGTTATTATTGTTTTCATTGAGTCGGCAAAATATAACATAAGACTTAATTAGGCCAAAGAATAACAAAAATCAGGCGCTTAATTTAACGATTAAGTACAAGGACTGGCATGTTAATGCGTATTTTCATCACCCTATTATCGTTCACACTTTCATCATTTTGTGCCAGCCATGTTTATGCTGCGCCAAGAGATGAGCTTTTAACGGAAGTGCAGTTAAGGGAAGCACCTAAAGTACTTGAGCAATCCTTAGCAAAAACGCTACCGGCATTACCCAATTTCACTTCTGCACAAGCGTTTAGCCTATTTAGTCAACAGATGCGCCTCTCAAGCGAAGAATTAAAGCGCGACATTCAGCTATCGGCTCGCTTAAAGATGGCGCTTTATAACAAAGATAAAAACCGTTATATCGCAGCGAAACGGCTCATAGAGCAACTTAAACATATCAGCGACAGCCCATTTGATAAAAGCTACTTGCTCATGCTCAAAGGGCGTTATGCTGGAAGAAGCCAACAAGACTACGCCAGCGCTATCGAGCATTATCAACAAGCGGTGCCCTTGATAGAGCATTCAAACAACCTGGCCGAGCAAGTACTGCTATATACCTTGCAAGAAGATCTCAGTGTTATGCACATGATATTGCGTAAAGAGGCGATTGCACTGCAGCACTTAAGAAAGCTCTCAGCTACTGCAAAGCTGCTCAATAATAATTACCTCATCGCCCAAACTGAATCGATATTAGGTAAGTATTTTTATAAACAAAATCAATTAGGCAAGTCGCTTTCTCATTACACTGAAGCGGTAAAGTATACCCGTGGCGGAGAGCACTCTTCTCTTAACGCCCATATTGAACTTCAACTTGCGAGGGTTTATCGCGATCTAGAATCTTGGGATGAGGCACTCACATCGGCCCACAACGCCGCCGAATCTTTTAGCAAGCTAGGTAACGAAAACTATGTTTCATCATCAATGACGGTCATCGCGATGATTTATGCCCGCCAAGGGCAGTGGTACAAAGCGATTGATTACCACTTAAATGCACAACAGATTGAATCTAAACTCGGCAATTATATTGGTCTAGGCCTCAACTTACATAACCTAGGTGAGGCCTACTTTAAGATAGGCGACTTAAAAAGCTCACTGACTAACCTTGAGCGAGCCAATAAGATTTTCACTTCCAAAAAGAGTGATCACTATTTAGTTTATAACAACCTCTTGATTGCAGAAGTGACAGCAAGCACTGGCGAGTGGCAAAAGTCTCTTAATTACGCAAAAAAAGCGGCTCAAATCGCCAAGGCTAAACAGCTTAATAACGAGTTAAAGCAAGCATTAACCAGACAAATTGATGCACTAGAAAAGCTTGGCCACTATGAAGATGCCTATAACAACGTTTTAATACTTAACCAACTCGATAGCAAATCTGAGCTGCAATCGAGTGAATTTGATCTGCAACAGTCGCAAATCATTGAGCAAAAACTTAAGCTCAATTTAAGTCAGAGCCAAAATGCGTTACAGTCAAAAAGTGATCAGCTCTATGCCGCTCGCTTAGTTAGCCTATTCTGCATCTTTGCCCTTTGCCTAATGCTGTTGTTATTAATCAAGCAATGGCGACTTAAAAGCAAGTTCAGTGTGGTCAACGCTAACCTGGCTCAAGCTCAGCGACTCGAACCATTTACAAAGCTTCCAGGCTATTTAGCTTTTAAGCTAGATTATGCCGCGCAGCACAATAAGCCCATAAAAACACTGGCTCTGATTTCACTTTCTGATCAACTAAACTCTGATTTGATTCAAGGTTATCAGTGTAATACTGATATGAATAAACAGCAGTTACTCGCTATTACAACTAGCCTAAAGTGCCAGTCTTACATTATCCGGCCAGGATTATTTTTAATCAGTTTTGATTCAACCATAGAACCCAATAGCCTACTGACAACACTTAGAAGCGTTATTAATGACAATTTTGGTGAGACCAGTCTTCATATGGGGATATTGCACCTACCGCTTCTAGGTGATTTAGCTATCAAACTGACCGCTGGACAACACTTTGGCAGCCTACAGATGATGTTATCTGCCGCCAAAACATTAGGCAGTGAGAAAGACTATTTTGTCACAATGAAAGCACTCAATTTTGCTTCAGCTGGAATATTTAACAAGCCACTTTACCTTAATATCGAAAAAAGCATTGTTCGTGGCATAATTAAAGTTGAAACCAATGGTAATAAAGAAGAGATAATTTGGCCAAGATGGAAGAGTCATCAAAATATCGATATCAATGATGACAAAGTAGCCATATAAGCATTTAAAGTTCGGCATTGGCCGATGTTAATTTCTCTTTTTAAAGACTACTGGTAAGATAAGTGCTTAAATTTAAGATTCATTTTTAGCTTGCGTAATTTATAGGAACCAAAATAAGCATGAAGGATGCCGCCATAAGTACGTCTCAATTAAGTCTGTTACAGCAGAAGCTCTTTGCTGCTAGACAGGCGTTAGATGAGATGAGCGAAGAGCAAAATGAAAAGCTGAACATCCTCATACAATTTATTGTTCAATTAAGCCTTGCCTGTAAAGGTCAAAATTTAGAGCTTGATAACAAACTTGCCAAGTTGCGCCACAAGTTAACCAAATTTAGTCAATTCGAAGACTCAATTTCAGATCTCAATGAAGCAGACTCCATCCTTAAACAGCAATATGCCCGAGTGATGCTGCAGCTCGAAGACAGTCGCCAATCATTAGCCACTATGGTGAGCCAAATTCAGCGAGTTGAATCTCTACCGAGTAAATTAAAGCTAGAGATTTCTTACTTCAAAAAAGATCTGCTTAAGCCATTCCATACCTATTGGGATTACATTCCAAAAGTAGAAAAAGTGGTTAACTTTTATGATGAAATCTTAAAAGAAAAACTAAGTTTTGGGGATCAGTTTGAAATTTTGCCTCGTCATAGGCAAGCAGCTCATGAGCTTGCACAACTGCTGTCAGAAATTGAATTTAGAAAAGAGCAGCGAGAGCAAGTCTCTCAAATTAAGCGCTCATTAACTGAAGAGTTTGAACTCGATACCTTACTTGATGCTTACCAAGTTGTACTTGGTCTTCTACTCGATAATATTGCGAGAGAAAAAACCGCCTCGCAAGAGTTTCTATACATACTCAATAATGCACTGAGCAATGTTCAAGAGGTGGTCACTGATTCATATAGTCACTCGGTAAAGAGTTTTCAAGTCACAAAGCAGCTTAATCGCGATATCAACTTTCAAGTCGATAATGTGGGAGAGGCGGTAATTGAAGTTGATAATATTGATGAACTGAAAAATCAGGTAACCCTTCACCTGTCTTCTTTACGCAAGTCTCTGTCTCGTAAAGAACAGCTTGAAAATAGAGAACAAGCCCAGCTAAAGCAGTCAGTTGAAGCATTGCGTCAAGAGCTCAAACTGCTTGGGAAAGAAACTGAATCATATAAAGAGCGCTTATTCGAGCAGCAAAAACTAAACCTGTTAGACTCATTAACCCAACTGCCGAATCGCAGTGCGTTAGAAGAACGTATGGATATTGAGTATCGCAACTATAAGCGCACTAAACAGCCATTATGGGTTGCTGTTGCCGATATTGATCATTTCAAAACCATCAACGATAGCTTTGGTCACAGCACTGGTGATAAAACATTGCAAGTTATTGCTATGGCACTAAAAAATGCTCTAAGAGAATCTGAATTTGTCGCTCGATATGGTGGCGAAGAGTTTGTGCTTTTACTGCCCGACATTGCCGAAAGTGATATTCAACCTTTACTTAATCGAGTGAGAGAAAAAGTAAAAAGTATTCCATTTAAGTTTAAAAATCAGAGAATTACGGTTACAGTATCTATAGGCGCTGCACAAATTATTGAAAATGAGCTCATAACAGAAACATTCGATCGAGCTGACGCAGCGCTATATAAAGCCAAAAACGAAAGCAGAGATAGAGTCATTATCGACTTCTAAGCACATCCCCTTGTGATAACGCCCGTTATCACATTTGCCTTGGTGGGACAGCTTGCCTATCACTGCTCAAGGAGTTGCTATGATTGTAAAAATTAGTCCTCGTGGAAGCCTAGATCAACTGTCACAACTGGAAGTTGATCGATTAAAACAAAACGCAAAGAGTGAACTTTATCAGCTTTACCGTAGCTGTTCACTCGCCGTTCTCGCATCAGGCCTACAAAGTGATAATGCCGAAGGCCTCTTCACCCAATTTAGTGATTTTAATATCAGTGTCCTGCGCCGTGAGCGCGGCATTAAGATTGAACTGATCAATCCGCCAGAAGAAGCCTTTGTTGACGGTGAAATTATTGCGGGGATCCAAGAACACCTGTTTTCGGTACTCAGAGATATCGTGTATATCAATGACAAATACGAGAACCTCAAGCACATCAATCTCACCAATGCTAATCACATCACTAACGTGGTCTTTGATATCCTACGTAATGCCCGCTCAATGCCGATGTTGGATCCCAATGTCGTTGTCTGTTGGGGTGGTCACAGTATCAACCCTATTGAATTCCAATATACTCGTGAAGTGGGTTATGAATTAGGTCTACGTAAACTCGATATTTGTACCGGTTGTGGTCCTGGCGCAATGGAAGGACCTATGAAAGGTGCGGCGATTGGCCACGCTAAGCAACGAATTAATCACGCCCGCTATATTGGTCTAACAGAGCCGAGTATTATTGCTGCAGAGCCACCGAATCAGATTGTAAATGAGTTGGTGATCTTGCCCGATATTGAAAAGCGTCTAGAGGCGTTTGTTCGCTTAGGTCACGGAATTATTATTTTCCCAGGCGGTGCCGGTACAGCCGAAGAGTTACTCTACCTGTTAGGTATTTTGCTTAATAAAGATAATCAAGATATTCCCTTTCCATTAGTCCTCACAGGGCCTAAAGAAAGTGAAGAGTATTTTCTACGTATCGATGAGTTTATTGGCGCGACCTTAGGTGCAGAAGCTCAAAGTAAGTACCAGATTGTGATTGATGATCCAGTAAAAGTGGCTCGCATTCAAAAACAGGCAATGGAAGAGATTAAAACCTTCCGCAGAGAAAATGGTGACTCATATCAATATCAGTGGTCGTTAAAAATAGAACCTGAATTCCAGCTACCATTTGAGCCGACTCATGAGGTAATGAGTAACCTAGATCTACACTTTCAAGCCAATAAAGCCGAGCTCGCTGCAAACCTTAGAAAAGCATTCTCAGGTATCGTAGCTGGTAATGTTAAAATGGACACCATTAAAGCTATCGAAGCCAATGGGCCCTTTGAGCTTAAAGGAGATCCCAAGCTTATGGCACTAATGGATGACCTATTGAGCGCTTTTGTATCACAGCAGCGGATGAAACTACCAGGAAGCGCTTACGTTCCCTGCTACAAAGTCATTAAATAACCACTTAACTAAGAAAATTAGAAATAAAGCGAATAGATGAATAAATTTCTTATTATAGATGGCATGAACTTAGTGCGGCGCATTCACGCCGCACAGCCAAATGAATCCGATATCACAGGGCTTAAAGAACGAGTCAATGGTGCATGTCGTAAACTACTTAAGTTCCATCAGCCCAGTCATGCCGCTATCGTTTGGGATGGTGATGCCATTTCATGGCGTAAAGCCCTATATGAAGACTATAAGAAAGGCCGTAAACCTATGCCAGAAGCGCTGGCTAATGGTCTTAACGATCTCAAAGCCTATCTTGCAGAGCATCAACTTAACTCTATCAATGCAGACTCTGAAGCTGATGATGTCATCGCAACCTTGGCGACTAAACTGAGTAGCATGAATGGCGAAGCAATTATCGTCTCGACCGACAAAGGTTTTAGTCAGTTAAGCCACCCTAGTATCAAGCGCTGGGATCATTTTAATCAAGACTATTTAACTATCGAAGAGATGGAGAAAAAGTTGGGGGTTGAACGTACTCAGTTTATCGATTATTTAGCGCTTGCGGGTGATAGCGGCAATAAAATTCCTGGCGTTCCGGGCATTGGCCCTAAGTCAGCCGTTGAGTTACTCAAAATTTTTAGATCCTTAGCTAATATTTACAGCTCCATCGATAAAGTGGGGTCTAAACAAGCCAAAAAACTTGAACAAGGCAAACAGATGGCGCGCCTAAGCTATAAATTGGTTCAACTGCAAACTGAACTACCTTTGAATGTCAATTTAAAGCAGTTTAGAATTGAACCATAAAACCAATCAGTATAAACAGTAGCCCACACTTACAATTGTTAACACAAAGTTGCTCACACAGCATTTACCTAGCGGCATTCAAGTAGTACCTTAACGCTACAGAAAGAATTATGTGAAGGAAGCACTACTAGGATGAAATCTAAACTCCCAGTCATTGTCATCAGTATCTTTGTGGCTTATGTCGCCTTTGTCGCCGTGATTATGGTCTCGTATGATCCCAGTCCAGATGAAATGGATTGGGAAGATAGGCAAGCCTACAATAAAGCGCTGATGAATGAAGTGATTATTGGCCAAACTATCGAAGAAATTAAAACCTTGTTCGGAAAAGCTGATTTTACTGAAGCCAAAATATCTGACGAGCAGAGCTTACAAGTACTCTTTTACCGTACTCATCATAAGACCTCAGATGGTGAAACATCCAAAGAGGAGTGCACTCCTTTACTCTTCAAACAGGGTAAGCTTATAGCCTGGGGAGAAGATACCTATAATCAGTATTTGGCAAGCCCGATAGACAGTTAAGCGCTACAAAACTAAAAAGCAGCGAAAGTTATCGCTGCTTTTTAATGCTCAACTTATACAATAATAAAAGCTGATAATTACTGGCTCTCTTTCTCCAGCTGTTGATTCGCCTTTTTTTCCGCTTCCTCTCGTTGCTTAAGCTGTTGCAATAATCGTTGTTGTTCTGATTGCTTAATCTTGCTTGATTGCTTTTTAGCTTCCCATTCCGGCTCGCCTTCTAATGGTGCTTTGGCACTCACCGATAACGGTAAAGCCAATACCAATACACTCATTAAGCACATACTTTGTAGCTTGTTCATTTACGCTCCTTGTTGATGAGTTTTGCTTAGGTTGCCACTAGATTATTACCAGATGATGATTACCCTATGATGATTACCTCAATAATGAGGTAACCATGACAATCTGATGACAAATAGCCAATAGCCAATAGCCAAATACAGTCTGACATTCATTGCCCAGCTGCTAACTCAGAGCTAATTACCAAACTATTTCCAAAACTATTTCCAAAACTATTTCCAAACTATTACCAAACTATTTCCAAACTATTTCCAAACTATTTCCAAACTATTACCAAACTATTTCCAAAACTATTTCCAAAACTATTTCCAAAACTAAGCCTGAACTAATCCCAAAACTAAGTCAGAAGTTAACCAGCCATTAGCATATTAAAACTTTAAAAGTATAGACACTTAACGCAAAGCTAATCTGTCACCAGCTAATATTAGTCATGAAAACAGCTAATAGCGCAGGAGCTATTGCTCGGCTATTTGCATATGAAACCGTTACTTTTTATAGGCTATAAATATGCTAAAAAGATAGCCCAAGCGAAACAGGTTTTATTGAAACAAAAATGCCGAGGTCTACACCTCGGCATTTAACACGCTATCAATTCATACTTTATCAGCAGATAGCTATCGGCTAGAGCTCTGTAAGCTAGAGAGCCATAAGCTAGCGATTAATCACACAGGCAATAACTCGCCAGACAAGCTACAACCCATTGGGTCAATCTGCCTTTTTATACTCAGTATAAGCCTCACCTTCACTCAACCATTTAGGTGCTGGAGCCCCTTTTAAGTAATGGTCGAAATATTCCATCATGCGAATACTGTAGTCGAGTTTATTGGGGTATTTTTTCAGGTGATGAGGCTCATCTTCATACTGCAAGAACACCACATCTTTACCCGCTCGGCGCATCGCTAAATACAGCTCAACACCCTGCTCCCAGGGCACCGCATCATCTTTATCACCAAACATAATCATCATCGGTGTTTTAATGCGTTCAACATAAAATACCGGAGAGTTCTCTATATACTTTTGCGGTAACTTAAATAAACTTTCTCCAATACGACTTTGGCCTGTTTCATACTGAAACTGTCTTGCTAAGCCACTACCGTGGCGAATACCGCTATAAGCACTCGTCATATTCGACACTGGCGCACCTGTAACTGCAGCCTTAAAGATATTCGTTTTGGTCACCGCAAATGCTGTTTGATACCCCCCCCAAGAGTGACCTTGAATACCGATAGCCTTTGGATCGGCAATTCCGATATCAATCAAGTGCTGCACACCTGAGGTCAATGCTTGTACTGATGAGTCACCAGGGTAACCCACTTCGAAGCGAATATCCGGTAAGAATACTGCGTAGCCATTATCAGCAAACCAAGCAAAATTGGGACGATGATTAATCTTCATCTGCGGGAAAGCGTGTAATCTATCACTCATAAAGCGATAAAAATAAACCAACACCGGATAACGTTTTCCTTCAACGTAATTTGTCGGCTTAATCAATACACCATCAAGTGGTTTACCGTCACCATTAGTCCACTGTACGAGTTCTGATTGACTCCAATTAAAAGCTTCACGCTGCTTATCGAAGTTTGTTTGACGAGTCGCATCTTGCACGGAGTCATAACTGGCACTATAAAGATCGGGGAACAGATCATACTGCTCCTTTGAATACACAATCGTCTTAGCATCTTTACTGCGTGCGAGTAGCTTTAGCTTATAATCCCCCTTCATTAATGGCGAAACCCCCGCCACACCAACTTGAGCTTGATAAAAGCCATCGCCTTTAGTGATATCACTGTAACCCTGCAGCAGCACTTTTTCATCACTATTTAGCACACTTGGATAGTCTTTATCTTTCACCAGTCCAGTGATTCGATATTGAACACCTTGCTTACGGCCTTCACCAGCGGTTAACGTAAATGTCTCATGGGAGGCCGTATTAACCTGCCAAATATCAAATTTGTCATAGAGCAATAATCCACTGTCGCCGCTAATCCATGGTCCTAAGCCATAACTTGGAGCGTTTGATGGGTAGTCATGATCTTCATTCGCAAACGAAACCCCCAAGCTTTTAGTGATATTCGTACGTCTATCCTGCGCTATTTCATATAAAAAGACGTTGCCGTGTAAGTAATATGAGACAAACTTCTCACCCGGTGACAATTCAGGTTCATCAGAGCTACTTTGCTGAGTTAATAGCGGGATCTTGCGGCCAGTATTGAGATCGACCAAGTAAAAGTCACGATAGAAACCTGCCCAGGTAATCATCTTGCGATACGGCAGATCTGAACTTGCGAGCGCAAAGCGTTGTTGTTGCTGCACCTCAACATCGGGAACGCTCAGGTCGCCAAGCTGCACAAGGTTGTTACCATTAACATGTAATACCGCTAAATAAGTGCGCTTCAACTCTTTTTTATACTGCTTCACTTCATGGGGTTTAATGCGAGGGTCGTCGCCATGCCAGACCCTTAATTCGCGGTTAGCGGTAATCACATCTTTATCAAATAGATCCGCCTGGCTTTCAACTTTAGCAATGTCTAACTGCTGACTCACCTGTGGTACACGACCGAAAAACAAACGTTGGCTATCATCAGAGAATCGCAAATCCGCGTAACGATTCAAGGTCCATTCGACAGCTTGAGGCGCCAAAGTCACCTTGTTATTTTCAAGGTTTAACAATGAGAGTTGATATTCTCGACCATAAGGGGCTGCATTAACGTCGCCATAGGTATAGCCTAAATACTTACCGTCGTTACTTAATGCAATTGAACCAAGTTGTTGCTGTTTTAAACTCTGTACAATCGATGCGGTATTGTCAGCAAGTTTAACCAGTCTTAGTTCATGCTTATTCGTTTCAATATTATTTATCGCTAAAGCGAAATGCATACCTGACTTATCAAAATTAAGTGCGGTAACATCTTTAAAACTTATTGATTTCAGATTGTTAAGTGATACCAACTCAACAAGTGAGCCTTTATCATAATCATCAACTTTTAGCTCTTTGTGACCGTTTTCAGGTTTATCAGCTGATTTGTCATCTTTTTTGCTTTCATCAGCTTCAAACCAAATCGCTAAATGGCTACCCGTCTCGTTGAATTCAAAGGATTTAACACCTTTGTAACGTATCTCTTTGCCCGTTGTGGTATCTAACAAAACTAATCCAGGCTTAAGTTTCTTTTTAGCTTTCTTGGTCGCTTGTTCTGAATCAAGTAAAGGCACCGCATCAACAAATGCTACAAATCGGCCGTCATGACTAATTTTTGGCTTGCTGCCACCTTGTACACTAAACTGTTTATTTGCAATTAAGCTGTTAACTAAACCGTAGCTATCGCCACGATCCGGTGCGACTTCAACCGCAAGTATATTGCCCACATCTGAAAGAATAGGCTTTTTAAGCGATTCGAATCGCATGATATCGTCGGGGGTGATGCTATTTGTGGCCGCCATCAAGTTTGCAGACAGCAAGCTTGTCGATAATAGCAATAATGACTTTATAGGTAGTGACTTCAAGGTCTTCCTCATTATTATTTTATTAGACTAAAGTAGACTTTTTAACCTTCTAACGAACAATCATCGTCATAAGCAGTTATTTATGCAAGTTACCCTACAGAAAAAAACGTGAGATTGCTCACTATTTACTGTGAAAGTTGTTTAAAAGTGTTTAAAATACGTCGAATAAAAAGAAAATAAATTAAAGTTACTTTCCGTGTCCTAAGACATGGTTACACAATTGCAGTAACGCCTAACCTTGGTAGGACTATCCATGACAAAAAGAACTATAACCGTAATCCCTGGTGATGGGATTGGCCCAAGCATTATCGATTCAGCACTAAAAATCCTTGATAAAGCAGGTTGTGATTTTGAGTATGAGTTTGCAGATGCGGGTTTGGTTGCATTAGAAAAGCACGGTGAATTATTACCTCAGCGTACCTTAGAACTTATCGAAAAGAACCGCATTACTCTCAAAGGCCCGCTAACTACACCGGTTGGAGAAGGCTTTACCTCTATTAACGTTAGCCTGCGTAAGCAATTTAGCCTTTATGCAAACGTACGCCCTGTTCTGTCTTTCAAGGGGACTCAGGCTCGTTATGACAATATCGATATCATTACTGTTCGTGAAAATACTGAAGGTATGTACTCAGGATTAGGTCAAACCGTATCTGAGGACGGCGCCACTGCCGAAGCGACCAGTATTATTACTCGTCAAGGCGCAGAGCAGATCACCACATTTGCTTATGAGCTTGCACGTAAAGAAGGCCGTAAAAAGGTGACTATCGTTCATAAAGCGAACATCATGAAGTCAACGTCAGGTTTATTCTTGAAAGTCGCCCGTGAAGTTAGCTTGCGCTACCCTGACATCACGACTGAAGAGATGATTGTTGATGCAACCTGCATGAAGCTGGTCATGAACCCAGAAAACTTCGATGTCATTGTTACTACTAACCTATTTGGTGACATTTTATCGGATCTTTGTGCAGGTCTTGTTGGTGGTCTAGGTATGGCACCTGGTGCAAACATAGGTAGCGACGCCGCTATTTTTGAAGCTGTACACGGCAGTGCACCTGATATCGCAGGTAAGAACCTAGCCAACCCGACTTCTGTCGTCCTAGCGTCAATTCAGATGCTTGAGTACTTGGGCATGTCTGATAAAGCTGAGCTAATTCGCGCAGCAATCACTGCAGTCATCGAAGAAGGCGATCGTACCACTCGCGATCTTGGTGGTACTCACGGCACGACTGACTTCACTCAGGCTGTGATTGAACGTCTATCTTAATCTGCTTTAACCAGCAGTATTAAAAAGGCCCCATGTTTGCACATGGGGCCTTTTTTTATGCTTTCTGCATCAGCCTAGCCTGGAGCTAGACTAACAGTTAACTGGTTACCAAGGTTGATTTGGTCGCAAGCAAAGGTGAACCGTCACTTCATCACGGTCGTGGTATAAATGCTTAGCAGCAATAGAGAAATCATCAACACCGTTTTCTTTTAAGATCTCATCCATCGTCGCCAAAATCGTCGACACTTCTTTATAACGTGCTTTCATAGGCAATTTTAAGTTGAAGATAGATTCTTTAAACCAACCGTTAATCGCCCATGCTTCGATAAGCTCAGCTACGCGAGATGGCTTTTCAATCATGTCACACACAAGCCAAGTGATGTTCTTTCTTGGGGGCTCGAATCTGAATCCATCAGCTTGGTAATGTTTTACCTGTCCAGTATTCATCAAACCTTCATCCATTGGGCCGTTATCGACAGCCGCAACAAACATACCGCGTCTCACAAGCTGATATGTCCAACCACCAGGGCAAGCACCAAGATCCACCGCTTTCATACCACTGCTTAAGCGAGTTTCTTGCTCTTCTTTAGGGATGAAGTGAATAAATGCTTCATCAAGCTTTAGGGTCGAACGACTCGGCGCGTCGGCTGCAATCTTAAGTCTTGGGATCCCCATGAAATAAGGCGAGCTGTTATTACTCAGTGAATAACCCACATAAGCCTGGCCTGATGCTACAAAACACACATGAATAATAGGACGCTTTGGGTTTTCTTTTTCAAGCAGTGTGCCCGACTTTTTCAATGCCTGTCTAAGCGGTACGGTAAACTTACGGCAGAAGTTAGATAGCTCTTTAGCTTCGTTCGTATCAGGCGTTTCAACGCGCAATTCACCCGCTTTATTGACCTGTGTTAACGCTTCAACAATCGGACTGATTCTATCTTGTTCAGGTAAGCCTTTTAGTAACTCTTTTGCAGCAAACATCTGCCGAGCAAAAATAAGTGAGTCCAGACTGATGTTTTTAGCTAAAACTTCAGCATCGCCGGCTTGGAAGCACTGAAAAATGACATAAGCATCATTGGTGTTGGTTTTTACAAATCCACCAATATCAAGCTCAGCCGCACGCACTTGGATCTCAGCTGCGCAATCTTTTTCATAACCAGCACGGCAAAATAAAAATAGGTTTATCATTGAATTTCCTGAAGATAAAAATAATATCAATCAAAGTCTCATTATAAAAACGACACTTGGCTTCAAAGCATAGCGCTTAAAACAGCCAACGTATTTGAATAATTGATACAAAAAAGCGGCCAACAAAGTTGTTGCCCGCTATTTTACACTGTTCAAGCTTAGCTGTGTACTGTCTAAAATTTAATATCGCTACTCGGGTTGACTACATGACTTGAGTACGCTCTATTTTCTTGCAAACACCCCAGTTAAAAACGCCGCAGTTAATCCAGCTCTTTGACTCGATTACGCCAAACAGCCAGCGCAATAAACAACCAACCAAGTAGGAAACAAACACCCCCTATTGGCGTGACAGGCCCAGTCCATTTTGCACCAATTAATGCGTATAAATATAGCGACCCCGAAAACAACACCATACCGGCGATAAACAGATAACCCGCCCAATCCAGCAAACGAGACTTAATCCAGTGTCCCGAAAAAGCCACCACGATAAGTGCGAAGGTATGATAAAACTGATATTCGACACCTAAATTAAAGATGGCAATTAAGTCTGCTGGCGCCACATTTTTCAGTCCGTGTGCACCAAAAGCACCTAATGCCACAGCGATGAAACCACTTAATGCTGCAAGCAGCAAAAATCCATTACGCATTTAACCTCCCAAACGATTACAGTCAACTTTCATCAATGCCACTTTGAGTGCCATATTCAAGTCGTGCATTGCCCATTATTATTTTGCAATAAACCTATTGATAAGCGAGATAGCTTGTTCCAGATTAGCTGCTAAGGTAGTCCCTGACGACTTGCGCGGTTTAAAACCATGATCGCCATCAATTAACCAATGCAATTGAACCTTATTCATTATCGGCCAAGTTTCAACCAAGCCTTTGTGCCCAAATTTATCACGCTCGCCCTGGATCACCATAATAGGGGCCGAACAATTCTCTATAGGCGCTAAACGCGGTTCACCGCCACTGAGTGGAATAAAGGGGTAACCTAAACACACCACACCATCAACCTCTAGGCTCTCGGCCAAGATTGTCGACATGCGCCCACCCATGGATTTACCCACTAAGTAGACTTTATTAGGCTTAAAATGCTGTTTTAGAATACTAAGCTGCTGTGCATAATCGGCGATAAGCTTTGGTGCTCTATCGGGCGGACGACGTTTACCGTCAATGGCATTGGCACGCATGTAAGGAAAGTTAAATCGCACGATACGCGCGCCACTCTCGGCTAAACCTTTGGCCATTGCCGTCATAAACTCATGGCGCATGTTTGCCCCTGCACCATGAGCCAATACGATCAGCGTGTCACTGTTTGCACTATTGCTACTGGGCTCCTCAACCAGATACTGACTGGCATCAAAAACGAACTCCTCGTGTTTCTCGTGAATTAAGCTCGCAACAGCCTCTGCTAGCACACCCTCTAAATACGCTTGCTTTAACTTATCCTGTAAGCAGCTCACTACGAGTCTCCTCTTCGAACATATCAAGCATCCACTCTCTAAAGGCCGCAACCTTACCTATCTCGGCATGGTTTTGCTGGCACACTAGATAATATGCATTCTTACTGACTAAAACTTCAGGAAATGGACAGACCAAACGACCCGCTTTGATATCTGGCCTTGCCAGCACACTGTAGCCTAGCGCCACGCCTTGCCCGTGAGCAGCCGCCTGTAACACTAGTGAAGAGTGACTAAATATCGGTCCCTGGTTCACATTAATATCAGTAATTCCACATTGCCTAAACCAAGCCAGCCAATCTTGGCGGCTAGAGTCATGCAATAAGGTATGGTTTTTAAGATCACTCGGCTTCTCTAGCGGCTTAGGACCATTCAATAATAAGGGGGAACAAACCGGAATTAGCACTTCGTTTCGAAGCTTATCGGCGCGCATACCAGGCCAGTTGCCCATGCCGTAATAAATGGCCACATCAACATCATCGGTGAGTGAACCATCCTCATCATCAACCGCTTTAATCCTTACGTCAATTTCAGGATTTTTCTCGCTAAATTTAGCCAGCCGAGGCACTAACCATTGAATAGCAAAGCTAGGCGAGGTGGCTACTGTAAGCGAACCGATGGCGCTTCGGGCTAACAATCTGTCTGTCGCATCGGCAAGCTGAGTAAAGATATCTTTAATGTCGAGAAAGTAGCTTTGTCCCTCCTCGGTTAACAGCAATGAACGGTTCTTACGACGGAACAGTTTTAATCCAAGATACTCTTCTAATGCTTTAATTTGATGACTCACTGCTGCCTGAGTAACAAACAATTCTTCAGCTGCTCGAGTAAAGCTTAAATGCCTAGCTGCAGCCTCAAATGCCTTTACAGCATTTAGGGGAGGTAATCGTCTTGCCATAGTGATCTGGATCCCGATTTTTAATTAGTTTTTCTAATGCACATTGTTACATTTTATCGTTTGTAAAGGCCAGTCTTTTTGTTCAAAATCTGCCCCAACGAAATGATACTAGTTGGACAACC
This sequence comes from Shewanella sp. 30m-14, assembly GCF_052977125.1. NCBI lineage: Bacteria > Pseudomonadati > Pseudomonadota > Gammaproteobacteria > Alteromonadales > Shewanellaceae > Shewanella > Shewanella sp. 30m-14. The sequence continues at coordinate 187,308 of NZ_JBRILW010000006.1, read as the reverse complement.
TCTACGACGTAATGGGGCGTGTCTAACAACCCAAATTTTAGCCTGGAGGCTACCGCGTATGTTAAACCTTAAATCAGTATTTGTTCTTGCCATTCTCAGCGTGTCGGCATCTGTAAGCGCTGATGAAATCAGCATCGATACCAAAGATATTGAAGCGACATTAACAGCTAACTTAGCAGAAAGCATGGAATTAATGCAGGCGCAGCTAACCTCTGAGCTTGATACAATGCTAGTTACTGATGAACAGAAGAAGAACGAAGAAGCCACTGCGCAGCTAATATTAGCTGATTAGTTTTGCTGTAACGACTTCAATGTTAAAAACCACCTATTCGGTGGTTTTTTTGTGTCCGTAAATTGTGATTTAGTGAACATTGAGCACAAAAAAGGCGACTTACTTAAGTCGCCTTTGCAATACCTACGCTAATAGGCGCTCATAGCGCCCAGCTTAAGGACGGTAAACCTTAACATTGGTGTAACCTTGTTCTTGCAGATAAAGGGCCTGTAGCTTACTCATGACCCCACGGTCACAATAAAGCAGGTAGCTCTTCTCTTTATCTAAGTCAGCAAACTGAGTTGCTAACTTATAAAAAGGAATAGGCTTAACTTCTACACCCTCAATGTCCAGCGGAGCTTTCTCTTCCTCTTCAGGAGCACGGACGTCGATAATAATTTCATTCGCGTTAATCGCATCAACGGTTTCTGTTTCAGTGATCTTAGTATCCATCTGTGCAGCAATCTCCCTAATATCGATAATTTCAGCATCGGCAATCACGCGATCAAGTAGGTCTTCAGAGAATTTAGCCTCTTCTGCTTCAACTTTAGATAAAACAGCTTTTACCGTTGGCTTTTGCGAAATTACGCCACAATATTCAGGGATCGACTTAGCAAAATCTTCGGTTCCGATCTGACGGCTAATGTTGATGATATCTTGCTTATCCATGGCGATAAGTGGACGTAAGATTAACTGCTCAGTACAGCGGTCAATCACGTTCAAGTTAGTCAATGTTTGGCTAGATACCTGGCCCATTGCTTCACCCGTCACCAATGCTTGAATACCCATCTTTTGTGCTACACGTGTTGCTGCACGCATCATCATACGCTTTAAGATAACGCCCATTTGACCGTTGTCTATACGCTCAAGAATTTCTTGAACTACTGGGTCAAACGGTACAGAGATAAATTTAACTTTATGCGACTCGCCGTATTTCTGCCATAAGTGATAAGCCACCTGTTTAACACCAATTTCGTGTTGGTCGCCACCTAAGTTGAAGAAACAGTAATGAGTACGTGAGCCACGCTTAATGAACATGTAGCTCGACACACCTGAATCGAAACCACCTGAAATAAGTGATAACACGTCCTCTTGCGTCGCCATAGGGAAACCGCCAAGACCTTCAATACGCTTATCAATAATGTAGAGATTGTCATTATCAATCTCTAGATGCACTGTCATATCAGGATTTTTTAAACGAACGCCTGCCGCCTCAGTAAACTGATTGAGTCCACCACCCACATAGCGTTCAACTTCAATCGAATTAAACTCATGCTTACCCGCACGTTTTACACGTACACAAAACGTCTTACCTGCTAGTTGCTCTTTATAAGCAACTAAAGTTTGTTGGTAGATGTCATCAACAGAAGTAAAGGTACTCACATTCACTTGCAATACATGTGCAATACCTGGAATACAGGCTAAACGTTCGCCAAATGCTTCAACCAGATCAGGCCTATCATCTGGTACCATCACCATGATTTTATCCCACTGGCGTTGTACTTTGGCAGACTCATCTACTTTTTTAAGTACGTTACGAATGTTGGTCTCAAGCATTTTGGTAAAGCGCATTCTTACCGGCTTGCTTTTCATCATGATTTCAGGAAACAGTTTTACGATAAATTTCATTGGTCTTCCGCGAGGTGGTATTTAAACAGCAATTTACCGATTATAACAAGATCACATGGCAATTGCGTATATCCAATCTCAGTTTGTCTCAACAAAACCGTAAATTTTCGCGTTATATATCGATTCTGGGTGTTTTTTGGCAAACCCACACAAGGGTGATGATGATTGAGTGGTTGTTCTCTTGTGAAGTGATCCAGCGCAAACATTGCCAAACAAAAACAGGTAAGCGAGTCACCTCGATTACCTGTTTTGTCATAGCGAGAACCTAGATTATTTACCCACTTGAATCTCTGCCGACTCCTTAGCTTTACCCTGCTCTATCGCGATCTCGACACGTCTATTTCGGGCTCGATTCGCATTTGAGTTGTTTTCAACTAATGGATCTGATGAGGCCATACCAACCACTTTCATACGCTGCTGGTCAAAACCCTTTACTCGAATAAGTTCATGGGCAACCGCGACTGCACGTTTGCTCGAAAGATCCCAGTTAGAGCTATAAAGTTCATTGGAGATATTCCAGTTATCGGTATGCCCCGACACAGTAACAATCCCTGGCACATCCTTTAGTAATTCACCAACACGACGCACCACCGGTTTAAATCTAGGTTGTAAGAAACCCGAACCTGAAGCAAACGATCCCTTTTCACGAATACGGATAATGATTTGTTGGCCTAGGGATTCAATTTCTATCGCCCCGTCAACAATCTCTTTATTGAGCTCCTGTGCCATCTTCTTGACTTGCTCATTGATCTTATCTTGAGCAGATGCTTGAGTCTTAGTGGACTCAGTTTCTGATTTCGCTGCAGATTCAGCCTTAGCTTCTGCCTCACTTTGCTCGACAGCCGTAGCCGATGCTTGACCACCACGCTGCTCTCCGCGTTGTTGCTGAATACCACCAGCACTTGAGTCTTCCCCCTCTTGAAATTCAAGCATAGGTTCAGTCATTTCATTGGTTTGCTGATTAATAATCTCAATGGGGGTCGGTTCTGGCTTGCCTGGGCGAAACTCTAATGCAATAACCGAAGTGCCCTTTGGAATATCTTTCACTTCGACTTTATTTTGTACACCAAAGGCGTATTTCATCGAGCCGGCAATCTGCTTGAACTTCATGACATCCATTTCAGAAAATGCCAGCAGTAATACGAAAAAACACATCAGTAATGACATTAAGTCGGCAAAGGTTGCCAACCAAAGGGGGGCTCCTGGTGGCGGGCAATCACATTTGGCTTTTTTAGCCATCTGCTTACGCTCCGTCCAAGGTGTCTATTTTTCTCGACTTTTCAGTAAGGTAATTCTTTAAAAACCCTTCAATCACCCGTGGATTTTGTCCATCTTGAATAGCCAATACCGCATCCATAATCAAGTTACGGTTTAGCATCTCTTCATTCATCCGTAGTGATAACTTATCAGCAATAGGGATAGCAATCATGTTAGCCACAACCGCACCGTACAAGGTGGTCAGTAGTGCGACCGCCATCGCAGGGCCAATAGATTTTGGGTCATCCATATTAGATAACATGCCCACTAGACCGATAAGGGTACCGATCATGCCCATGGCTGGAGCGACATCGCCGATAGACTTAAAAATACCAATGCCTGTTCTATGGCGCTCTTCAGTCAACGCGATATCTTTTTCTAACGCATCTCGCACCACATCGCCATCATGGCCATCGACCAACATGTCGATCGCTTTTTGCATAAAACTATTACTGATCTCGGCTTCTTCCAATGCCAAAAATCCGCCCTTACGTGCAGCGTCTGCCATGGAGATTGATTGCTCAATCAGATCTTCTGGCTTATCTAGTTTGAAGATAAACGCTTTACCGGCAATTTTTGCTGAACCTAAGAATTGCTTAAGATTGTATTTCATCATCACGACGAACAATGAGCCTATCATCACAATAAGAATCGAGGGCACGTTGATAAAAATACCTATGCCGCCACCACTGACCATCGCCATAATAACGAAGGCAAATGCGCCAATAAGTCCAATTAGGGTTGCTAAATCCAAAACCGCTCCTCAAATACCGAACAAAATACTGCTTGTCTGCAGTCTCAAATGCAAATGGCTACATAGGGTGCCAAGAATAAATTAAGTCGCTAAAATATTACGCCTTTGCTGTCACGGCAAGCGACAAGTCACCAAACAATTCAATAAGCGTCATATTTTCAGCATTTCAACATATATAACGACCAAAAAATGGATCTCTTGAGCGATATTTCCAGCAAATGTGGCGCGGTTTCCGTTAAAATACCCTTTCACTCGCAGGATAGTGCCAAAGCCTCCCGATATGTCTCTTGATCTATTATCTGTTGGCTCACGTATGTTTTACTCACTATGAAAGCATGTTTGTTGTTGAAAGCGTGCTTTTGCGCAAATTGTCAACAGCTTAATTTGACCCATGTGCCCTGCTGATATACTTTGTGTACCGCTTATTTTCTAGGAATGATCATCGTGGCAAAAAAACCAGAAAATCTCTCATTTGAAGATTCACTTTCCGAGCTAGAAAAAATCGTCACCGACTTAGAGCACGGCGATATCGATCTCGATGATGCCTTAAAGCAATTCGAACGCGGGATAAAGCTTGTGCGAAATAGCCAAAGCAAGTTAGAAAATGCTCAGCAAAAGGTCGCAGTGTTAATGCAAGAAGAGGGTGTAGACACTCTCAAACCTTATGATATCGAGGGTGAGTAATTGTTAGTAGAGTCACTTAAGCGATACCAGCAGCGCAGCAACCAACAGCTTGAATTACGTATCGATTCACTCGACAATATTGATCTGCAGCTTAAAGCAGCAATGAAGCATGGTGCGTTGATTGGTGGCAAGCGTATTAGACCGTTTTTGGTTTATGCTGTCGGCGACATGTTAGGTGTTAAACTGACAACACTGGACTCTTGTGCTGCGGCAGTCGAATGTATTCACGCTTACTCACTGATCCATGACGATCTACCTGCAATGGATAACGATGCATTGCGACGTGGTCAACCCACTGTGCACATTGCTTTTGATGAAGCCACGGCCATATTAGCGGGCGATGCACTACAAGCTCTTGCTTTTGAAATCATCAGCGACCCCATTGAAAACATTACTCCATCACAGAATTTAGCCATGGTTAAAGCCTTAGCTAACGCCTCTGGGTATAGTGGTATGTGTGGTGGTCAAGCGATGGACTTAAGCGCCACAAACAAGCAGATTGAATTAGCCACCTTAATAAAGCTTCACAAACTAAAAACCGGTGCCCTTATTCGCTGTGCAGTTGAGTTTGCCATTATCGCCGCAAAAGTCGATGAGCAAGAACGTCAAGCATTACTCGATTTTGCTGATGCTATAGGCCTAGCTTTTCAAGTACAAGATGACGTGCTCGATATTATCGCTAGCACCGAAGAGCTTGGAAAGCCGCAAGGTTCCGATACAGATTCAAACAAAAGTACCTATCCTAAGTTACTTGGATTAGAGGGCGCCCAAAAAACTGCTTCAAGTTTGATTGAGGACGCACTATCAGCGCTGGCCAAATTACCATACAATAGCCAGCTAATTGCAGAATTCGCCCGTTATATCATTGAGCGAAGAGTTTAATAAAGAGACAAAGAATCTCGATATGAGTTTTGATATTTCTCAATTCCCTGTGCTTGCACAGGCTAATACCCCAGATGAGCTAAGACAGCTCCCTCAAGCAGTGTTGCCACAATTGGCAGACGAACTTAGAGGTTTCTTACTGAAGTCTGTGGGTAAATCAAGCGGTCACTTCGCATCGGGTCTCGGCACGGTGGAACTTACCGTGGCACTTCACTATGTGTACAACACCCCATTTGACAGACTCGTTTGGGATGTAGGCCACCAAGCCTATCCACACAAGATCTTAACTGGACGACGTGAAAAGATGCATACCATACGCCAAAAAGGCGGTGTGCACCCATTCCCATGGCGCGAAGAAAGTGAATACGACACCTTTAGTGTGGGTCACTCAGGCACTTCTATCAGTGCCGCTCTTGCTATGGCCGTCGCTGCGGAAAAAGAGCAAGCTGGTCGTAAAGTGGTTGCCGTTATCGGTGACGGCGCAATGACCGGCGGCATGGTATTTGAAGCCATGAACCACGCGGGCGACTTACATAACGACATGCTGGTCGTGCTCAACGACAACGAGATGTCTATCTCAGAAAACGTTGGCGCACTCAATAACCACTTAGCTCAGCTGATGTCAGGTCGTTTCTATACCACCATACGAGAAAGCAGCAAGAAAGTGCTTAAGGGTATGCCGGTTATCAAAGAGATGGCTAAGCGCACCGAAGAGCACCTTAAAGGCATGGTGGTTCCTGGTACGTTATTTGAAGAGCTAGGGTTTAACTATATTGGCCCAATTGATGGCCATGATGTTGATGCGCTGGTTGAAACGATGCGCAATATGCGCAACCTAAAAGGTCCACAGATTTTGCATATCATGACTAAGAAAGGTCGTGGTTATGAGCCAGCAGAAAAAGATCCTATTGGTTGGCATGCAGTGCCTAAGTTTGATCCTTCAACTTTCGAAAAACCAGCAGCTAAACCATGCGACCCAACCTTCTCAGAAGTGTTTGGTAAGTGGCTTTGTGATATTGCTGAAAAAGATGAAAAGGTACTGGGTATTACACCAGCGATGCGCGAAGGTTCAGGTATGGTTGAGTTTTCTCAGCGCTTCCCTAAGCAGTATTTCGATGCAGCGATTGCCGAGCAACATGCGGTAACCTTTGGAGCGGGTTTTGCCTGTGAAGGATACAAGCCTGTTGTCGCTATCTACTCTACCTTCTTACAGCGTGGTTATGATCAGCTTATCCATGACGTAGCGCTGCAAAAGCTACCGGTACTCTTTGCCATTGACCGCGGTGGTATTGTTGGCGCCGATGGCCCAACTCATCAAGGCGCATTCGATTTAAGCTTTATGCGCACAGTGCCAAATATGGTGATCATGGCGCCGTCTGATGAAAATGAATGCCGCCAGATGCTCTATACCGGCTATTGCTATAACGATGGCCCTACCGCTGTACGTTACCCTCGTGGTAGCGCCACTGGCGCTAAGCAAGTCGAAACCATGACAGCAATGCCAATCGGTAAAGGCTTAATTAAGCGTGAAGGCAAGAAGATTGCCATCCTTAACTTTGGTACCTTGCTGGCAAGCAGCTTAACTGCAGCCGAAGCACTCGATGCCACCGTTGCCGATATGCGCTTTGTGAAGCCACTTGATGCTGAGCTGATTAAAGAGCTTGCTGCAAATCACGATGTGCTCGTCACAGTTGAAGAGAACGCGATTATGGGCGGTGCAGGTTCTGGCGTACTAGAGCTATTGCAGACGCTTAAGATGCCAAAACAGGTATTGCTTATTGGTTTGCCTGATGAGTTCATTAAGCACGGCGCGCCAGAAGAGATCATCAGTGAGCTTGGCTTAGATGCGGCGGGTATTCAAAAGCAGATTGAAGACTTTATTGCTTAATAGTAATCAATATAGTTTCTAGCAAGCATTGCGTAATAAAAAGGACTGCCTAAGCAGTCCTTTTTTGTGGCCGTATTTATTGCCGCTATTGCAAGGATCTTACTTAGCACTCATAAGCGCCAAGCGACCATGATTAACCTTGAGAAACCATTACCATCGCAGGGCGAAGTAAGCGCTCGTTCAAGGTATAACCTTTTTGCATCACCATCATCACAGTATTGGCAGGGAAATCTGCACTTGGCTGCATGCCAATCGCTTGGTGTAGCTCTGGGTTAAATGTATCGCCCTGTGGATCAACTTGGACTAAGCCAAACTTCTCTACTGTGCTCACAAAGCTCTTTGCCGTCAGCTCAACGCCTTCGTAAATCGCCTTTGTTGCTTCAGCTTCTGCGTCAGTACCTTGCAACGCACGCTCCATGTTATCTAAAACAGGTAGCAATTCGTTGATGAATTTCTCTAAGGCAAACTTGTGCGCCTTCTCAACATCCATAGCTGAACGACGACGTATATTGTCGACTTCAGCTGCAGCACGGATCACTGAGTCTTTCTGAGATTCAACTTTAGCTTCAGCTTCTTGCAAAGCCTTTTCTAACTCTTCAACACGGAAATTTGCTTGAGTTAACTCATCCATCAAAGCGCCTTCATCTGTTGCTTCAGTGCCATTTTCGTTAAGCAATTCGCCTTCGACGATCTCTTCAACTTGGTTATCTTGTGCTTTATTTGTTTCGTTGCTCATTTTTGCTCCAGCTAAAAATGCTTTGTTTCTGCATGCTCTGAGCATATTATGGGGATCAATTTTAAGGTTTCAAGGCCTAAAGCTGGATCTAACATAAATATGAGCAATACGTTTCACACAATTGGTCTAATTGGTAAACCGAATCACAAGGGAACCACACAGACCTTAAAAAGGTTGCATCATTGGCTTAGCATGCAAGGCTATAAAGTGTTAGTCGAAGAACGAGTCGCCGGAGAACTGGGTCCTCAGGTGCAATCTGTCGATCTATTAGAGATCGGTGCGCAATGCGATTTAGCGATTGTTGTTGGCGGTGACGGTAACATGCTCGGCGCTGCTCGGGTGCTGGCACGCTTTAATATCGGTGTTATCGGGGTTAACCGAGGGAACTTGGGCTTTTTGACCGACTTACCACCAGACTCATTTGAAGAAGCATTATCTAAGGTACTTGAAGGCGAATTTGAAATTGAGCAACGCTTTTTACTCGAAGCCGAAGTGCATCGCCACAATGAGCTTAAATCAAGTAATACCGCAGTCAACGAAGCGGTACTTCATCCAGGTAAAGTTGCACATATGATTGAGTTTGAAGTCTACATAGATGACAAATTCATGTATAGCCAGCGCGCCGACGGTATGATTATTTCCACTCCGACCGGATCGACCGCTTACTCTTTGTCTGCAGGTGGTGCGATATTAACGCCAAACCTCGCCGCGATGATTTTAGTGCCGATGTTTCCTCACACACTTTCGTGTAGACCAATTGTTGTTGATGCGGCTAGCATCATTAAGCTGGTCGTATCGCCCCATAACGGTGATAACTTAGAAGTCAGTTGTGATGGTCATGTACACCTGCCGGTTCTGCCTGGTGATGAAATTATCATAAAACGCAGCCAAGAAACCTTAAGGCTTGTGCATCCTAAAGGGCATAACTATTTCCACGTTCTTCGTACCAAGCTAGGTTGGGGAAGCAAACTTTTCTAATCCCTTCTATCTAGGATCTTCTACTCAGCTAGATGTCGATACTTTTTAAGCCTTATTTACAGGCATCAGTTATCGGCATCTGCCGCCTCAATAATTAGCTTCCCCGCCAACTTTTGATGTAACTTTCACTACATTGGTGTTAATTAGCTACAGTTCTCATCCCTGCTTGATTCAAACACATCAAAACATAATGTGATGCCTCAAAAGTTCATCTCTATTAAAAACATTAACTTAGATTAATAATGATAAATATGACGGGCAGACAAAAAACAAAAACCAGATGCAGATCACACAAGCGTTAAATCTCGCTTACCTTATTCGCTGCCACATAAGAAATTTACCGATCAAATCTAAGGTGAATGACGCTCAAGATGGTAGGTTCCAGCACTTTTAGTACTAAGAATGACGCCCTTTATACTTTTCTTATGCCTACCTAGCATTCAACCAACAATTATACGTGACACGCATCACATAGTCGCAAAACGCAAAACCATGACCCGTCTCACTAATGGCATTATCAAGCACAATTGATAAGCAGCATGATCTAGATCATGTTTACATTTTTCTAAATCACGTTTAGTACACACCGCTTTTCGTAATAACTAAAAAATTTGAAAGCAACAATTGAAGTTAGATACTCAAACACATCGAGGCAAGCATGACCTTTATTCAACTACTCGCAAGCTTAACGCCGATTATCAGCGTAATGCTGTTCCTGGTCCTACTACGGATGCCAGCATCTAGAGCGATGCCTATTTCTATGGTATTTACAGGACTTGCAGCAGTATTCGTTTGGCAGATGGACACAACCTTCCTGGCCGCTTCAGTGGTTGAAGGCTTGCTGTCAGCATTAACGCCACTAACGATCATCTTTGGTGCTGTGTTCCTACTTAACACCCTTAAGTATTCTGGCGCGATGGATACTATCCGCGCTGGTTTCACCAATATTAGTGGTGATGCGAGGGTGCAGGTGATCATCATCTGCTGGTTGTTCGGCTCGTTTATTGAGGGTTCAGCAGGCTTTGGTACCCCTGCGGCAATTGGTGCACCACTACTTGTGTTACTTGGCATTCCTCCTATTGCAGCAGCCGTTGTCGCCTTGATTGCTGACTCAACATCAGTCTCGTTCGGCGCCATTGGTCTTCCCGTTCTGTTCGGTATGGAGCAAGGCCTAACTCAGGGCGGCGCAAATATGGCCGCACAGCAAATTGCCCAGCACGGTGGCAGTTTTGCAGATTATGCGCAGTTTATTGCCATGCACATGATCACCATAGACTTAATCACTGGTACCCTTATTCCACTGACAATGGTAGCAATTCTCACAGGCTTCTTTGGTCGTAATAAGTCATTTAAAGAAGGCTTAGCCATATGGAAGTTCGCGCTATTTGCAGGTCTTGCGTTCACCGTTCCAGCTTGGTTAATTAACTACTTTGCAGGCCCGGAGTTCCCGTCAGTTATTGGTGCGCTTGTGGGTATGGCACTGGTTATCCCTGTTGCTAAAAAAGGCTACCTATTGCCTAAAGAGCAGTGGAATGACTTTGCTGAGAACGATGGTAAAACCAGTCAAGCATTAGAGACTGACGTTAAGTTCTCGCAACTTGCCGCTTGGTCTCCTTATTTAATTATGGCGGCATTACTGGTGCTGTCACGTACCGTTGCACCACTTAAAGCCTGGTTATCTAGCTTTAACATCAGCTGGACAGGTTTACTCGGTACAGAGTTAAAAGCGGGCTTTGCCACACTTTACGCACCTGGCGCTTTCTTTGTTTTAGTCTGCATCCTAGGTTTCTTCCTATTTAGAATGAAGTCGCCTGCCATTAAAGAGTCTATCTCAGTCTCTTGTAAGTCTATGGTGCCGACGATTATTTCGCTTGGGGCCTCGGTCCCTATGGTTAAAATTTTCTTAAACTCTGGCGAAAATGCCTCAGGGCTTGCCTCTATGCCTGTCGCACTCGCCGATACGCTCGCTAACAGCATGGGCGCGGTGTGGGCTTGGGTTTCGCCAATTGTGGGAATTTTCGGCGCCTTCTTATCAGGATCGGCTACCTTCTCAAACATGATGTTTTCAGGCCTACAGTACAGTGTTGCCGATAATATTGGAGCTAACCATGCACTTATTCTCGCAATGCAGGGCATTGGTGCTAACGCCGGTAACATGATGTGTGTAATGAACGTTGTTGCCGCTGCAACGGTTGTTGGTATGGCTGGGCGTGAATCTGAAATTATCCGTAAAACCATGCCTGTGGCACTAGGCTATGCTTTAGTCGCGGGTACTATCGCTGCAGTTTGGGGTGGCTTTTAAGCTCTTGCCTCCTTTTTTAAAGCAACGTATATAGCAAATTTTATAAAAATAATAATATCGAGAAAGCCGCTCAAGCAGCGGCTTTATCCACTTAAAGTAAGTGTATGAGATAAAGTTAATGTCGATTAATTATGAAGCAGTATTAAGAGATTTACGTAGACAAGTTGGCGAGCACGCCGCCACTAATGATCCAGTTCGCCGTTTTGCCTGGTCAACTGATGCCAGCTACTTTCGTATCGTGCCTGAAATTGTGGTGCATGCCGATACCCTAGAGCAAGCTAAACGCACCCTAGCCATTGCCCGCACCTACGGCGCTCCAGTAACCTTTAGAGCTGCAGGAACGAGTCTTTCAGGCCAAGCCATTGGTGAAGGTATTTTGCTGATCTTAGGTCATGATGGTTTTAGAACATTAACCGTAAGTGACGATGCCTCAACAATTAGCCTAGGTACCGCGGTGATTGGCGCCGATGCCAACGCAGTTTTAAAGCCTTTAAACAAGAAAATAGGCCCCGATCCGGCAACGCTTGCATCAGCTAAAATTGGTGGCATCGTGTCTAACAACGCCTCTGGCATGTGTTGTGGTACGGCGCAAAACAGTTACCAAACTATCGCTTCTGCCAAATTATTATTTGCAGACGGCACAGAGCTAGATACAGGTTGTGACGACTCAAAAGCTGCCTTTACTCAGTCTCATCCACAACTTTTGCAACAGCTTACTGAGCTCGCAGCGCTAACCGTTAACAACACCGTGCTTGCCGCTAGAATTCGTAAAAAATTCTCGATTAAAAACACAACAGGTTATAGCCTGAATGCCCTGGTTGATTTTGCCGATCCTTTTGAGCTAATTAACCATCTGATTGTGGGCGCCGAAGGGACGCTAGCCTTTGTTGAAGAGGTGACTTACCACACGGTTGATGAAGCACGCTTTAAAGCCTCAGCCATGGCTGTGTTTTTCAATATGGAAGATGCCGCTCGCGCTGTTCCGCCAATTGTGGGCGACAGCGTTGCCGCCGCAGAGTTGCTCGACTGGGCCTCAATTAGAGCGATAACAGGCAAAGCGGGCATGCCGCTATGGTTAACAGACTTACCTGAAGGCGCTTGTATCCTACTGATTGAATCTCGCGCCAATGACAAAGCAACCCTTGAAACCTATACCCAAGACGTTATCGCTAAGCTTGCGCATATCGAGACTGAGCGCCCTATTAGCTTCAGTGACGACCCTACCGTTTTTGGTCAGTACTGGGCAATGCGCTCAGCGCTGTTCCCAATTATTGGTGGCGAGCGCCCTAAAGGCACCTCCGTTATCATCGAAGATGTGGCCTTTGAACTTGAGCATCTAGCGGCTGCGGCTAACGATTTAACCGAGCTTTTCCATAAGCATAACTATCCTGAGGGGGTTATTTATGGTCATGCACTTGCGGGTAACTTCCACTTCATCATAACACCCACATTTAACTCACAAGCTGACATTGAGCGCTTCCACGCCTTTATGCAAGATGTCGCCGAAATGGTGATCAATAAATACGACGGTTCAATGAAAGCCGAGCACGGCACCGGCCGTGCAGTAGCGCCCTTTGTTGAGATGGAATGGGGCAGTGACGCTTACACCTTGATGAAGCGTATTAAGCAGATTTTTGACCCTGAAGGCTTATTAAACCCCGGGGTTATTCTTAACGATGATAATCAAATTCACGTTAAAAACATTAAACCCTGCCCTGTAGTCGATGACTTAGTCGACAAATGCATCGAATGTGGTTTCTGCGAAAAAACCTGCCCGACATCAGCGCTAAATATGTCGCCACGTCAACGTATTGCCACGTTACGTGAAATTGAGCGTCTTGAGCAATCAGGTGACAAACAAGCAGCCAGTGAGATGCGCGCCGCAGCCAAGTACGATGTAGTTGATACTTGCGCCGCCTGTCAGCTTTGTACCATCGCCTGCCCAGTCGAAAACAGTATGGGCGAGTTAGTGCGTAAACTCAGAACGCCCTATATCACCAGTACTGAACAAAAGGTACTCGATTTTCAAGCCAAGCACTTTGGCGCAGTTAACCAGGTGATCAGCACAGGTTTTAATGTGCTAGGTACCGTTCACAAGATCACCGGTAGTGCGATAACTGGCGCAATCATGAAAGCTGGCCGTGTCGTTTCTAAAGAAGTGCCTTATTGGAATCCTGATTTTCCAAAAGGTGGCAAATTGCCCAAACTTGCCGCGCCGATCCCGGGTCAAGAAACCGTAGTTTACTTCCCAGCTTGCGGTGGACGCACCTTTGGTCCTACCCCAAAAGATCCCGATAACCGCACCTTACCTGAAGTCATCGTCACGCTACTTGAGCGTTCTGGTTACAACGTAATCACTCCTGAGAAAACTCGTGATCTGTGTTGCGGCCAAATGTGGGAGTCAAAAGGTGACTTTAAAAACGCTGACGCTAAGCGTAAAGAGTTAATTGAAGCGGTTGCAGCTATGACTCAGGGCGGTAAGCTGCCGGTGATTATTGATGCGCTTTCTTGTACTTATCGTACACTTTCTGGTGATAAGTCACTGACAGACAAGATTGAAATTGTCGATATGGTTGATTTCATCCATGACAAGCTACTCGATAAGCTCACCATCAACCGCAAAAAGCCTGCTGTCGCTCTGCACTTAGGTTGTAGTGCACGTAAGATGAAACTTGAGCCAAAGATGGAAGCGATTATCGATGCCTGTAGCCAACAAATGATCCGCCCGGCAGGCATAGATTGCTGTGGTTATGCCGGTGAAAAAGGCTTGTATAAGCCTGAAATCAACGCTAGCGCGCTGCGCAATATCAAAAAGCTAATCCCTGTTGATGTTAACGAAGGATATTACGCTAACCGTATGTGTGAAGTCGGTTTAACTCAACATAGCGGTATCTCTTACCGCCACCTTGCCTATCTGTTAGAAGAGTGTACCCGCTAAATAGCGCGACTCTTTAGTAAAAAGTGAGGGGCAGCTTGCCCCTCACTTTTTAATCAAACTCAATCCACTCCACTTAACTGCTTAACTGCCTAACTGCCTAACCACTTTTAGCTTTCTATATTGCAAACTCAGCAGTAAAACCCACTATTACCCTTACTATACAAATAGATAGCATATTTTCATTTTTGCAAAAATGCCTAAGTTTATTTGCTAAATTAGCACTACTTTTTACAAGGTTATCGGCCTATATTTAATGTGTGAATAAATATAGGCCTGTGCCCATTTAAAATAAAGTCTGCTTTTTAAGCCGACTTTTTTGCGGTTACTTTTTACGGTTACTTCCTACAGTTAAAAGTCGCTAACTATGTCTGCAAAATAGAAGAGAAAACACAATGAAGATAGCTCTTTTCATACCGTGTCTAGTGAATCAAATGGTTCCTGAAGTGGGGATCGCCACTTTAGAATTATTAGAAAAACTCGGCCACCAAGTCATACTGCCAAAAGGTCAGACTTGCTGCGGTCAGCCAATGACAAATTCAGGCTGTTATAACGAAGCCAAGAAAACCACCATGAAACTACTCAATGCCTTCAAAGATGTTGAGTGTGATGCCATCGTGTGCCCTGCAGCTTCTTGCCTTGTAGCGGCTAAAGAAAACTTTCATGAGTTTGATTCAAGCCCTGAAGCGCAGGCTGTCATTGACAAACTGTATGAGCTAACTGAGTTTCTTCACGACGTCTCCCCTATTCCAGCCTTTACTAAACCGTTTCCACATAAAATTAGCCTACAGATGAGTTGTCACGGTATTCGCATGCTTGACTTGGCCACCCCCAGCGAGCAGATGGGCCCACGTATGAACAAGTTCGAAGCGGTACTCGCCGCCATTCCAGAAATAGAGATTGTCTATCCAGATCGCCGCGATGAATGCTGTGGCTTTGGTGGTACTTTTGCCCTAGATGAAGGTGCTGTATCGGCCAAAATGGGCAAAGATAAAGCGCAGGCTCATGCAGCAACAGGCGCTAAGTATGCCGTTGGATTCGATCCATCTTGCTTACTCCACATCGATGGCATGGTCAGACGGCAGAAACTGCCGATTGAGACTCGCCATATCGCTCAAGTCATTAACGCAGCGCTTTAGGAGAAGATATGTCGATTTCAACATCAGCAACTCATGCCCATAAAGCCGAGATATTCTGTAAAGACGAATCACGGGTTGATTGGCACTCAAAAGCGCTTTGGATGCTACGAGAAAAGCGTGACCGCGCTGCAGGCAGCCTACCGGAATGGGAACAACTGCGCCAAATCGGTTCAGACATGAAACTGCACACGCTGACGCATTTAGCGCAGTATTTAGAAGAGTTTGAGCAGAACTGTCTAAAGAATAATATTAAGGTGCACTGGGCCAAAGATGGCGCTGAGCACAACCGTATCGTGCATGGGATTTTAGCTGAGCATGAGGTTAAAAAGTTAGTAAAGTCTAAATCAATGCTCACCGAAGAGTGCCACATGAATCCATATTTGGAGCAGCATGGCATTGAAGTGATTGATACCGATTTGGGTGAGCGTATTATCCAGCTTGCAGGCCAACCACCATCACACATTGTGGTACCGGCTATCCATCTGAAAAAAGAGGAAGTGGGCGATCTATTCCACGACAAACTTGGCACTGATGCCGGCGCTTCAGATCCGCTTTACCTAACCCGCGCAGCCCGTGCACACCTGCGTGAGCAGTTTCTGTCAGCCGATGCGGCAATGACTGGCGTTAATATGGCCATTGCCGATAAAGGTGCGGTCGTTGTGTGTACTAACGAAGGTAATGCCGATATGGGCGCTAACTTACCTAAGCTGCAACTGCACTCTATGGGCATAGACAAAATCGTGCCCAATATCGATAGCGCCGCAGTCTTGCTACGCACCTTGGCAAGAAATGCCACGGGTCAGCCGATCACCACTTACAGCTCTTTTTATCGCGGCCCACAAGATGGCGGCGAGATGCACGTGATTATTGTCGATAACGGCCGTACTGATATGCTCAAAGACAAAATTTTAGCTGAATCACTTAAATGTATTCGCTGTGGTGGCTGCCTTAATACGTGTCCTGTTTATCGCCGCAGTGGTGGTTACAGCTATAACTACACCATTCCTGGGCCAATCGGTATCGCCGTCGGATCACAGTGTGATGATACCAACTCCATGCCTTGGGCTTGTACCTTGTGTGGCAGCTGCTCTTATGTATGCCCAACTAAGGTGCCACTAGATAAAATCATTCACCATCATCGCCGCCTTAAAGCTGAAGCCGGAAAACTGCCTTATGGTAAAGCCAGTTATATGCCACTCGTGGGCAAATTTATGGCCAGTGAAACCGCACTCAACTGCTCGATGAGTATCGCGCGCACTGCGCTCAACATTCTACCGGGAAGTTTATTAAAGCCGTTCTCTGGCGCTTGGGGCAAATACCGCGAGTTACCAGTGGCACCAGACTCCAGCTTCGAAGCTTGGTTTAAGAAGAACAGAGGATAATAAAATGTCTAGTAAACTCGACATCCTTAACGCGCTAAAGAGCGCAGCTATGGCACCTCAAGCCATGCCGATTATCAATATCGCGCCGCGCATCGATGATTTAGTGGGTCAATTTGAGACTAGCCTCAATATGGTTGCCGGCACCTTGCACCGCGAAGGCGGTTTAGCTAAGTTGCAGACGCAGGTGGATGCACATATTGCAGAAGGACTGCAGATCATCTCTATGCTTGATGGTATTAAAGGCAACCGCGAGGTGACCGATACTGCCCACCAGCTAAGAGATATCGATTATGCGGTGATCCCGGGAGATTTAGGCGTGGCCGAAAACGGGGCTATTTGGGTTAATAACAAAAACCTTGGCCACCGCGTCACGCCCTTTATCTGTGAGAATCTGTTTCTCGTACTAGATGAAAAAACCATTGTGGCTAATATGCATCAAGCGGCTAGCCGTATTACGTTAGATTCTGGAGAGTTTGGTACTTTTGTCGCTGGGCCTTCTAAGACTGCGGATATTGAGCAAGCATTGGTTGTAGGTGCTCATGGTGCGTGTAGCCTTAACGTATATTTGGTTTAGCCTAACCAGCATTATGCAGATTCAAAAAAGCCCTAATTGATATTAGGGCTTTGCTTTACGAGGTAAGGCTATTTCTCAACATAGTATTCCAATTTAACCTTAACCCCTTTTGCCTCAACCGCTTCACCTTCAATAAATTTGGGGGCATAGCGCCATTGCTTTAACGCTATCAGTGATTCTGTTTCAAACTTGCTACCACCGTTAGACTCTATCACTACAACATCCTTAACAAAGCCCATTTTATCTATGGTAAAGCTCATATTCGTGTTACCGCTTTTTCCTGCTTTCAAGTAAGAAAGCGGATAATCAGGGTGCTTCCTAAACAGTGGCGTCGGCTCAATATCCTCTTTCCACGGCTTCATATTACCAATCGCGATACAGTGTTGAGTTGATTTTTCACTTTCGCCATCAAGCTCATAAATCTGTACTAATTTGGCATGAGCTGCCAACTCGTATGGATGATTATAATCAAGCTTTTGAAATTGCGTGATAACGCCTAAAAATAGCGCTTCAGCTTCATCATAATCTTTCTCTGCAAAGCGTACGTTACCAACCCTAAAGCTAGTGAGTACGCGCTTCATTGCATTTTCAGGCAATAGTTCACTGTAAGCTTCTTGTGCATCAAAAGCGTAATTACGCACTTTGCGGGTGTAATAACCAGAGTTAACCAAACGTTCAAAATAGGCCATTTTGGTATCGGCGATTAACATTGCATCATCAGAGTCCTCGGCAATATCTAAGGCATCATCCAAAAACTCACGAGCATATTTTTGACTGCTGGCGTCACTTAGACCCAAAAGTGGATCAATAAGCTCTATAGCCTCTTCACCATAATGCTTACTGTAGATCTTTAATGTCTCTTCAAACAAGCCATATGCTTGAGGCTGACGCTTTTTCGGTTGAGCTTTGACCTGCTCCTCAAAGGTTTGTTTAGGCATATTTGCGATTAATGCGTTACCTGCATTTAATGCTAGTGTGGCGCTATTAATACTATCAGCACCAAATTTAGCCTTGCCTAGCTCATAAGACTGTAATGCATAAAGCTCTATTTCAGATTGATTCTCAGCGGTGACTGCAACTTTATAAGCTGAATAAGCATCACTAAATTCTGAAGCGAAAACAGGTGAGCAAAAGCTGACTGCGGTTGTAAAAACAGCCGCAAAAATAATATTACGCTTATTCGCACTCGGCTTTGTAAACATGAAAAATCCTTGTTTCATTAATATGTTGAGATATGCGTTCTACAAATGGTACAGCTTTATCCATACCATTTTAAGTGCTGAACAAGCCACGCCACTAGCATCACATTTGCAGTAAAACTAACATACTAGCAACACGAGCTCAATGATTGAGCGAGCCCCTTTATAACACGAGTAACTTAGTCCCAACCCTCGGCATAAAACATCATATTTAAATATATAAAGATTTAGGCCAATAGCTTATTGTGGGTTCGTCTCATAATCCATGCCATCCAAATGACTAACATCGTGCTGCAAGTCGCCAATGAAATCCACACACCTGTGACGCCAAAAGCCCAAGCAAATAGATATAAAATGGCAGCGAATAGGATCAGTTTTGCCCCCGTTAAAATAGATGCTTCTTTGGAGTAGTTAATCGCTTGGAAGAAAGATGCGCCAACAAGCAATAAGCCTTCCATCGGCAAGCCCCAGAAATACCAACGCATTCCTTCGGTTGCTATCGGCGTGAGCAAGACATTATCACCAGCAAAAATATACACAAACAATTGCGGTACCGAATAGATAAAGATAAGCCCTAACGCTGCACAAACTAAGGTCACTGAAAAGGCCATCTTCAGTGCTTGTTTCACCCTATCAAAGCGCTTTGCGCCCGCGTTAAAGCTGAGAATAGGCTGCACGCCAAAAGCGATGCCCTCAAATAATAGGTAGAAAAACGCTTCGGTATAGCTCACCACACCAAATGCCGCCACGTGCAGCGGCGTGCCCACTGCCAGAAATGCCACATTGTGTAGGGTCAACACCACGGTCAGGTACATATTCATTAAAAAGCTTGGCGTGCCGACACGAATGATATTAACGCAGTGATCCCACTTCAGCTTCATCTGTTCAAGGTTAATGCCAATTTCGGTTCGACTCGAAAAAAAGTGCTGCAAACACAGTGCACCAGTCACGGCTTGGGAGATCATGGTCGCTATCGCCGCGCCCATTAACCCATAGGGGAACACTACGATTAACAACCAGTCGAGTACCGTATTGAGCACACCACCTAAGATTAAAACTAAGGTTACAAATCCGGGACGACCATCATTTCGCAGTAATGTAGTGAACGCCATCGACACGATGGGGAATGTGCCTAAGGCAAAATACCAAAACAGATAATCATCGGCACTGCGCAGAATCTCTCCCTCTGCGCCTAGCATCACGAGGATATCTTTAGAGAAGTAACAGCCTAATACTGTAGTAATCAGTCCCGATATCAAACACAAACTGAACGTATTTCCCAATATTTTCCGTGCAATATGGGGCTCACCTTGCCCCTGATGGATTGATACTAACGCTGCGCCGCCCATGCCCAGTGTCGCCCCTATCGCATAAAGCACTGCCGCTATCGGGTAGGCTAAGATCATGCCCGCTAGACCAACCTCACCCAAGTAGTGGCCAATAAACATGCCGTCAATGGTGACGTAAATACCTGTCACTAGCATGGATAGAATTGTCGGAATACTATAGCGCCAAAATAGCTTAGCGATAGGCTCTGTCACCATAGGTGAGTCCAGATTATTTCGTCCTGGCTCTGCCGCAGTGAGTGTCGGTTGAGTCATGATATTCTCTAATTATTATTCTTGATGGGTATTTATATTCGTACTAAGCACTAAACATGTAGTACTGCTACCTAATACTGAGCCTTAAGCCGCCAATGGATTTAGCCGTTCAGTCGAGTCGCAGCGCCTAATAACGCCTTTTCTAAATCGGCTGCGCCAATGGCTGACATCGACAACAGCTCAATTCGAGAGTCCATTGCATCATCAAGCTCAACGATTGATAACTCACCATCGACACCATTAAAACCCGCAATCCCCTCTTCGGTGATCATCACAGCTTTAATGCGCGCGACCTGTAAGTTGCTTATTAATGCCAGCAACCGATCAAAGTCGAACTCATAACTTGGGTCAAACACCCAACCGCAACTATAAAAACCCTCCCCTTGATTGCTCATGCAAAGGAGGCCACGATCATTAAATTCAACACGCTGTTTAGTTGCAGCCTCTGAAAATAGCGGACTATAGTGGATATCCATCAGGCGCGGCGCCTGAGTGGCCGATACTTCTGGTGATAGTGCTTGTAATGCTTCTTGCGATTTTAGTGCCTGCTCCGTAGCCGCACTCTTGTTTTGGTGAGCCCCTTCAAGCAAAGACATTATCGATGCATGACTCTCATCAGCTTGCTTTAAGCTCCAAGGAATAACGGGCAAGCTTGAGGTCGTTTGACCTTCTTCGTTCGAGCCCCTAATAACGGGGCTATTAATAAGAGAGCCGTTAATGACAGCTAAATAGTCAATCAAGGAGTCAATCAAAGTGACTGGATAACAGTCGGTCTTGCTGGCTATGACAACATCCGCAACTTGCAGCTGCTGATTAAAGATCTCATGTTCGGTATAACGGCTATCATTGAGTTTTCTCGCATCGACTAAGGTCACACACGCCTTCATCGCCAAAACGTGTTGATAATGTGGCTGAGTTAATACCTTAAGCACCTCTTTAGGATGACCTAAGCCTGTAGGTTCAATCAGTAACCTATCGGGTTTGGCTTTTGCAATTAACTGGTTTATTGCCACCTGCATAGGCAAGCCCGCAGCGCAGCACATACACCCTCCCGCCACCTCTTTAATCTGCACCTGTTCGTTGCCGTTATCGAGTAAGCCTGCATCAATACCTATTTCACCAAACTCATTCACCAGAACCGCCCACACTTCTCCTTTAGGTTTATGCTGTAACAAGTTTTTGATAAAGGAAGTCTTGCCGACACCTAAAAAACCGGTGATGACATTAGTAGGAATAATTTTCTGGATCATGACATGAACTCTATCTATCGAATAGCCAAAGATTCTAATCGTTAATGCGCGTGAATGTCACGCATACCCGTATATTGGCATCATATTATGTTGAGATAAAGATGGCTGATATTTAATGGAAACAGGTCGGGTGCTATTTAGCTAATCAAGATTCATAGAGCCAATACTTGTCTAGGAAGTGTTCCTCAAGCGCTACTAATCAAAGCTATTGCTCGTTAAAGCTGTGCTCATTAAAACAGTATTAGTCGATATACTGCTTATCGATATAGTCACACCACAAATCAGAATCGACACTAACAATAGAATCATCACCGCCAATACCCAATTTAAATTCTATCACCGAGCGCCATTCCATGGAGCCGAGATCTGGGCCGTGTCCTTGACCATCGCCAGTTTGTAGCTGTTGTTCTACTTTTTTAAACCATGGATAATCACATGGTTGAACCTGAGTTCTAACATAAAAACTATCGGCGTTATCAGGGCTTACAGCTATTTTGTCGCCTTGTGGCCTGTGATCTAATTGAGAGCAACCACATAGAAAAATGGCAGCAACAATTATATTAATCCTAAGGGTTCTGCTCACTTACACACTCCTATTTTATCAATGCCATTACACTATCAGATCATATTCATCTTAAAAACAAATTAAGATGCAATTAGATAAGCAACAACTAAACAACCAACAGCTAACACCAACCTAGCGAGATACATGGCATTTACACAGTAAACACACGAGCCCAACAAAAAGCAACCACGCCGGCAACTTAAGCTGATAAAACCATCACTCAGACGTTACTTTTGCCGAGATTCATTTTCATGCAATGTACAGCTGTATAGAATATCAGCGAAGCTCAACTAAATGAGCTCGTTATTATAATTACAATTGATGGGTCAAAAACATGAAATTACTTAAAACTGCAGCAGCTGCTGCGATCTCTGTTGCGTTATTAGCAGGATGTAATGACGAAACAACTAATATTTATCCACCAGAGCCAACAGAGCCAACAACGGTTAAGTTCGCTACTTATAATCTTTCTTTTGATCGTAGTACTTTCGAACAGCTAGTCACTGAGATGCAGATCCCTGCACTTGAGCAAGAAGCGTTAATGCAGAAATGGTTTGACGATGAATTATCTGCTGATGAGCTAAAAGTTGTCGAAAAAATTATTCAAATCCGTAACGTTGCCGCTATTATCCAAACTGAGCGTCCAGCCGTTATCATGATGGGTGAGTTTAACAACGACGGCCTTGGTGAAAACCAAGATGCGATTAAAGGTTTCCGCCTTAATTATTTAGCTGTGCCACAAAATGCGCTAGGTACTACATCTGACGAACAGAAGATGCTTGAGCCGATCCAATTCGCTTATGCTGAAAACTTCTCAACCAATACAGGTCTGTTAAGTGAGTTTGATTTAGACCGTAATGGCAAGGTAGCACTACCTGGTGACGCTTGGGGTTTTGGTTTCTACCACGGTCAATATGCGTTTGGCCTACTATCACAGTACCCAATCGACACAGCTAACATCCGTACTTTCCAAGACTTTAAATGGAAAGATATGCCGGGTGAAACAAATCCTACTATCGTTAATTGCGACGATGATAAGAACCCTATCCCAGCAGGCATGAAGTGTGGTGATGAATGGTACACAGCTGAAGCGTGGGCAGAAAAACCACTATCTTCTAAAAACCACGTTGATGCACCAATCCTTATCCCTACAGCAGACGGCGAGAAAGTGGTTCACCTACTTCTGTCTCACCCAACGCCACCCGTATTTGATACCGTCACAGAAAACAACAAGTTGTTAAATAGTGCAGAAATCAAGTTCTGGAGCGACTATGTATCAAATGCTGACTACATTTACGATGATGCGGGTGTTAAAGGTGGTTTAGGTTTAGATGCATCTTTCGTGGTCATGGGCGATCTTAATGCCGACCCAGAAAATGGTGATGGCTTCCTAGAATCAATTCAGCAGCTGATGAACCACAATCGTGTAAATGTACTAGCGACTGATGGTGTTTACGCGCCAAACAGCCTAGGTTCAACGGAATGTGTGGCACTAGGTGATTGTGGTGATAGTCTTTACCCAGATCGTATCACCAGCACATTTGGCCTACGTGTTGACCACGCCATTCCATCTAACGATCTCAACATCACTGACTCAGGTGTATTCTGGCCAGCAAGCTTCGAAGATGGCTATATGCTAATGAATGATGATAGTGTCGGCAAATACGGCAACGGCAAAGATATTTCTTCTGATCACCGCCTAGTATGGATCAAAGCTGAATTCTAATTGAGTCTGTAATTGCTGATTGGCTAGCAATTACACCTTAGATTAATAAAATAAAAAGCGTGCAGTCGAGTTTATCTACTGTACGCTTTTTTGTGTCTCTTCGCGGATTAATTGAAATTACAACTAAATAGAAAATTGCATCGACGAGTTAAAACAAGCGGTTGCGTCAATGTCAGTATAAGGTTCATCCATCCAGCACTCTTGCCTAAACTTCTCATAAACCTCTCTAAATGGTGTATGGAGCAGCATCGATTCGTCCAGCATTATTTGAGCAAAGTTGACTGATTTGATGACGATATAAATATGCTCATGATCTCGAGATGATTCATAGAAAACACTGTCCCAATAATAGCCTTTTTGACCCATCTCACTCTTAGGGAATTCAATATTTTCTCGCATATAGCAGATCAAATTGTCTAGCTTTTCTCTAGAGCCAAGCTTAAGTTTTATCTTCAATAATTTAGATTCCATTCTTACCTCATCAAAAGCGCTGACACTTTCTATATATTTTCACTTCCTGTTGCAAAGACAAACTTTAGCCCATAAAAAAGTGAACATTCTAGCGCTAGATATGTTCACTTTAAATTAGAGTAAATTATGCAATATGTGCACTATTTCTTAGCTTTATCCTTCGAGCGACCGTAACTACTTTTTCCTGAGGTTGCGCCGCGAATATTGCTTTTCCCTACTGCGTTTTTTGCAGTACGGTTTTTATCTTCATATTTACGTTTGTTATGACCTTTCTCTTTAACAGGCTTAACCACGACATCGCGATAACGAGCAGGCAAAGCGGCCCCCTCTTCGTAGCCCGGTAAAGTAATACAAGGTAAAGTCTGCTCAATTAACAGTTCGATTTCTTGCAGCATTTCTCTGTCTTGCGGCGATACAAATGAAATCGCGCGTCCAGCTAAACCTGCGCGGCCAGTACGACCAACGCGATGCACATAATCTTCAGCGGCAAAAGGCAACTCTAGGTTAATCACTAAAGGCAGTGCTTCAATATCTAGACCACGAGCAGCAACATCGGTTGCCACCATGACACGTAATTTACCAGTTTTAAACTCTTCTAATGCACGGTTGCGCGCACCTTGCGTTTTTTCGCCGTGGAAAACCGCATTTTTCACGCCATCAAGCTTTAATTCAGCGTGCAAATGCTCAGCACTTTCTCTAGTGCTGACAAACACTAATACTTGTTGCCAGTTATTGCGACCAATAAGCTCTGAAAGTAACTCGGCTTTACGGCGTTTATCAACCAAATAAACTTCTTGAGTGATCAGACTTGCCGTGGCCGACGTCGCCACATTAATCCACTCAGGTGCTAACAACATTTTCTCGGCTAGCGTTTTAACCGCTTCACTATAAGTGGCAGAGAAAAATAGCGTTTGGTGCCTTGCCGCCACCAGCTTTTTAACTTTTTCGATATCACGAACAAAGCCTAAATCCAACATGCGGTCAGCTTCATCAACAACCAGATGAGTGACGTTCGACAGATCTAAACCAAACTGACCAATATGATCAAACAAGCGCCCTGGCGTCGCCACTAAAATATCGACACCCGCTTGCAGCGCTTTGCGCTGTGGGTTCATATTTGAACCACCATAAACAGCGGTTGTTTTGAATGGCAAAAACTGAGCGTAAGCCGTGATATTGTCGGCAACCTGGATCGCAAGTTCACGGGTTGGGGTAAGCACTAACACCTTAACCTTCGACTGATGTGCAGCTCCTGCACTCTCTTCAGTAAAGAGGTTATATTCCTTGATTAACGTATTAAGTAACGGCAAGGCGAACGCAGCGGTTTTACCGGTTCCGGTTTGCGCGCAGGCCATAATGTCTTTGCCTTCCATCGCTACAGGTAATACCTGCGATTGAACTTGAGTCAATTGCTGGTAACCGCGCGCAGAAACTGCATCTAATATTTTGGAATGTAAATCGAATGCATCAAAGTTCATGGTAGGCTCAATACTGTAAGAGTACAGGGAATAAAAGTGAGCGCGGAGTCTAGCAAAATACTGCGTGAGATTATAGCAATCAAAGTAAATAGCCGAAATCAGGCCGTACTTTTTTCTGTTACTTTATATGCCGCCTCAATAAAGCTTTGTTCAAACTCTTCAACCGGGACGGGTCTTGAAAATAGGTAGCCCTGGCCATAATCACAGCCAGCATCGGTTAACACCTTACGTTGGTAGTCAGTCTCGACGCCTTCGGCAATCACTTTCATACCCAATTTATGCGCCATCACAATAATCGCTTCGCATAATGTAAAGTCGTCACTATTGCTGTCAAGATTCCGGGTAAAAGATTGGTCAATCTTCAAGTAATCTATCTCAAATTTCTTAAGGTATGCCAGTGAAGAGTAGCCCGTTCCAAAATCATCCAACGACACTTGTATACCTGACTCACGATATTGTGCAAGCTTAGCGGAAATAGCACTGTTGCCATCAAGCAATAAGCCCTCAGTGATCTCAATACAGATGTTATTATTAGTTAACTTCAATGTCTTTAGCAGAGCAGCCCAGGACTCAAAGCTTTCTCCCTCATCTCTAAATTGAACCGGAGATTTATTAATACTAATCTGCACCTCGACACCAAACCTGTCCCGCCATCGTGCACTCTGCCTAGCGGCTTGCTGAAAAACCCAGTTACCAATCTCAATAATAAGCCCTGTTTCCTCTGCTACCGCAATAAACTCGATGGGAGAAACTAAGCCGCGTTTAGGGTGACGCCAGCGAATGAGGGCTTCAGCCTTTAATTTATCGTCTTGCTGCAAACTAACAATCGGCTGGTAAAAAAGCTCAAACTCATGATTGGCAATGGCATGACGTAAATCTTGAATTAAACGCATTCTATGTTTAGCGTACCGCTGCATAGACGGTGTGAAGTAATGAAAGCGGTTTCTGCCTTCATCCTTTGCGGCATACATAGCTTGATCGGCATGCTTGAGTAAGCCTTCAATGGTTTCAGCATCATCGGGATAAAGTGTAATACCAATGCTGGCGCTAATATATGCAGTCTCTTCACCTAAACAATAAGGCTCTGCGATGCGCGCTAATATCTGTTTCGCGACTTTATCGACCCCTTTAATATCGGAGATCCCCGACAGCACCACAGTAAACTCATCACCACCTAATCTAGCCACCACATCAGTTTCTCTTATACAGGCTTTAAGACGCTTTGCCGCTTCAGCGAGTAAGGTGTCCCCCATGTCATGCCCTAAGGTATCGTTTACTTCTTTAAAGTAATCTAAATCGATGAACATTAGCGCAAAATGTTGCTCACGGCTGTCTGACTTTAGGATTTCTGCACTCAGATAATCTAGCAACATACGCCTGTTCGGCAGACCTGTTAACGGGTCGTAATTGGCCTGTTTCCAGATAATTTGCTCCGCTTGCTTTTTTTCTGTGATATCAGAAAACAGCGCGACTCTGCGTTGAGTCTGTGCCTTAGTATCAAATAAGACATTAAGCGTTAACCAAACCACAAACTCTTCACCATTTTTGCGCCTCAGCCACACCTCCCCCTGCCAGCGACCGAGCTCCTCTATGGCTAGGTTCATCTGCTCGTAGGCACTACGATTATTACGATTACATTGGAGGATCTTAATATTCTGCTGTTTAATTTCTGCTTCACTGTAGCCAGTAATATCGGTAAATGCGGCATTGATATTGAGAATCACACCTTGCTCATCTTGTACACTCATCGCTTCGCTGCTGTTGTTGTACACTGACGCGGCTAGCTTTAATGACTCTTCAACTTGTTTCCTGTCGGTGATATCGGTATGGATACCGCACATTCTTATCGGGTTACCGTTTTCATCACGGCTCATTACCTTACCGGTATCTAAGATCCACAAAGTCTGATTATTTTGACTATGGATGCGGTATTCCATTTTATATTGCTCAGTTTCACCACTTAAGTGCGCATCAATCGACTTTAATACCTCCACTCGGTCTTCAGGATAAATAGCATTCAACCACCGTTTCGGATCTTTATTTAAGGCATCGACATCACAACCTAGCAGCTCAGCGCAGTGCTCATTTCGTTCGATTACGTCACGACGAATATCCCAATCCCAAAAACCTAACTCACTACTGGCGAGAACTAAGCCTAGCTGCTCCTGACTCGCGAGCTTTTCCATCTCGGCTTCTTTTTGTAATGTTCGGTTCAGCAAGCCTGTAATGACTAATTCAACTTTAGATTGTGATCTTTGACAGGCTACCGTCATATGGGTGTAAACCAGAGCTTCATCTTTTGAAATAAGGCGAATATCGAGTTCAAACTCGTTAATCTCACCTTCCAACATCTGATTAAAGTGGTGTTTATAGAGGTGGAAATCTTGCTTAAGCATTAACTCTGGCCAAGATAAACCTAACAACTCCTGCTCAGTATATTTAAGCATTTCACACAGATTAGGATTAACCTTAATCCATTGATGCTCTTGGCTAGTTATGGCAATCCCCATATTGCCGGTCTGAAAGTGCGACTTAAATAACAGATGATCTTGTAACTTAATTTTTTGATCGCGATCTATTTCTATACGGCGTGACAGGAGCATGCCAAGTACTGCGGTCGTCAGCGGGAAAATAATCAAGAACGGAAGTGTGATCTGCTTTAATAAGCTAACAGCTATCTCTGTGGGCATGGTCAGCCCCCAAAGTAAAATTATACTGCTTGTGATAAGACCGAAGGCAAATAACTCAATAAAGTGGATATCACTTATCGGCCCATTACGGTACTTACGCCACAAATAGCCCATCAGACCCGATGTCACTATGGTGCCAATACCAGACCATAGTGCAATCCCGCCTTCGCTAAATCGATATAAGCTGCTAATAGTGACTGCGACTAAAGTGGGAATACCACCAAAGAATAAGCCACAAAGACTTAAAATGACGCTTCTTGAATCAAAGAAAACGCCCTCACTGTATTGCCAAGGCATTAGCATAACCGAGATAGTAATAACTGAAACCAGCAGGCCAATACCCACTCGCCACATCAAGTCTAGCTCACGCTTATTGCTTCGCGGAAAGGCGTCATACACAAGCACTATAGCCAATAGCAATGCGGCGTTTTGAATAAGAGAAAGTGTTAAATTTTGATCCATAAGAAGCTATTCATCCTTGAAAATGAGTCCCACTGGAATAACGACTTTTATATAAAAGTCTAACAAAAACATAGGGGCTAACCCGAATAACTATCGAGTATCTCCATACCACCTTAACCTAAGCTGCAAGATTGAATCAAACTGAATATGAGACTTAAGTAAAAGCGTTAAATACGAATATTTTTATCTGTTATTTTATAAAGATAGACAAAAACACCCCAAATTTAAAGTCTAGTTAACCCTTTACTTATTTTGATTTGAGTTGAATTTAATGCTTCATGGGTATTAGCAGGTTTAATGACATAGATAAATAGATAGGTAGGAATATATGCTGACTCGTTAGGTGATTAACGAGTCAGCAGCTCATTAGCTTGCTTGATGGGTTACCAGTGTTGGATTTAACAGATTGTCATGCACCGGACAGCGATGACAAACGGCATCAAGAAATTGAGTTTTTTGTTCATTTGTGAGCTGCTCACCATTGAGCATAGCATCGACTTCAACATTAATATCAATATGCTTAAAGCCTACCGGATCCGGTGAATCCTGCCCCAGTAACCCCGCTGTATTTAGCAGAGCTTGAATCGACACATCAAATTGATTAAGCTTGATTTTTTGCTCTCTAGCGACCATTTTAGCTATGGTAGAGATGCAACCTGCCAATGAAAATATAAACGTCTCCAAAGGGTTTGCCCCTTCGTTACCCGCTGTCGGCTGATCGATTACCAGTAGGTGTTCTCTTACTTGACTAGTGATCTTCCAGCCTTCACCCATATGTGTTTTTAGTTCAATGATCTTCTCTGCCATCTTAATATAACTCCATTAGATGTCTCTTGATGAGACTATTTTCAGTGATAAGGCTTTCAAAAAAGCTCTTTTCAATAAGCAACTCAATAAGCAACTCAATAAGATTATTCTAATGGATGTTTTGCTGAAAACTCAAATAAAACTCACAATTTGTACATTTAGTGAATTTACTCCTTGGCAAACTAAAGACTATGTCATGCTTGTCTACCCATACTCCTTGGCCAAACCAAAGACTATGTCATGCTTGTCTACCCATACTCCTTGGCCAAACCAAAGACTATGTCATGCTTGCCTACCCATACTCCTTGGCAAACCAAAAACTATGTCATGCTTGTCTACCCATACTCCTTGGCCAAACCAAAGGCTATGTTAAGCTTGTTTACCAATACTCCTTGGCCAAACCAAAGACTATGTTAAGCTTGTCTACCAATACCCTACAGCATCAAAGACTCCACTAAATAACTATGTCGCACCCTAACGCTATCCCCCCTAAAGCCAATGACGCTAAGCCTATTCAGCAAAGTAAAACTTATCACTTTCCTGTACAAATCTATTATGAAGATACCGATTTTTCAGGCGTGGTCTACCACCCTAATTTTTTAAAGTACTTCGAACGCGCCCGAGAACACGTTATTGGAGCAAATAGCTTGGCCAGCTTATGGGATGAACATGACTTAGGTTTTGCAGTCTATCGCAGCGATATGCTCTGCCATGATGGTGTTGAGTTTGCTGATATTATTGATATTCGAACCAAGTTCTACTTCGAGAGTAAATATCGCACCGTATGGTTACAAGAGATCTGGCGTCCAAACGGTAAGAAACCTGCGGTAACCGCGCAAATTGAGATGGTGTGCATGAACAAGAAACGTCAACTCAGCCCCATGCCACTATTACTCATTGAACGCCTGAGTGAGGCCTTTGCTGAAGCTGTTATCTTGTAGAGGATGGCTAACTTGTAGGATATAAAGGTGGGGTAATGTTCCACAAACTCACCTTTATCGACAACTTGTTGAGCTTGGTATGACTAGCCTATACCACTTAATTTAGGCCAACGTGACTCTAGCTCTTTTGGCTTTAACGGTTGAGAAAAAATATCTCCTTGGATTTTATCCACTCCCATACCCAGTAATAACTGTAAAATATCTTCGGTTTCGACCCCTTCTACAGTGACCTTAAAGCCTAACCCTTTGGCCAAACGGATGCTGGTATCCATAATATGCCGGGCTCTTGCATCAATTTCTAAATCATCCAAAAAGGCTTTATCAATCTTCACTTCATCGACAGGTAAGTACTTAAGGTAAGCTAAAGAAGAATGACCAGTCCCAAAGTCATCAATCGCAACATCGACGCCAAGCTGACGCAGATGGTTAATCGTTGCGACAGCACCATCGAGATCTTGCATCAATTTACTTTCAGTGATTTCAATCGAGATGGCGCTCGCCTCGAGTTGATGCTGCTTTAGCCTCGCTTCTATACCTGTTATCAAAGATGCGCTACGTAAGTCTTGCGTCGACAGGTTGACCGCCACCTGAAGTTTAATGTCATTTTGGTGCCATAATGCCTGCTGGGCAAACACCTCATCGAGTACCCATTGGCTGACGATATCGATCATACCGGAATACTCTGCAAGTGGAATAAACTCGGCCGGTGAAATGCTACCTAGTTGTGGATGCTGCCAACGCATTAATGCTTCAACTTGCTGGCAGTCTCCTTTAGGAAAACTCTGCTTTGGCTGATAAACCATATAAAGCTCGCCATCACGCAACGCCTTTGCCAAACTATTAATAATGGAGACTTCTCTAAGCTGCACCGCATCATCACCCAATAGATATTCAGATAAGGCAACATCATGAGTCTTAGCTTTTTTAAGCGCTAAATCTAACCGTCGCAGCATAGTGCTGATATCACTATGAAAGGGTTCCAAAGCTAAATGGCCCACTTGTACTCTAGTGGTAATGATACTGCCAAAAATATCGTAAGGGAGCTGTAACTTATCAATCAGTTGCTGTAGCTGTAGTGGCGACATTGCGCTGGTGAAGTAAATGAGGAATTCATCTTCATTCATTCTTGCTATCAAAGACCCATCGGGAGATAAATCTTTTACTCTTGCCGCCATCTGCTTTAGTAGCTCATCGCCAAAATTAAAGCCAAACAGATCATTAACGTAACGAAAGCGATAGATATCCAAAAGAACCAGGCTGCCTTTATCTAATGGCATTAACTCAGCCATTTTACGCTTCATGCTTAAACGGTTATCAAGGTCTGTCAATTTATCCCGCACGGCTTGCAGACTCTGAATATGTAACTTTCCCACAGAGTCAGATAGCCCACTCAGCTGCGCCGATAAAGAGTTGTTAGCGGGAAAAGTAAAGCCGTGTAGCTCAAAAGATTTACGCAGCTGATTAACAAAATGACGAAGTTTTTGCTGCCGCCAAAGTGCGCATACTAATAAAATGAGTAGCAACAAACACACAATGGAGATCATCCAAAAACTGTCCATCAATGAGTACTTTAACCGTTAATTGAGTTTGAGTTATTAAGTTATAAACTATAGTGACCCGTAACTCCAGCGCCAGCCACCACTATAGTTTAACTTGCAATATCAATTTTGGTTTAAACAGAGGTATTATTCGTAACTTGCTTTAATTGATTGGTATGCTTCAATAAATTGTTCACCAGTTAACTCTTCAGTCGACACAGGTAAACCACGCTCGATAAAAAATCCCATTCTTTGTTCTAAGTCCACGCCAGCCTTAAGCTCTCCTGTATAGAAGGCCGCCGCGCGAATAAAGTCTAAGTAACTCAGCTTTTCTGAGTTATAGGTCAAATCTGCCCAGCGCTCGACCACTTGCATTACATCGGGTGAGAACTCCCAACTTTTTAGTACCGCGCGCCCAAGTGGGCCTTGCAGCTTTTTCACTAATGCTCGTAGCATTTCTATGCTATTAAATAGCTCAGGTTGTGCTTCAGCTTCAGTTAGTACCGGTAACGCGCCGATATTATGCACTAGGCCTGCTAACGTCATCGTGTCGATGTTTAACTTGCTACCCGGATGATTAGCATTGTAGCTCTGCAACATCGCGCATGCTGCGGCAGTCACATCAATGGATGAACTCCATACCTCATCCATCACTTCCCAAACCATTTGGTTGGTTGAAATAAAAAGTTGCTCCATCGCGACCGATGTCACGATGGATTTAATTTGCATCAACCCAATACGATTGATTGCTGCATTGACGTTATCAGCAGGAACCCCACGGCTATACATAGCACTATTTGCGATGCGAATAACTCTGGCAGAAATTGCCGCATCTTGACCGATAATACTCGCGACATCTTTTAGACTAACGTCTTCTTGGCCCACCACTTCTTGTACTCGCATCGCCACTTCAGGCAAGGTCGGTAACACCAAAGAGTCTGACTTTAATTTTTTTAATAAACCAACTAATACTTGATGTTCTGTAGACATCTCAACTCCCTTATAAACCGTATTAATTTGCAGCGGTTCGAGTATATCAGTAGAACGCTTTTAGTTACGTGCAAAATCACTTTAATGGGTCAATACTTAATCAGATGGTACATTTTCAGTAAAACCGCTCGAAAAATGTCGCATAGATCACAAGGTTTTATAATAAATGACTCAGATCCACTCAAATCCAATTATTATGTGCGGCTGACTTTCTTGCATTAGCCCTGCTGCATTAAGTAAAATGCGCGGCCGATTGTCGAACCCTTATCCGTTAACAGAGAAGCTATTATGTTTAAACCTGAGCTATTGTCCCCTGCTGGTACATTAAAAAATATGCGTTACGCCTTTGCCTATGGCGCCGATGCTGTTTATGCCGGCCAGCCAAGATATAGTCTTCGCGTGCGTAATAACGACTTTAAGATGGAAAACTTAGCTGCGGGTATTAAAGAAGCCCATAGCTTAAACAAGAAGCTATATGTGGTGAGCAACATCGCGCCGCATAACGCCAAGCTTAAGACGTATATCAAAGATATGGAGCCTGTGGTTGCGATGCAGCCTGATGCGTTAATCATGTCAGATCCTGGTCTTATCATGATGGTACGCGAAGCGTTTCCTGATCAAGTGGTGCATTTATCAGTGCAAGCTAATGCCATTAACTGGGCATCGGTTAAGTTTTGGGAATCACAAGGCATTAAGCGTGTGATCCTTTCGCGTGAGCTATCACTTGATGAAATCGAAGAGATTCGTCAACGTTGCCCTGATATCGAACTAGAAGTGTTCGTTCACGGCGCATTATGCATGGCCTATTCTGGCCGTTGCCTGCTTTCTGGTTACATCAACAAGCGTGATCCTAACCAAGGTACATGCACCAATGCTTGTCGCTGGAAGTACGATGTTCATGAGGCTAAGCAAAATGAAAGCGGTGACATTATTGCCGTTAACCCAGACGTACAGATTGAAACGCCAACATTAGGCGCAGGTCAGCCATCTGACCAAATCGTCTTGCTACAAGAAGCAGGTCGCCCTGGTGAATACATGCCAGCGTTTGAAGATGAGCATGGTACCTACATCATGAACTCTAAAGACTTACGCGCGATTCAGCATGTTGATCGTCTAACAAAAATGGGCGTAGATTCACTGAAAATCGAAGGCCGTACTAAATCTTTCTACTATGTTGCACGTACCGCCCAGCTTTATCGTCAAGCGATTGAAGATGCTGCGGCAGGTAAAGATTTTGACCGTACTTTGATGCACAACCTAGAAGGTCTAGCGCACAGAGGTTATACCGAAGGTTTCTTACGTCGTCACGTACATGATGAATATCAAAACTACGATTATGGCTATTCAATCAGTGATACTCAGCAGTTTGTTGGTGAGTTTACCGGCGTTCGTAATGAAGCGGGCCTTGCTGAAGTGGATGTAAAGAACAAGTTCCTAGTGGGCGACAGCGTTGAAGTGATGACGCCACAGGGTAACTTAACCATCAAAGTTGATAGCCTAATTAACCGTAAAGGTGAAAGTGTTGAGGCCGGTCTAGGTTCAGGTCACTTTGTATTCCTAGACGTACCAGCTGGTGTTGAGCTTGAAAAAGCCGTGTTACTGCGTAACTTGCCACAAGGTCAAGATACTCGTAACCCACATCAACCGAGCGACACTCCAGCTTAATATCGGGTGTTTCAGGCCCTGTTTAGGGCCTGTCTTTTAATTAGCTGTTAAATGCTTTCGCTTAACAGCTAAATACTTTTATTGAGCTGCTAAATAGGGCCAATCTACATTTCTCTTTAACCCTCGACTCCTTTCCTAGTGCCCTACTTCCCCTGCTGCTTGTTCTTAGTATCGCGCTTTAATAGCCAGCTTAATAATGCCATTCCCATTAATGCCGAGAATAACGAGGCAGACAAGATCCCAAGCTTTGCATCATTGATGAGAACTGGATTAAACGCTAGGTTTGCAATAAATAGCGACATGGTAAAACCAATTCCGGCCAATATGCCACCAGCAAAAAGATATGACCAATGAAGTTCCGGCGGCTTTATCGCTAGACCAGTGCATACTGTTAAGCCGCAGAATAAGATAATGCCGATAGGTTTACCCACTGCGAGACCAACAAAAACAGCAGTAAACAACGAAGCTGATATTTCTGAAAGAGAAATTGGGATACCTGCATTAGCGAATGCAAACAAAGGCATAACGACAAAACCAATCCAGGGGTGAAGTAACATCTCTAAACGTTCAACGGGAGAAAGTACTTCTCTGGTCGCCGCTTCAGCCGTTTTGAGCACTTTACGTTTTACACCAAAAACCCCCTGTTTTCCTATCGAGTGAGATGGCACAACACATTCTATTATCGTCAATAAACGTGCTTCGCTTACCCAACGGTTAGTCGGAGTCATCAACCCCAATATCACTCCAGTCACAGTAGGGTGCATTCCTGAAGCATCGACTACAAGCCAGATAGCCCCGCCGACAAGAAAATACAACATGATATTGCGGACCCCGAGCACTGCCATAATTTTAACCAGCACGAATCCAATCACGGCAAGCCCAATATAATGCAACTGAATGTCTTCACCGTAACCTACGGCCACCACAATGATGGCGCCAATATCGTCAATGATTGCCAGTGAGAGCATAAAGACCCGTAAACTTTTCGGAATACGAGGGCCAAGTAACGTGAGACAAGCAATAACAAATGCGGTATCGGTTGCCATCACAGTCCCCCAGCCATACTGGCCAGGCTGATCTAATTGAAGACTTAAATAGAGCAAGGCTGGAACCAACATACCACCAACAGCTCCGCTGATAGATAGCATCGCTAAACGCGGTGTTTTTAGCTCCCCTAATATGATTTCTCGCTTCAGCTCCAGTGCAATTAAGAAAAAGAACAAGGTCATCAATGCATCATTGATCCACTCGCGCAGCGAACGTGTAAATTCGATTGTTCCCACAGTGATACCAACAGGAACGTCCCACAATGACAGAAAAGTTTCAGCCCATATAGAATTAGACAGCACTAAAGCCGCTAGGGTAAAAAACAACAACACCGTGCCAGCAGCGGCTTCAATATGCAAAAATCGGGTTATCGGCTGGGTTATCCAGTCAACATACTCTTTAGGAAGTTGGGTGGGGTGACCGCGCTCATCGGGTTGGAACTGCTTTTTGTTCATTGTTGCTTAGGTGCGGATGTTATCGCCTCTGGTGGATATACTCCCTTTAGATACTTGAATAAATCGCTCTCGGTGGATATGACTAAAGTCGTATTTTCAGCCATGATTGACTGATAAGACTGCATTGTGCGCGTAAACTCATATAAACCCACCGCTTGAGGACTTTGGTTATACGCCAGCGCATATATCTCTGCCGCTTTGGCATCAGCAGAGCCTCGAATTTCCTCCACATCACGATAAGCTTCAGATTGGATCTTATTTAGGTCACGGACACGATTACCTCTAATCCTCGCCGCTTCTCCATATCCTTCAGAAAGAAAGCGCTCTGCAATTTGACGTCTTTCACTGATCATACGATCATAAATTTTAGGTCTTACGCTGGCGTTATAGTTAATACGCTTAAAGCGAATATCCAATAGCTCAATACCAAACACTCGGACTTTATCTGTCGCAGCGGAAAATATTTCCTCTTCAATCACCTGACGTCCTTTGGTGATCGGCACTAAATTCCCTAGTGTTAAGTCGCTCACAGCCTCTATCGTTTGACCATCCCTTAAAGGCTGCCTATTTTTTGTGGTACGAATAATTTCAATCAATTCATGCTTCGCTACCGCATTGCGTGTTTCACTCCCCAAAATGTCATCAAGTCGCGACTGAGCACTGCGCTCATCACGTAAACGCAAAAAATACTGTAATGGATCGGTTATTCGCCAGCGCGCAAATAAATCGACTGAGAAATAAAGTTTATCTTTAGTTGGCATATCGGACGGATCACCATCCCACTCTAGTACGCGTTTATCGATAGCGTTAACCTCCTGTATGAAGGGGATTTTTATATTGAGCCCCGCGTCAGTTATCGGTTCTCCTACCGGTTTTCCAAATTGGGTAATAATCACCTGCTCTACTTCACTTACCGTATAAAGCGAACCAACCAAAGCAAGCAAGCTAAAAACGATGACAATAAAGGCAACCGCTGAACTAATCTTTTTCATGAGCCAACCCCTGTTTGTCTTGCTTAGGTTTAAGATCTAAAAAAGGCAAAACATTGCGAGTTTGTTCATCAATGATGATTTTTGACTCAATAGCGGGCAACACCGTCTGCATGGTCTCGATGTAAATCCGCTGACGTGTCACTTCAGGGGCTTTACTGTACTGTCCCAATAACGCATTAAATCGAGCAACATCACCTTGTGCTTCATTAATTCTTTTCAGGCGGTAGCCGTCAGCCTCACGGATCCGCTGATCCTTTTCACCTTCAGCTAAAGGAATGACTTTGTTGTAATCTCGACGAGCCTCATTAATCAGCTTTTCTTTTTCTTGCTGGGCTTGGTTTACCTCATTAAACGATTCCTGTACCGGTTTAGGAGGATTAATATTTTTAAGCTGCACCTGATCAATATTGATCCCCATGGCATATTTGGTCGTCAGCGCCTGCATTTTATCGAGCGCTTCAGATTCAATTTCTTGTCGGCCAATAGTAATTACCTCATCCACAGTACGATCACCGACAACTTCTCTCATAACGGACTCAGAGACATCACGTAGCGTGGCGCTAGGGGAGCGTACTTCGAATAAAAACTTGATAGGTTCGGCTATACGATACTGAACGACCCATTCAACCAATGCCGCATTTAAGTCACCGGTAACCATCTGCGTTTCTAGCTCACCGTCGGCTTCCACGGAGCCTTGAAAGGGATCTCTGGCTCCAGGGGTAGTAAAACCAAACTCTTGCTTTAACTGTCGCTTGACCGGAACAATCGTCGCTTTATCAATACCTAAAGGAAATTTGAAGTGTAGACCCGGTTGTATTTCTAAATGGAACTTACCAAAACGCTGCACAACTGCGACAGAGTCACTAGGGACGGTATAAACAGCCTGCCAAAAGAGCGTAACGATAATCAAAAGTAATGCGATTAAGAGCACATTTTTCATACCGCTGCGGGTGAAAAACTGTTGAGTCTCTATCGCATGGTTTTTTACGCTTTTTACAAAGCTGCTATAGGGAGCGGCATTGTCTGAACTGTCTTCAGGTGGGAGAGGGTCATTAGGTGACGACATGATTGTGACCTTGAGGCTATGGCAAGAAAATCTTGTCATAGTAAAGTCTGGTTCACTTTAGGTGATTTATCAAGCTAGGCGGCTGACTTGTAAACTTGTCACTACTTAGGCAACATTTCATCTAGTTGTTTTTGTAATAACAATTGGAATTGTTTCTGGTCCATCAAATTTAGATATTCAGCCGCTTGAGCGAGAGTGATATTCCTATGTGCTGCAGTCTGAACAATTTGCGTCGCTTTATCATATCCCAATATGGGCATTAGCAATGTTATGACAGATAAATTGTTCGACATATTCTTGTCAATTTGAACCAGATTCTGCCGTAGCCCTCGCACGCAATTTTTAGCAAAAGACACCATAGCGTCAGATAACAGCTCTATACTTTGCAATACATTATGGATAATTACCGGGCGGTAAGTATTCAGTTGTAATTGTCCATTGGAACTCGCTAGCGATACCGTAAGGTCGTTGCCAAATACTTGCAAACACACCATGCTTAATGCCTCACATTGAGTGGGATTAACCTTACCAGGCATGATTGAGCTCCCTGGCTCATTTGCGGGCAATAGCCATTCGTTTAAACCACAACGTGGCCCACTGCCGAGTAAGCGGAAATCATTTGCGACTTTCTGTAATACTGCAGCTAATTGCTTAAGGGCGCTGCTGTAGCGCAATAACGCATCCTCACCCGATACTGCAGCATACAAATTAGCTGATTGCATGAATGGCTGACGATAATGTTTAGCCAGTAAACTGATGACCTGTTGGCCAAATAATGGCGGAGCATTCGATCCAGAACCTATCGCCGTTCCCCCTAGCGCCAATTGATATAAACCCTTCAGGCTCTCTTGTATCGCTTGCTTTGCAAAAGTAAGTTGACTCCCATATGCCGATAGACAGGAGCTGGCATTGATAGGTAGCGCATCCATTAAGTGTGTTCGTCCAACTGTATACTCCCCCTTGAATTCATTTTGCTTTGAGGAGAACTCGCACTCAAGTAAGTCTATGGCAGGTAAAAGAACATCTTGAGTTTGCTGCGCCACGATAATATGCATAGCAGTGGGAAACACATCATTAGAAGATTGAGATAAATTGACGTGATCATTAGGGTGAATACTGTTGCTTGGCTGCCCTATAGCTTGACCATTAAGCTCTGCAGCAACTAAATGGTCACTAGCCAGGCGACTTATCACTTCATTGACATTCATATTGGTCTGGGTACCAGAACCTGTCTGCCAAATAGAAAGTGGAAACTGAGCGCCATAGTCACCCTGTATAATTTCATCGCAAGCAAATAAGATTGCACTGTGTTGGCTAGCCGAGAGTAAGGAGTGACTGTAATTTATTTCAGCGCAAGCACGCTTAATGTTAACAAGCACTTTAATGAAGCCTAGATCAAAATGCTGACTTCCAATGTTAAAAAATGCTAGCGAGCGCTGTGTTTGCTCGCCCCACAAAGCACCTTTTTGGACGTTAATTTTTGCAAAGCCAACCTGCTCTGACGTGTTTCTTTTCGATGTTTTCCTCATACTTAACCACTCTCGTTTTGATGCATCAAAAAATACTCAGCAATATTGCAGCCAACCTCTAACACTAATTTGGATTATGACCAAAACGACTTAACTAAATTATGTCCATCTGTTTGTATGAGGTCGCATTGTCGCCGTTACGTGTTGGTAGCGCGGAGTTCATGATGATGAACCTCTTAACGGAAACTCATTAAGCGCTATAAAGGCCTATGTTTACCTGTACTTCACCTAACACGACTCACTGTGAGCACCTAGTAACGACTAATCACTTACAGGTACAGTCGATAGAGTCTCATCTTGCACTTAGCACTTATCACTTATCACTTATCACTTATCACTTATCACTTATAGCTGAGGATGGGAGAGTAACCCAAATAAAGCAAGTCTTGGGCTTGTTGTTTACTGCCCGAAATTGCCCCCAATGTTGAACAAGACAATTGTATGTTCAGCCATTAATCGGGGCAGCCACCGTTCACAGATAGATGGTGAGCGGGCTTAAGCGTGTTACAAGGGAGATTGCCACAAGGCCAAGCACCCCGAGTCCACATCATGCGAGTAACACCCTAGATTAATGCTCTAAATTAATATCCTATTTTTATT
This sequence comes from Shewanella sp. 30m-14, assembly GCF_052977125.1. Lineage (NCBI taxonomy): Bacteria > Pseudomonadati > Pseudomonadota > Gammaproteobacteria > Alteromonadales > Shewanellaceae > Shewanella > Shewanella sp. 30m-14. The sequence goes on along the minus strand of NZ_JBRILW010000006.1, from coordinate 146,825 downwards.
AATGCTTTAGATTAATGCTCTGGCTTACTTCAGAATAAAAAAGACCGCCCCCCATTAAACTGCAAATATGTATCCCTTTCCCAAAAAGTCACGATAGAGAAGACTAAGCTACATTAGCCATTGATAATTCAATCACTTCCGGCTAAGTTGATTATACTTTGTGCACATTTTTAAATAGCTTTCCGTTATCCGTTATAAAAGGAATTTGTAATGAATAGATCCAAGCTTCCCCTACTGGTCGCATTTTCTCTGGTGCTATCTAACTCGAGTATCGCAGCGACACAATCAAAACCCGCAACCGAATTTACCAAAACAGAAAATGCTGCCGTCCTTAAGGCACTGCCCTTCAGTGACAAACAAGATTTTATCAATGCGCAGCGTGGGTTTATCGCCAAACCCGACACGGTCACCATTAAAGATGCACAGGGCAACATCGTCTGGGATCTAGAACAATATAAAAACTATATCAGTATCGATAAAGAATCCCCTGATACTGTGAACCCTAGTTTATGGCGTAATTCTCAACTTGTAATGCAACATGGTTTATTTGAAGTCACTGACAATATTTACCAAATTCGCGGGTTCGATCTAACCAATATCACTTTTATTAAAGGCAAAACAGGTTGGATAGTCTTCGACCCTCTCATCTCACCCGAGACAGCCAAAGCCGCGCTTGATTTTATCAATGAACAACTAGGTGAGCGCCCCGTTGTTGCTATCGTCTATAGCCATAGTCATATCGATCACTATGGCGGCGCAACCGGGATTGCAACGGCAGAAGATGTTGCCTCAGGCAAGGTACAAATTATTGCGCCCGAGCACTTTACCGAACATGCAGTTTCAGAGAATGTGATTGCAGGTAACGCTATGGGGCGGCGCGCAGTATATATGTACGGTGCCTTACTGCCTCGTAATGCTAAAGGAGGTGTCAATGGTGGCCTAGGAATGACGGTGTCAACAGGGCTTGCGGGCCTATTACTGCCAAGTCATGAGATCACAAAAACCGGTGAAAAGCTCAACATTGATGGCGTTAACATGGAGTTTCAGCTCACTCCAGGTAGTGAAGCACCAGCCGAGATGAATACCTGGTTCCCAGACATGAAAGCACTATGGATGGCTGAGAATTCCACTAACACCATGCACAATATCCTAACCCTACGTGGCGCTCAGGTGCGAGATGCATTGATCTGGTCAAGCTTTCTGGACGAAACCATTGATACCTGGGGGAACCAGGCTAAAGTGAAGTTTCAAAGTCACCACTGGCCAGTATGGGATAGTGAAAATATCATTCCATACTTTAAAAAGCAGCGTGATATCTACAAATTTACCCATGACCAATCTGTTCGCCTAATGAACCAAGGCTATACAGGTGAAGAGATCTCCGAAATGATAACGCTCCCTGCGGAGCTTGAGCAAAATTGGCCAACGCGCGGATATTACGGCACCTTACGCCATAACAGTCGCGCGGTATATCAAAGGTATATGGGCTGGTATAACGGTAACCCTTCGAACCTCAATAACCTACCGCCAGAAATGGTTGCAAAAAAGTATATGGAGTTTATGGGTGGTGAGGCCGCGGTGCTCAAGAAAGCACAGGTTTCATTTGATCAAGGAGAGTATCGCTGGGTCGCAGAAGTGATGAAGCATGCAGTATTTGCTAATCCTGACAATCAAGCAGCTAAAGAGCTGTTAGCCGATGCTTTTGAGCAGCTTGGCTACCAAGCTGAATCAGGCCCTTGGCGCTCAGTGTATTTACAAGGTGCTTATGAGCTGAGAAACGGCGTACCATCAGCTGGAGGTACGCAAACTGCAACGCCTGATACCATTAGAGCGATGACACCAGAAATGCTGTTTGACTTCTTAGCGATAAGGCTTGATTCAAGCAAAGCTGAAGGTAAGTTACTCAATATCAATATTGATTTTACCGACCTTAACAGCAAGTACACGCTGACATTAGAAAATGCAGTGCTGCATCATAGTAAAAATCAAGTCGATAACCCCGATGTGGCTCTAGAGATGTCAATGAAAACGATGAACAGTATTCAACTGAAAGAACTCAGCTTTGATGAGGCGATTAAAAACGGCGATGTGAAGATCACTGGGGACAAACAGCAGTTTAAAGCGTTTCTCGCTATGCTAGATGATTTCAATTTCTGGTTTAACGTGGTTACGCCATAAGGTGCTAGGTCATCTTAGGCACCTTAGTTGAACAGCTAAGGATGAAGGTTTTTCGTCCTTAGCGCTTCTATGAGCACTGCTATCTTGTTATTGGATCTAGCAGTGTTTTTTGCCGTAACACACGCTTTATGAGTGTAAGCTAAATGAAAAAGCGATATGTATGCGTTAGATGTGTGAACCAGCATATCTGGGCTGATGGCTTTTTCATTTAGCTATTTAATCTAGCTGTTTAATCTAGCTGTTTAATTTAGCTTTCCATTTAGCTTGCCCACTTCACGAGTGCCATCTTGTAATCAGATAAGCTAGGTTTGTCCACACCCTGTGATATACTTGACCTCAAGAGACTTTTTCCATTCTTTTTTCGGTAATATTCGGTAAAAAATTTCACTAATGACACACTAGATATCACCCAAACTAGGCTTAAGTTTGTGTTGCTATTTGTGTCACTTACATAGTGAAATCAACGTAAATAATCCGCTGTTAACCGGGAAAAAGAAAAGCAATTACCCTCATAAGGAATGTACGTAAGCGCTTATTATGAATGATTTTTATAAGGTATATTAATTAGATGGCATTATTAATCGACGACAGCTGTATCAACTGTGACATGTGTGAGCCAGAATGTCCAAATCAGGCGATTACTATGGGTGAAGAGATCTATGAGATTGACCCTGTACTTTGCACCGAATGCGTCGGTCATTATGACAAGCCAACCTGTATCTCGGTTTGCCCTATCGACTGTATTGCTGTTGACCCAGACCACAAAGAATCAGATGATGAGCTATTAATTAAATACCACATCATCACAGGTAAGCCTGTCGAATAAGCCTAGTGTTACTGATTAACAATGGAGCCTAATGGCTCCATTTTTGTTTTTGGGCGAGTCAATTAAGTATCACGTAAAAACGTCCGCCGACTAATGACTTCATTGAGATGACAGCGTAAAATCTCGCCTCACTCATTACCGTGCTAGCTCAATTTAACTTAAGTTAAATTAGGTTGATTCAAGTTAACCTAATTGAGTTTAGCGCTCGTTTATCCTTGCCAAAAGTTGTTAAATGCCCATGTACTCAGCTCAGCAATGCTTTACCGCTTTCAAATCACCTATCGATAGCTATGAGCTGCCAAAACGTTTTACCTTTCCCTTTTACTACCAGCCACACCCACTGTGTTTGTTGGCCGCGAAAGAGTTGCAAACCTATTTAAGTTCGCAAACAGACTGGCAGCATAACTTTGGTTTAGATAATAGTTTTGAGAATGGCTCAGACAATAGTTTAGACAATCATTCAAATAATGGTTTAGGCGATGATAAAACCGAAGCTATTGGCAAGATGTTTGGAGTATTACTCGTTCGTAATAAAAGCGGGGAGCTTGGTTATTTAGCCGCGTTTTCTGGAAAATTAGCCGAGCAAAACTTACTCAATGGCTTTGTACCACCGGTTTTTGATATGTTGGCCGAAGAAAGCTTTTTTCATGCCGGGATGCAAGCACTTAACCTGTTAACTGAGCAGCTCAAAGTCGCTGAAAGTAACCCTAATATTTCAATATTAACCACTGAATTAGCCACATTACGCCTTCAGGCTGAGGGCGAGTTAGAGGCTATACGAGCGCAAATTATTGAAAATCGCAAAGTGCGCAAATTACGCCGTGCTTGCGCTGAAAAAGAGCAGAATCAAGCTGTACTTAACGAGCTTAATATTGAGTTAGGTAAAGAGAGTGTCGCCGAGAAATTTAAGCTTAAGGCGGTAAAACAGGACTGGGATAGTCGATGCCATGAAGTTTCAAGCCAACTCAATAGTCTGCTTGATGAAATAACTCAAATAAAAGCGACGCGCGCCCAGCAGTCTAACCGTTTACAACAACAGATCTTTGCCCAGTATCAATTTTTAAATCAAGCTGGCGAGCTTAAAGATCTCAACCAGATCTTTAAAGATAGCCCTACGCAGCAACCGCCAGCGGGTGCTGGTGAGTGCGCTGCGCCTAAACTGCTGCAATTTGCCTTTAGTCAAGGCTATACACCATTGGCAATGGCGGAATTTTGGTGGGGAGCATCACCAAAGTCTGAGATCAAGCAGCATAAAAACTTTTATGGTTCTTGTCAGGGAAAGTGCCAACCCATTTTAAGCCACATGCTTGCAGGCATTGAGATGGATGCCAATCCTTTACTCACCAATCCTGCCGAAGGCAAATCTATCGAGATTTTATACCAAGATGAAGCGATGGCAGTGGTTAATAAACCTGCCGAGTTTCTATCAGTACCGGGTAAGAATGTGACTGACTCTGTTTATGCTCGCATGAAATCGATGTTTCCTCAGGCGACAGGTCCGCTGATTGTGCACCGCTTAGATATGTCCACTTCGGGCCTTATGGTCATCGCGCTAACCCGTGACGCCAATAAGTCTCTGGCGCAGCAGTTTATTGCACGAACAGTTGAGAAACGTTACGTGGCACAGGTAGCAGGCCAAGTACAAGGTGATCAAGGGGAGATTAGCCTGCCTCTTAGGGTAGATCTCGATGACAGACCGCGCCAATTGGTGTGCTATGAGCATGGTAAGCATGCCCACACCCTATGGCAGGTAAAATCTCGCAGCGCGAAACACACCATGCTATATCTGTACCCTCACACGGGACGGACACACCAGCTGCGGGTGCATTGTGCCCACCATGATGGCTTACATCTGCCCATCATTGGCGATGACCTTTATGGCTGCAAAGCGAATCGATTACACCTCCATGCCCAAAGGTTGGTACTTAATCATCCTGTGACTAAGGAGCGCTTAACCTTTGAGGTCAACGCCGACTTTAGCTTAGAGGCTTAATCTTTTGCTTGAGATGATGTGGGTTAATCTAAATGTTTAACCCACATGCTTATCTATGACGTTATCTATGCCGCTCTCTAATCTGCTGATCGAAATAGTTTCTAAATCCTTAAGCCAAAACTCGAACGCTTAACTCACATCTAACCCAGAGCTTGGTTTATCGGCTCTAATAAATCGCCTCAAACAAATAAACTTAAACAGTTTTAAATGAATAAGTTCAAACAAAGAGCCCTAACAAATAGCGCTAACGAATGAGCGCTAACGAATGAGCGCTAAAAAGTGAGTCATTTATGCAAAGCTCGGCTGTGCTTTGGCCTGTAAAGTTTGTAGCGCCTGCGCCAACTTTTCAATTGTCACTCTAATGGCAGCAGGCATAGCATCAAACTCAACACTTAACAGTAAGTTTTTCACCTCGAGCCCAAGCTCGGTATCGCCTTCAATGCAAAGCTTACGTTGGAAAAACAGTGTATCTGGATCTTCCTTAGCCGCCGCGATTAATAACAGCTCTTTAGATTGACCAGTAAACGTCACTTCAGCATCTTGTTGCGGTCGTACATGCCAACATTCATCAAACGTCACTTCGAAAGTTAACCCTAAATCTTCAATATTAATCGCAACCCAACGGCCCGCTAAAAAGCTCAATTCATCGTCTTCAGCTTGCTCTGAAAGTAATAAACCTAAGATGCGTTTTAGTAGCTCAGCCTTCATCGCAAACGGCACAATGGCTAATGGGCGAGCAATAACTTTAGGCCCAATTTCGAGTATTTGTTGCGCTAACTTATGAGGAAGAAAACCTTGCATGTAAAAATGTATCCAAAATGTGGCAAAGAAAGGAATATTACCTAGATTTTATGATCACAAACCTGTTTTACATCAAAAATTTGATCTTCATTCCCTTTTAAACTCCTGTTTCATTATTTTTGGAGCAACTACATGGAACTGCTGTGCCCCGCGGGAAATCTCGCTTCACTGAAAACCGCCCTAAACTCAGGTGCAGATGCGGTCTACCTGGGCCTGAAAGACGACACCAATGCGCGCTCGTTTGCCGGATTGAACTTTACACCTAAGAAGTTACAGCAAGCCGCCGAATACACTAAGAAATGTGGCAAAAAGATATTTTTAACCATCAATACCTTTCCCAAGCCTGGTGAAGAAAGTCGCTGGTATCAAGCGATTGATCTTGCTGCTGACACCGGTGTCGATGCGTTAATCATGGCTGATTTATCGTTACTCGATTATGCACACAGTCGCTACCCTCACCTTCCTTTGCATCTATCGGTACAAGCTAGTGCAACTAATTTAGGTGCACTGAAGCTGTATAAAGAAGAGTTTAATATTGAACGTGCGGTATTGCCGCGAGTGCTTTCAATGAAGCAAGTACGCGATCTTGCCAAAGTGACACCCGTCGATTTAGAAGTGTTCGCCTTTGGCAGCCTGTGCATTATGGCCGAAGGCCGTTGCCACCTATCTTCTTACGTCACGGGACAATCGCCCAACACTGGCGGCTCATGTTCACCCGCTAAGCACGTACGTTGGCAGGAGTCTGGCAGTGATCGGCTGACATTGCTAAACGATGTATTAATCGATAAATCAGGTTTAGATGAGCAGATGGGCTATCCGGTTGTTTGTAAGGGCCGTTACACCACAGCTGAAAACAGTAAGCCAAGTCATATTCTTGAATCGCCCACCAGCCTTAACACTTTAAGCTTGCTGCCAGAGCTGGCTAAAGCCAATGTGGTATCGCTTAAAATTGAGGGACGCCAGCGTAGCCCAGCTTATGTTGAGCAAGTCACTAAGGTGTGGCGTGCAGCTATCGACAGCTATATGTCTGCACCTGAAAAGTACCAAACGCAGCAGTCTTGGGATCAGGCGCTAGCAAAAGTATCTGAGGGACAAACCACTACTCTTGGCGCTTATGAGCGTAACTGGCAATAAGGATTAATGATGAAAACGTCACTCGGACCACTGCAATATTGCTGGGAAAAAGAAAAAGTTAATGCTTTTTATCAGCAGGTTGCACAAAGTAATATCCCTTTAATTTATTTAGGCGAAACCGTATGTAGTCGCCGTCGACAGCTTAAGTTTGCAGATTATTTAGCATTAGCTCAAATGCTCAGAGAGTCTGGCAAACAAGTGGTACTTTCAACGCTTGCGCTGCTCGAGGCGCCATCTGAATATACCGAGCTACAAAAACATGTCGATAATGGTGAGTTTATTATCGAAGCCAATGACATGGGAGCGGTGCAAGCAGCCAAAGAGCGTAACTTACCCTTTGTTTGTGGTCCAACCGTCAACAACTATAACTTTGCAACGCTAAAGAAACTGCATCAATGGGGCATGCAACGCTTTGTGATGCCGATTGAACTGTCTAAAGAGTGGTTAACCAACGTTATCGAAACGGAAAAGCCTATCCCTTTTGAAGTGGAAGTCTTTGGTCATGGCTATTTGCCACTGGCTCACTCTGCACGATGCTTTACCGCTCGCCAGTTGGGACTGCAAAAAGATGATTGCCAAATCGTGTGTTTGTCCCACTCTAAAGGGTTACTCGCACAAACCATGGATGATCAACCTCTGCTTCGGCTTAACGGTATTCAAACCCAATCAGCAAGCTTAATTGATCTATCCAATGAAGTTGAGCAGATGAAACAGATGGGAGTCGACTATTTTAGAGTATCGCCACATAGTCTAAAGAGCATAGAAATCGCAGAAAATATCTTGCTGCAACCAATAGCGGATAAGGACTCATCTTGTAACGGCTATTGGCATCAATCAGCCGGATTTAGCCAAGTTCCAGCGCTATAAGCAACAATTTGAAAATGAGTTAACCCCATTGTGCTAATGAAAGGTTTTTTTCAGATCCTTAATCACCAAGGCACTCCAGGTTAAGAAGGTGGCTACGCCAATCCATTGCACGACGGCGGGCCACCACATTTCAGGGCGAAAGGGAGCGAGTAGCATCTCATTATAAAATGCGCCATCACCTTCTGTTAAATCCAAGCTAAGTAGAGGCAGTAACAGAAATGCACTCATAGACACAAATGCAACCAATGCACTTATCTGGGTCAAAATAGAGAATCTAGCCTCTTTCGCCATCAATTGAAAACCGATGTAAGACACCAGACTACAGCAGCCAAAAATAAAGAAGTATTTGATCGCGATAATATGTAGGTGGTAGACATTAATCGGAAAAAGACCTGTCGCAGCAAAGGCTAAATAGGTCAGCCCAAGACTAATGAAAAAAGGGTAACGCCAAACTGAGTCGCCAAGTTGCAGGCTCAGTAAGCAAAATAGCACTACACACAGGCCGCCAAAAAACAGCCCACCATTGACGATAACGGCATAGCGAGAGTGTCCATAACTGCCTAGCTCACTCAATGTGTGGTTTAAAAAGCTATATCCCTGACCGTCAAAGTGCTCGAACATCACAATAGATAGCACTAGGCCTAGTACTTGGCCAAAAATACCCAGCATGCCAAACCTAAACGCTAACCTTGACACTTTATTGTATTTATTAACGAGCATAGTTACCTAATTAACCTCTTTATTAACGTTTATTAATGTATATCGAATTGGTTTACTGTAACGAGGTCTAGCTCAGAGTTTTAATAAACATTTATGACACAGGAATGTAACGCATTTGTTATTTTTATAGCCTGTGAAACAGAATATCAAGCTCTTTGCTAAAAACAATCCAAAAATCATAGGATAAAAAGATTTTAAACCCAAAAAGTTAGCTTAAATCAGTCAACAAACTTGTTATTCAAAAAGATATACAAAAAATTACATCCGACAATTTAAACAAGTGTATTAATGAGATACCCTACAACATTGTGTTAATGCATTGCTGTGGAATTGCGATGCTTTTTGCTGTCACTCGGAATAATAATGACAAGAAAACAGGTAAGCCTTATTAATCAGGAAGTTAAGTTAACCCCGACAGATCAACTCATATCGACCACTGATAGACGCGGTGTTATCACCTACGTAAACCAAAGGTTTATTGAAGTGTCAGGCTTTAGTGAAACAGAGCTTATCGGCAACAATCATAATATGGTTCGTCATCCAGACATGCCCAAAGCAGCATTTAAAGAGATGTGGGGGAAATTAGAAGCGGGTATATCCTGGCGCGGCGTGGTTAAAAACCGCTGTAAAGATGGTCGATACTATTGGGTCGATGCATTTGTTTCGCCCTTATTTGAAAAAGGTCAGCTCATCGGCTATCAATCGGTTCGCATGGCGGCAAGCCCCCAACTCACCAATAAAGCCACAGAAATCTACCAGCGTCTCAATCAAGGTAAACGTGTCGATGACCCCATCAGCTTAGCCAATAAGAGATTGCTCTCAGCAATCTGTGCAAGTACAGGGCTATTGATTGCCGGTGCAATATGGGGCTGGGCGGTCATCATTGCAGGCATCGTCTTAATGGCCGTCAACCTGGCCATTTTTTATGACGAGGCGTTTAAAGTACCTGCAAGATTAATGAAGATGAAACAAGAGTACGACTCTATCAGCCGCTTTATCTATTGTGGTCGTGACACTTCATCTTTACTCGATTTTCAACTTATGATGAAAGATGCCAAGCTACAAGGCGTGCTTGGTCGTTCACAAGACAATGCCGAGCATATTGAAGATATTGCGAGCCAGCTAATAGCTGCGGCACAGCAAACCCATGTAGGTCTAAATCTTGAGAACCAGCAGATAGAACTTATTGCCAGTGCCACCGAAGAGATGGGATCGACAATTAGCGAAGTCGCTAAAAATACCCAATCAACTTCTGAAAGCATTCAGCAAACCTATCAAGTTTGTCACGATAGCCGCGAAATGATGCAGCAAAATGCCGTCAGCATTAATCACCTTTCAAACTCTGTTACTCAAGCAGCAGAAAATGCCCACCTATTAAATAAAGAAGCTGAACGCGTTGCCAGTGCGATGTCTGAAATTGACTCCATTGCAGAACAAACTAACTTGCTCGCACTTAATGCGGCAATCGAAGCCGCCCGCGCCGGAGATCAAGGTCGAGGGTTTGCAGTGGTTGCCGATGAAGTCAGAGCGCTATCGAGTCGCACTCAGCAATCAACGACCAGCATATCGAAAAGCGTCGATAAAATGTTTTCCATGCTAACCGAATGGTCAAAGCAGATGGATAACAGTAAATCTAAAGCATTATTATGCAGCGAAGATGCCGAAAAATCTGCTAATAAAATCGATACCATCTATCAATCAATGAAAGAAATTCAAGCTTTAGCGGTACAAAATGCGGTTGCGGCCGAGCAACAAACCTTAGTTGTTGGTGAGATTAACCAAAATATCACTCAAATTAGCCAGGCATCGAGTGAAAACCTATGCGCGGTTAATCTAGTTGAGGCCTCTGTTAAAGAGTTAAAGTTCAATGCAGAAAAAGCAAAATCTTTGAGAAAAACATTTAGTTAAACCTTCTGCAAAAGCCCATTTTGCCGTCACAAAATAAACGTGACGGCGAAAACAGCACACGACAAATTAACATCTGCGCATCATTTGCAAACATTTGTTTTAAAAAGAGTTAACCGCAAAAAAGTTTTGTGCTTTTTTGCAAACTTCCGATACAATATAAATAATCATATTGAGCTAATAACTATTCGCCCGTAGTGAATTACACTACATAATAATAGAATGGTGTTATTAAGATATTTTATGGCGGTTCGCTCGCCAACTAACAGTTGAATGGATATTCAATAACTTATCTGTTTATGCATAGACGTCTGTTTATTGTCATTAAGCAAAATCTCGTTATTTAGGGTGTTAATTAAAGTGTCAGAAAAACAAACCCACAATATTAAAACAATACTCACATTTATCGTGCCATCTTTGATTGGTCTATTGCTGTTTATGATGCCAATCAGTTATCAAGATGCCCTCACGATCCCTATCGCGATCATCTCGAAAGGATTACAGAATCTATTGAGCGGTGTAATCGTCGCAATGGTGACATTTGTGGTTATCTTCACAGCGATTGCTTCGCTTCTGACCAAAGTGTTTCAGCCACAATTTATTGTTAAACATCGTTTTCTTAACTCGTTATTTAACGTCAGCCCTATCTGGTTAGTGGTGCGTTTACTTGGCGCAATCTTTATCACGCTAACCTTCTTTGGTGTTGGCCCTGAGGCCATACGCTCAGGCGGAACCGGGGCGCTGGTTCTAAATGACCTATTACCTGTGCTGTTTTCAGTATTCTTATTTGCAGGTATGTTGCTGCCACTACTTCTGAACTTTGGTCTTCTTGAGTTATTGGGCACCATGTTAACCAAGGTTATGCGCCCTATCTTTAACCTACCAGGTCGTAGTGCTATCGACTGTCTGGCGTCATGGTTAGGCGACGGTAGCGTCGGGATCTTGATGACCACCAAGCAATATGAGGCTCGCTTCTATACCCAAAGAGAAGCGGCTGTGATTGGTACCACTTTCTCAGCGGTTTCAATCACCTTCTCTCTCGTTGTGATCTCTCAGGTTCAATTGGAGCATTTGTTCGTCCCTTTCTACCTCACGGTGTGTCTTGCCGGTTTTGTTGCCGCGATAGTGGTACCTAAACTGCCACCACTTTCTTGGAAGAAAGACATCTATATTGATGAGACGCCTCGTCACTCTGATGATGAAATGATCCCTGAAGGCTATAACGTATTTACTTGGGGTTTGCATCAGGCACTTAATAAAGCGTCTCAAGCTGGCGGTGTTAAGCACACTTTGATTGATGGCGTGAAGAACGTCGTTGATATGATTTTTGGCGTGATCCCTGTGGTAATGGGCATTGGTACTATCGCCTTAATGATTGCCGAATTCACCCCAATTTTTGAATACTTAGGAATGCCTTTCATTCCACTGCTTGAGCTATTACAAGTTCCTGAAGCAACAGCCGCGTCAAAGACGATTATGGTTGGCTTTGCAGATATGTTTATCCCTGCAATTTTAGCCAGTTCTATTGAATCAGATATGACGCGCTTTATTATCGCAACCTTGTCTGTGACTCAGCTTATCTACATGAGTGAAGTGGGTGCATTATTGATTGGTAGTAAAATTCCGGTCAACTTCCTTGAGTTGTTTGTCGTGTTCATTCTTAGAACATTAGTGACGCTACCTGTTATTGCAGGTGTGGCTCACCTTATTTTCTAACTCTCACGACATTAAGTAAAAAAGGAGCGAATTATCGCTCCTTTTTTGTGCTTTACACCGTAGCCAATTCTTGTCATAAATTCGCCACAAATCGTTCATCAACCAGTCAATAAGCCGTTCTAGTCTAACTACAAGTCATCGTTTACATGGCAAGCCAATGAGCAATAAGCCCAGAGAAAAAACACGCTTAACCTCCACCTCATCAATCAGCCCGATCCCCCCCGTAACGACTCAGCCGAGTTTCAATGCCGTATGGTTATCTGATGTGCACTTAGGCAGCAAAGACTGTAAAGCTGAGTACCTTTTACAGTTACTTAAACACATGCAGACTGAGTCTTTATACCTTGTTGGCGATATCTTTGATATTTGGGCATTGAAGCGACGGGTTTATTGGCCTGAATCCCATAATCTCGTGCTGCAACAACTGCTGAAAATGGCTAGAGATGGGGTCAACATTGTTTATATTCCAGGTAACCACGATGAAGTATTAAAGCCATATAATGGTTTTCACCTTTGGGATTTATCCATTGCGGCCGAATATATCCACACCGGAGTTACTGGCCGAAAGTTGCTTATGCTGCACGGCGATCAGTTTGACTCAGAAGTTTGCATAGGCCGCGCTTACGCAAAGCTGGGCGATCACCTATATGACCTCTTACTGCTTCTAAACCGTGGGCTACACAAGCTGCGCACGTGGTTTGGCTACCCATACTGGTCCTTAGCCAGTTACGTCAAGCTACGTATCAATAAAGCCCAGCAAGCCATTAACGACTATCAGGCTGCAGTTGTGCGCTACGCTAAACGCAAGCGTGTCGATGGTGTTATTTGTGGTCATATTCACCAACCTGCCCTGTGCATCAACCAGCAGATCCTTTACGCCAATGATGGTGATTGGGTGGAGAACTGCACCTTAATAGCTGAATCTCTACAAGGCGACATTCAACTACTGAAATGGAATGAAACCACTGCAGAGGCTGAACTGATCCAGTCTTACTCTTTTGACGATAACCAGAAAGCCGCTACCCAGCAGCGTGTTGCTTAAGCCAGTTAAGCGAAGTTAATCAAGTGAACTCAATTTAGGTGAACTCATGATATTTACCGTCGACAATGTAGTAGAACAAAAGCTGCCAAAAATTAATAAAACCCCCTGGTTATCAACACCGACTAAAGCCATGCTGCGCTACCTATTAAACGAAAAAGAGTGTAACGCTATCGCTACACAGTTTTCTTATTTAAAAGGGGTGGACTTTGTTGAGCAAGTACTTGCCAGCTTTAACTTTAATTACTCTGTACCAAACAGCGAGATTGAAAATATCCCCCATGAAGGTCGCGTAGTGATTTATGCCAACCACCCTATTGGATCCCTCGATGCCCTTGCCATGATAAAGCTCATCAGCAAGGTCAGACCCGATATTAAAGTGGTTGCCAACGAGTTATTAATGGCACTCGAACCCATGCATTCGATACTGCTTCCAGTACGCAATATGACGGGCGGAACCCCAAAGCTACATCTAGATAATATCCATCAACACCTTAAAAATGAGGGAGCGGTATTAATTTTCCCCTCAGGTGAAGTGTCACGCTTACGCCCCCGTGGTGTAGTGGATCTTCACTGGCATTCAGGCTTTGTTAAAATAGCCAAAGCTTGCCAAGCGCCATTATTGCCCATGTATGCTGACGCTAAAAATTCGGCTGTTTTTTACGGTGCATCAATGATCTACAAACCGTTAGCAAGCTTACTCTTGATCAAAGAGATGTTTAAGCAAGCTAAGAAAACCATGCCCATTCGTATCGGCGAGCTAATCCCCAAAGAAGTCGTAAACAGCACCGACTTTCCGTTAAAAACCAAAGTGAAACTGCTGAAAAACCACCTCTATCGCATAGGCAAAAACCGTAGCCCTTTGTTTAGCACTCAAAATGCCATCGCCCATCCTGAACCACGTGCAGAACTGGTGGCGGCATTACATCAATGTGAGCTGCTCGGTGAAACTCAAGACAATAAAAAAATCTATCTGTATCAACATAAACAAAGCAGTCCAATTATGCGTGAAATTGGCCGCCTTAGAGAAATCGCCTTTCGTGCCGTTGGCGAAGGCAGTGGTAAGCGCCGTGATACCGACAAATACGATGCCTATTATCAGCACTTAGTCTTGTGGGATCCGAGTGTACTCGAAATCGTAGGTTCCTATCGTTTTGCCGGCGCTAAAGAGGTGCATCAACTGCAAGGGGAAGATGCCCTATACAGTCAGTCTCTATTTAATTATCACGATAATTTCGCGCCCTACTTTGAGCAAGGATTAGAGCTTGGTCGCAGTTTTGTGCAGCCTAAATATTGGGGTAAGCGTAGCTTAGATTACCTATGGTTTGGCATTGGCGCATTTTTAGTTCGTAATCCACAATACCGCTATCTATTTGGACCGGTCTCCTTGAGCGATCAAATTCCGGAGCGCGCCAAAGAGCGTCTGATCCATTTTTATAAAACCCAGTTTGCCTGCGAGCAAGCACTCGCTCACTCCTACAGCCCATTTACTTTTGGTGTAAACCGCGAAATAGAGCTTGAACAAGGCTACTCTCATTTAGACTACACAGAGGGCTTTAAACAACTAAAGCTAACAATGGCAAGCATGGACAGCGCCATTCCAACACTTTTTAAACAATATGGTGAGCTGTGCACTCAAGGTGGGGTAACGTTTCTCGATTTTGGCATTGATGTCGAATTTGGTGATTGTATCGATGGCTTAGTGTTAGTTGACACTCACAAACTTACCGCTAAGAAACGTAGTCGCTACTTGGATTGCCACCGACCAGAGTTACAACTTGGCGATGAGATAAAATGAGTCTTAACTTAGCGACTAATTTAGCCTGTGAACTTAACCCACTAATTTAACTCTGTGGGGCTAACAAGAGACAAAAAAGCCAGTCAACAAGGACTGGCTTTTTGACGTCAGTTAATATGGAGGTTAACTCTATTTCGTTTAAGCTAGATAGCCCAGCCGCCCATATAAAATGCCACTAAACCAACGGTAATAGCCAGTACGCCCGGCTTTATTTGACGCCATTCACCACTACATAGTCGGCCAATAACTAAGGTCACAAAACCCAGCATAATACCTGTCACAATGTTACAACTAAGAATGATAAATACCGCACAGGTTAATCCGGCCATAGCATCGACTTTGTCGTTAAAATCAAGCTTAGTCACGTTACTTAACATCAATAGTCCCACATACATTAGCGCTGGCGCTGTGGCGTATGCCGGTACTAAGTAGCTTAATGGTGCAAGAAACATCATCAGCAGAAATAACACACCTACAATCGTGGCCGTTAAACCCGTCTTGCCGCCAGCTGCGGTACCCGCAGCAGACTCGATATAAACAGCAGCTGGAGCGCCGCCAACGGCACCTGCAAAGATACTGCTTACAGAATCAGAGGTTAACGCCTTACCGCCACCAATAATATTGTCTTTGTCATCCAGCAGCTCTGCTTGACCAGCTACGGCGCGAATGGTACCTGTTGCATCAAAAATAGCGGTCATCACCAATGCCAGAACAATCGGTAACACGACTGGATTTAACGCGCCCATGATATCAAGCTGGCCGATAAGCGACTCATCAGACATCAGATCAGGAAAAGCAAAAAGCCCTTGATACTTAACACTTGGGTCGAATACTAATCCAAATACCGACAGTGCAATAATCACCAACAAAATACCGCCCGGCATGCCGCGGCGCTCAAGGCCTATGGTTGCTGCCAGACCGATAATGGTCGCGATAACGGGGAGACTATGGATATCACCTAGCGCAACAGGTAAACCTGTATCGTTGGCAACAATCAATTGCACGCTGTTGGTGGCAATCAGCAATAAGAATAAGCCGATACCAATGCCTGTACCGTGAGCAATGCCCTTAGGCAGATTAGTCAGTACCCACTGACGAACACCTGTGACACTCACAAGAGTGAACACGATACCCATCAAGAAGATAGCGCCCAACGTGACCGGGATTGAGATCCCCTGGCCAAGCACCATGCTAAAGGCGGTAAATGCCGTCAGTGAAATTGCGCAGCCGATAGCCATTGGCAGGTTTGCCCACAAGCCCATTAGCAAGGAACCAAATGCCGCAATTAAACAGGTGGCGATAAATACTGCACCAGTGTCGAATCCCGCAGCACCTAACATATTCGGTACGACAATCACCGAATACACCATAGCAAGAAACGTCGTTAAGCCCGCGATCACTTCACGTCTTAATGTGCTTCCACGGGCTGATATTTTGAAATAGCGATCCAAAACAGAATCGGTAGGAGTAGCAGAGCTTGCAAGAGTCTGTTCAGACTTCATAGTAGTGATACCTTTTGATCTCTTAAATAGGGTTAACCAATTGAGTTCAATTGGCCACTTGGCTATGGCAGGAAGAGCCCCGACTAAAAATGTCGGGTGAGAGATCCACCTTATGTATATTAAAACGAATATTTACACAAAGTGACCTGCAAGCAATATGCCTGGTAAAATTTACTTTTACCAACACAGCCGTTGTTGGCGCGGAGTTTACAGCAATCAACAACGGGGAAATAGTTCACAAAGAAGATTTTTGATTCGTATCAACAAAAAATATGCCAATCGCGATTCATATGAAGGCTTTTCAGGTCGAGGGCGCTAAAAGGTAAAAAGTAACACTAAAGACTTAATTGTTAGTGTTACTCATTCATGCCAAATAGCACGACTGCTTATCGGCGACGTTTATTAGCGCCTAACGCACGCTTCTTTGCTCTTTGGCGCTGAGCGGCTTTACTGTTCTTGCGCGTAATAGGCTCAAGCTTAGTTAAGTCGGGCTCAAACCCTTCTAACCATTGCTGCGGCAAGCGTTTATCTAATACAGACTCCACCTCTTCTAGCAGCAAGGCGTCATCTTCACTGTAGAGCGTTATTGCTTTACCTGTATTGCCTGCACGGCCGGTACGGCCAATACGGTGGACATAGTCTTCGGCTACAAATGGGATCTCATAGTTTACGACGACCTTTAACTCGACAATATCTAAGCCACGGGCTGCCACATCGGTTGCCACTAGCGCTTTAACCTTACCTTGTTTAAAGTCATTAAGTACTTGCTCGCGGGCGCCTTGGCCTAAGTCACCATGAAACGCCTTAGCCTCGATCCCTGCCGCTATCATTTTTTGCGCGATAAGGTCAGCCGTTTGCTTTTTACGGCTAAAGATCAGCACCTGTTGCCACGCGTTCTTATTAATCAGATGGCACAAAAGCTCTGTTTTACGTTCACTATCAACAGCGAAAACCACTTGCTCGATACTACTTGCGGCACTATTGGCTTTATCGACCTCTATTCTAATCGGCTTTTGGAGTAACTTTTTACTCAAGTCAAAAATGGCCGAGCTAAAAGTGGCTGAAAATAATAGAGTCTGACGCTTAGCTGGCAGTTGCTTTAAAATCGCATTAATTTCATCCATAAATCCCATGTCTAACATGCGATCAGCTTCATCAAATACCAAGTATTCGATACCGGATAAATTGAGTGTCCCACGGCGCACATGATCCAGTAATCGCCCGGGAGTCGCGACAATAACATCTACACCTGCTGCAAGTTTTGTCGCCTGGGCATCAATACTCACACCGCCATATATCACCATGCTAGTAATATCGGTATTAACCGCATACTGACTAACGTTGGTATTAACCTGCACCGCAAGTTCACGAGTTGGCGCCAATACCAGCACCGAGGCCTGTTTGACTATACTCTGTTCCTCGCTGGAGGCTTTATCGATTAAGCGCTGCAGTAAAGGCAAGGTAAACGCCGCGGTTTTTCCGGTCCCAGTCTGGGCACTTGCCATTATGTCATGGCCAGCCAAAATAGCAGGAATAGCCTCAGCCTGGATGGCTGTTGGCTGCAGGTAACCTTTTTGTGCTATCACACTAAGCAGTTTTTCACTTAAAGGCAGAGATGAAAATGACACGTCGGTATTCCTTGATTTAAAACATAAATATTACAGTGCTGCAGGCTTCTCAGTGTTGAAACAAGCCAGAGCATTAAACATAGCAAACAATTTCTCGTAGGTGGCGACTTGCACTTACAAGTGCTATTGCATTCTAAAACAATTGTGCTCAATGAACGCCATCGGCCTAAGACCGAAAAGCTAGCCTCAAATTGCGACTTCAAGCCGTTACACCGAAAGCCCATATTAGCTATCGAGCAAAAGTGAGTCCGCTATTTTACCTTTGCCGCTTATTGATAAGCTATCAATTAACGTCCTATTTGAATATGACAGGTTTAGCCTGAACAGATTTTAAGCGATCTGGCTCACAAGTCGCTATAAAACTGCACCGATAAATCCGAGTAAGCCACTTGAGATCACAGTTTCCCTGCGCAAAAAAACGACAATAGCAATCCGTTTTTTAATGTCTTTTAGGTTTTGCAGTTTAGTGTTCGAATTATCACATCAAGGGTTACTTTGGGTCCAAGCTTTAGGTTTTATTTCAATGGCCATTGGTTGGTGGGCCAACTCTCAAAAAAATGATCAACAATTGCTATCAGGCAGCCTCATCGCATCTGGTCTCACAGCAATCCACTTAGGGTTACTTGGCAGCACATTGGGCATGCTCAATCAACTTGTTAATGCTGTGCGCTTTGCGACGTGTCGACATAGCTCAAGCCGGGATAGTTACTTTAAGATGATTCTGCCTGTGCTGTTTTCAAGCATTGCGATTCTACAAGGCGTTATATGGGCCGAACACTGGAGCGAATGGTGCACTGTTGCCAGCGCTGTAATGATGAGTTTTGCGCTATTTTATTCAAGCGGTACAAAATTACGCTGTGCTATTTTACTTAGCAACCTGCTTAACTTAACGCTTTCTGTGTACCTTTTGTCTTGGTCTGGAATGTTATACCAGCTAGTGACCGTAGCGATTTTAACACACGGCTTATTACCCCATAGACAACCTCAATATCGCAGTGAGCAAACGGCTTAAATACGTTAACTCACGAGTATTTAAAAACGCTAACGCTTAGTGTCCGCAAGTTTGTTGGCGACAAATTTGTACAAGAATAATCTTGTAGCTTATGATTACGCCCATAGATCATGAATACAAACATAGCAATATTCGCGTCGCAGCAACTCAATATGCTAAAGGGTCAAGGATCGATATGGATGAAAGACGGTTATTTTCGCGGTTACTATTTACCACAGATGTTAAGCTCATTAGCCATGATTGCAGCTGGGGAACCAAGCTATTAGATATTAGCCTTAATGGCGCCCTCATCGAGCAGCCAACCCAGTGGGAGCCGAATATAAAGTGCGCGAAACTCGAGATTTTAATTCCTGACTCTGAAATCACATTGCAGATGCAAGTGCAGATAGTGCACCAAGAAAACCAACAGCTTGGGCTAGCTTGCAAGCACATTGATGTTGAGAGCATTAGCCATCTACGACGGTTGCTTGAGCTCAACCTTGGTGATGCCGCATTACTAGATAGAGAATTAGAACGATTATTCGTGCCAAATAACCCGTAATCCGTAATCCGTAATCCGTAATCCGTAATCCGTAATCCGTAATCCGTAATCCGGCGACTCTACACTCCAGCCACGACAAGGCAAGATACTGACTTTCATACCTAAAACACCGCAAATCATGCGGCGTTTTTTTTGCTGTTTTTTATTTTAGTAGTTTAACGTACTAGTACTTTAATGTTTTAGTACTGGCGCAAAGACTCAGCCAAAATACTCTACTCAAATACGCTAATCAAAATCCGCTACTCAAAAAATCAGCCCCGCTAATTAATCAGCTCAAGCAGTTCATGGATAGTCTTCACCGGAATAATCTTAGCGCCAGAACCTTCCATTGATTTATGGTAATTACGAAATGGAATATAGATTTCTGTAAAGCCATGTTGAACCGCCTCTTTAACCCTTGGTACACCGCTATCAATGGGGCGAACGTCGCCGTTTAAACTGAGCTCCCCCATAATGCAGGTCGTTCGCGGGACAACAAAGTCATTTAAACTACTGAGTAAAGCCGTCACCAAAGCCAGATCAATACAGGTTTCTGACTCATCAATTTTAAGGCCACCTACCAAGTTAAAATAGGTATCGTGGAAAATTTTGGTCTTAGTATGTTTACGCAAGATCCCTGTCAGCATCTTAATGCGGTTCATATTCAAACCGACACAAACTCGCTGTGGAAACTCAGCTTCAGTTTCTGTCGTTAAGCACTGGATTTCAAGTAACAGATTTCGATTGCCTTTACGGATGCAGGTGATAGCAGCCCCTGGCGACTCGGTAGTTGAGCCTGAAAGAAAAATCTCACTTGGATTATCAACACTTATCATACCGCGCTCGGTCATTTTAAAAATACCGACGGTATCCACATCACCAAAACGGTTTTTATTCGCTCTCAGTGTGCGGATCTGTCCGTCGTTACACTCGATATGCGTTAAACAATCGACGATATGGATCAGTGTTTGTGGGCCGGCGGTTTCATTATTCTTATTGACGTGCGCGACTAAAAACATGGTCACGTTATTTTGCTTACAATACTGAGTTAGCGCTTGAGCGCTACTTTTAACCTGTGACGGTGAGCCTGGGCTCCCGTTGGCTAAATCGGTAACCACTGCTTGAATTGAATCGATAACCGCAAACTTAATTTTTTTCTCTTCAAGCTCTGCAATAATGGCTTCAACGCTGGTTTCAGCCATTAAATATAAATTGTCTTCATTGCAATCTAACTTAAGACGATTAACACGGTTTTTAAACTGAGATAATGACTCTTCGGCAGTGCAGTAAAGTGACGGCATTAACTGAGACATACGCGAGACTAAATCCGACAAAATCGTGGTTTTACCGGCTCCCGGATCGCCAGAAATAATATTAACTGAGCCTGTGGTTAAACCGCCGCATAACACACGATCGAGCTCACCAATACCGGTCAGCATCTTCTGCGCTTCAAACTCTTCAATCTCTTTTAGCTTCTTTGAACCACCGCCAACAGAGCCCGCATAACCAGAGACGCTGCTACGCGCAGGCTTAGATGCAGAAATTTTAAGTTCACTAATGGTATTCCACTCCTGACAAGCGCTACACTGTCCTTGCCAACGAGGGAAATCTTGACCGCACTCATTACATACGTAAGCTGTTTTATTCTTTGCCATAACTCTTTTTAGATCGCATTTTTAGATCGTATAAAATCAGTAAAGTAACGCCAATATTGGCCGATACTTATTTAAGATAGCGGGAATAGAGAATATTCCCCTCAAATATTGGTCCATGAGCCTACCAGCCATTGGTCTTTTTAGCATCCCAAAAGAAGTGATTAATGACTTTAGATTTGCACAAAGCACTTGTTGAGCAGTTAAAACCCCTATTAATGGAACCGGAATTCTCAGAACTGTTCGAACAGCTTACTGTTGATGAAACCAATTCAACACGCTTTTTGCTCAAAATGGAGCTCAATAGACTCGCCTCCAGTTGTACTCGAAAAATCGACTTACGCAATAAAACTGAACTCGAATGTGAAATATTTAGTTTTGCACAGCAGCAGCACTACCTCGATGCGCCAGCGAAAGAAAGCTTTTTAGAAGCCCTCGCCCTTTATCGCGAACAGTACACCTTAGGAGTGTATGAGCAAGTCATTGATAGCCATAAACAACGAATTACTAAACAGCGACGATCGGGTCAAAATGAGCCCGTTGTAAATTCATCGCCGTTTGTCGCCGATGGTGTGGTATTAGGCAGCTACTTTGCCCGCAGTGAAGAGCGGATGAACTACAGCATGCGCATCAATGTGACTCAAGGCCACCTCAATCTTGATGGTATTACTGTCGATCTCTCTGTGGGCGGCGCACGCATCCGCCTGAAGGCAAAACATAGCCTACAAACCAATATGCCTATTCGGGTTAAGCTGCTTGAGCTAAGCGACGAGTACTATCATCAAGATCTGCAACAAGGCGTGGACTATCAAATTGTCGACGTAGAGCACAATCAAGAGTACAGCTGGCTTAGACTGAAACGGCTATCAGGCACAGATGCCTTAGCCGATATGCTAGAAAAGCTGATCCGAGGCTATAAGTTCCGTTACAAAGTCGATGTTAATGACGTATTAACGACCACTAAAGGGCTTGGCTTTGAGCGTCATTATCTACCGCACCTACCCCATCTGCCGTTATTTGTTGCAACGAAGGCAAACCCAGAGGCTAATCTCGACTCGCAATTGGTACTCAGCCATAAACTATTGAGCCGTGATAACCAGGCCATTAGCGAATATTTCAAAGATGAAGAGGACATTAGCCAACTAAGCAGCTTTCTCACGCCAGATAGACTAAAGCGCATTATAGATTCGGCTGATGATAACCAGCATAGCCAGTTCTTCTGCTTCACCTTCACTGTACAAGGCGCAAAATTCTTTTATTCAGCGAGCTTGGCAGAGCTTAATTCTCGTGGTCTGTTAGCGCTATTTTTAAGTTTTGCGGCGACTAAGCCTAGCTTTAAAATATTTAAAGTCAGCAAACAAACTATCGATCATCAACAATCTTATAAAGCCAGTATTTTACCCGGCGATGAAGGGCGCTACTCAGCGCTAACAGAAACGCAACTGAGTGCTTTTAGCCATGTATTACAGATCATTGATATGACGCCCAGTAAGGCGAGTGAATTATATCAGAGCTGGGCCAAAATCAACCAAGACACAGATAACCAAGCTAATGTTAATGAGCTAAAAATCTTTGGGCAAAAGAAAATATCTGCGCACACCATTAAACTTATCTCACTGCAATTTAGCGAACGACGTAATGAGTCACGCTTTGCCTTTAAAACCGCAGCACTGCTTAGCCAAGGCAAGCTGAATGTGGTGGCAAGTACCGATGACATTTCAAGCCGGGGTATGAAACTTAGCATCATAAAGCCTGTAAACTTCAATCTGGATGAGCCTATTTTAATCAGCTTTCCTAAGCTACAACCTCTGGCCGGCAAGACATCTTTAGCATCACTTCCTTATCGGCTGATCCGTACTCGTAAAAACGGCATCACCTTGCACCTAGCAGCGCAAGTTGGCCATACACCTCATGTCGGCGTGGAGTTTTTAAACCGCTTGATTGAGCACAATCGGGACAAACTGCAAAAAATCACCGAAAATAACCAAAATGTGAAAGAGCTGGCCGATGGGATGAAAAATATCATCATGCGCAATCTGGTCTCTGTCCCCTTTTATCTTGAGCGCACGGTGAAGTCGGCTTATATCTCGACATTAGGGATAGGTAAACAGCAAAACCATATTGCTAACCTGTTTGCCTCTCAAAGCGACAATACACTCGCCTATGATTTAGCGCCGCTGCTAAATGACGGTAAATTAAGACGTGACTTTATTACGCCTATTCGCACGATGAAGCCTCAGCATGGTTTATCTCATTTTGAAGTCCTGGTGCAGATCTCACGTATGTCTCAAGGACAGATTAAAGTCCGCTGCATTAGCGATAGTGATATGCCTCAATACGCGCAGCAGCTTAGCTTTATTCAGCGCAGCCAACATCTAGGCGAGTTTTTAGCACTGCGAGTTTACCGCGGAGCCACGGGGAAACCCGACTTAAACTACATACGTCGCGAACTGGAATATATTGCGATTCACGCCCCTCACAAAGGCAAGAAACTCGAACAACAACTATGGAACATCATAGGCGTAGGCGAGCTTTTAGATATCACTCAAGAAGTGTTACTGCGGTTCCCAGAGCTGAGCGCTGAAAGTTAACCTCCAGTTTCATCTCAATCCAAATGTATCTTATTTCAGGTGCACCTTATTCCAAGTGCATCTTATTTCAGGTGCATTTGTTTAAGTGCACCCAATTCTAACCTTACGATATCAAGCTTTTAGGCTTAATCACTCGGTACATGTAACCCACAACCACAAGATTAATGACTAAAATTGCAGCGGTTAATAAACTGGGTTTAGTGAACATCTCGTAGGCCTCAAATGGTAGATAGATCCCGCCGCTAAGCAAGGCAAACCACTCTGTCCACACTAAACTGTGCCACAAGCCATAGGCTTCAATAAATCGCACAGCCCCATACAATAAAGCGCCGGCCATAACCAAACTAATATTACTTGCAGTCACCTTGCCCGCCTCGCTAATGGCCTCTTGTACTAAATGATTGGCAGGATTTAAGTGAGAGTGGCTGAGCAGCGCCTCAACAAAATGCTGAATATTGTCCCCGGCTAATGTATGCAGCCCAAATACAACCAGTACCGATAACAGGCCTTTTGAGGCTTCAAGTAGAGCGACAGCTTTTAGCCCCTTCTTTTTTGACGACATAGTGACTGTTCTTGATGACATAGTAACCTTTCTTGGTGACCTAATGACCCTAAGTACTGATGATGAATAAATGCCAGTTATTAAGGACTAGCGGTCATGGATAATAGAAAATTAGACTGTAATCTTACGCCATTTTAGTGCCTTTTGTGGCGGATGAATGATAATTCACTCACACCTCGCCAGTGCAGGTTAAAACCAACCTTTTATCACTCTATTCTTATAAAAATAGAACAATTAATCACTAATGATTAATTAATAATGAACTGAAGATGTATTTTTATTAATGAAGCTGAATAGTTAATTTGCGCCATTACATCCTGATGTATAGTGCTAACTCAGGCGAGTTGCGCATAAAGACTGGAGAAAACTCCACCCTTATCGTCCGCTAAAACGCCACACTAGTAATACACTTAAGTCACTTTTGAAAATCATTTTCGTCAGTCACTTTACAGAGTAATCTTAATGAACCACTCTAAGTAACCTACTCTAACGATTGCAATAATTGGCTGCCGCCTTGAGTACTTGGCCCATTTAGGAACACCGACAATGCTAGATTCATTTGTCTCAGTCATCACTGCCCTTTGGCAGCAAGACTTCGCTTTACTGCAAAGCCCTGGCAGTGCTGCCATGATATACCTCTGTATATTCACCTTAATTTGGCTAGAAAGCGCATTGCTTCCTGCAGCGCCTATGCCCTGTGACAGCGTAGTGATCCTGTCAGGCAGCTTGGCTGCTGCTGGCATTATTAGCCTGCCAATGGCGTTTG
This sequence comes from Shewanella sp. 30m-14, assembly GCF_052977125.1. Taxonomy (NCBI): domain Bacteria; kingdom Pseudomonadati; phylum Pseudomonadota; class Gammaproteobacteria; order Alteromonadales; family Shewanellaceae; genus Shewanella; species Shewanella sp. 30m-14. Next base: position 121,615 of record NZ_JBRILW010000006.1, on the reverse strand, counting down.
CCGCATTAGTTGTCGCTGGCGCAACGGGAAGCTGGGTCGCCTTCATTCAAGGTCGATGGCTACATAAACTACCAAAAATTCAACGCTGGATAGATGCCGTCCCAGAAAAGCGCATGAAAACGGTAGATAACTTGCTTAATAAGCATGGTTTATTAGCCCTATTTACCGCGCGCTTTATTCCTGTCGTTCGCCCTTTACTGCCGTTAATGATGGGGCTGCACATTAAAAAGGTGTCTCACTTTCATTACTTTGCATGGCTAAGCGCTGCAATTTGGAGTGCACTATTATTGGGCTTTGGCTACTCACTATCTTATCTACCTGAGAATATAGCGAGATTTGTAACTATGGCGCTCATTATCGCCCCTATGATTACCTTAGGCGTTGCAATCATCAGTCTATTAAGCAGCTTTTTAATTAAGAAAAGACGCGCTAAAAAGTCAGTAGTGACAGACGTGCTTCAAGAAAAAATCCAGGAAAAGATCCAAGAAACGGTAATAGCAAAAAAATCATCTTTGTTGAAAAACCCGGTCGAATAACCCCGTTGCCCGATAAACTTTAACATAGGTGTGACAGAGTCCGCCTTCGCAGGAGGCAGATTGTTATTATTTGCCTTATAAGCAGCCAAAGCGCACTGATGTAAACAGCTCCCAAAAGGGAGCTGATTGATATTTAAATACCAATCTAAGTACTAATCTAATAAGTACTAATCTAATAAGTGCTAATCTAATAAGTACTAATCCTAAGTGCTAATCCTAAGTACTAATCCTAAGTACTAATCTAAGTACTAATCTAAGTACTAATCCTAAGTAGCAATCTAAGTATTGACCTAATTACCAATCTAAGTGTTGTTGTAATGGTCAAATGTGTGACATGAAGCGTAATAATCCAAACTCACTCTTCTAACCCCAATGCTCCCCCCCCTATGCCCCGCGATGGCTCCAAATACTCCTTCAACCGCCTTTAAAAGTACTCTTTCAACTTTTATTATTCATCTTTTCTTATGCACCCTTCCTTATTCAAAGCTTCTTGTTCAATCGTCCTTGTTAAAGTCCACTTTCAGTGAGGCCAGCCATTCTTATTTAAGATCAGCTATCCGTTTTGTCAGAGCCAAGCTAGAAGATAAAAGCTAGCCTTCAGGTGTTAGGTTTTGGCTGTTGTTTTTTGGTTATCGATGACAGGGGCTAAATTAAAAAGCCCAAACGAATGTTTGGGCTTGTGCGATTCAATTGGCCTAAGCAAATTGAAGGACAATTAACGACTTTTAGTTAGCTGATATAACTCTGGCCAGCGTAAACCACAAAGTGTCTCAGTGCTAATACGCCTAGAATGGTGCTGCACGATACCGTGATCAAGAAGCCTTTAGTATGTCGCCAAGCCTTAGGTGCTAATGTACTCGCAAGAACGGGGACCACAAGACCTAAGCCCACTACGCCAAGCCAGAACACACTCGCCCAAGTACCTGTTGTAATTGCTGCTGTTGCCGCTTGCGCCGCTGGGCCTGAAAAGTTAAGCCCGACAAACAGCAGTACCAAACAAAGTGCTTCGTTAAAGGCCACTGGGTACTCGATACGGTGCACCTGCTCGATACAATCTGATTCTTTCTTACTAAAGAACAAGGTCGCCACCAAAATGTTACCCGCTGAGCCCACTGATAAGGCGGATGCTAAAAACAGCGCAGGCAATACCGCCGTGTTTAAAATAGGGTAGCTAATCAAGGCTGAAAGTAAGAAACCGGTATAAACCCCAACACCTAGACCTAGGGCGAAAATCAGCTTATTAATGCTATTTTCCAACTGGCGACAAACTTTTAATGTTCCTGCAAGCCAAGGTGCGTAATGCAGCACTTGTTTTTCAAACACTATTGCTGCAAAAACAAACACTAACGGAATATAAACCAGCAGTGCTATCACCCCCCATGCCATCACTGACGTCAGGTTGTAGTTAAGCAGGATGTGATAAAACTCAAACGGTTTAGTCAGATCCAGTACCAGCAGCGCCATACCTAAACTGATCGCCACTGGGCCAATGACCGCTGCCGCCTTAATCACAGGTAAACCTTCGGTTGGTTGACCACGACTTTGCTTGTACCATTTAAGTCCAATGGCTACCAGCATAGAGCCAGCTGACAAACCCGCCATGAATAAGTACACCGCGATAATCCAGTTCCACACTACCGGATCGTATTGTTCCATCGAACCCCAGATATTGTTCATGCTTTGATCCCTCCTTTACGGCTAGGAATGCGGTAGACCCGCGGTTCAGTGCCTAGGTTTACCTTTTGTTGGTAGTGCGGTTTGGTGTCTAACACTTTACGCACTTCAGAGTTCATGTCATTGGCATCACCAAAGGTTAATGCTTGAGTTGGACAAACGGTGACACATGCAGGCTCTTCACCGCGGGCTAAACGTGTCTCTTTACAGAAATCACACTTATCTGGCACCCGAGTTTCTGGGTTAATAAAGCGAACCTTATAAGGGCAAGCCGCAACACAATATAGACAACCAACACACTTGCCTTCATTGATGGAAACAATGCCATCATCATTCACATAGGCCGCGCCCGTTGGGCAAACTTTAACGCAAGGTGCATTTTCACACTGCTCGCAAGACACACGATTATATTTAAAATGTAAGTGTGGGAAGTTACCGTACGGCCCCTCGATTCTGACCTGAATTCGAGTCACCGACTCAGGCACATTGTTTTCACTGCGGCAAGCCACGTTGCATGCTTGGCAGCCAATGCACTTGTTTTCATCGTGCACGAGAACATAACGCTTAGTCATAATTAACTCCGATTAAATCTTGGCAATCTTGACACCGGTAGTATGCAGATTCATACCTGTTACCGGAGACGTCACATGAGGAAGTAAGTTACCGCAATGCACACCTTTACCGGTTGCACGGGCAAGCTCTTTATTCTTTGAGCCGCAGCCCATATAAGCAAATACGGTGTCTGGGCGAATACCTGGTGTCACGAGGGCATGACCTTCTTCGCTACCGGTATCGTTATAGATCCGAATCTTGTCGCCACTTGAAATATTCAACAGACCCGCTGTGATCGGATGGATCCACACCGCGTTGTCAGACATTAAATTTGCCAGCATGGGTACGTTTTGCGTACCCGCATTGGTATGTACAGCCACTTTGCCTTGAATAAAGAACAACTCGTCGGCTTTTTTCATGGTGACTTCGCGGTAGCGAATAACCCCGCGGCCCGGCGCCATCTTCTCCACTTTATCTGAGCTAAGCTCAATCTTGCCCGACGGCGTTTTAAAGCTTAACTGGCTGGCATATGTGCCATCAGCATCAACGGCTTTTGCATTGGGGTACGCAGCAACAAAGTCTCTGACCATGCCACGCTCACGCAGCATTAGTGGCTTACCGAAGCTAACAAAACCTTCATTTTTAATTTTTCTGAGTAAATTCACATCACGCTGTACTTGGAACAGCTGCAATGTTTCCATATTTTCCCATGGGAAGAACTGACCTTGACCTAACGCTGTCGCAAGCTCTTTCCAGATAAGCCAGCTAGGTTTAGTGTCACCAATGGTTTCAACCACACGCTGACGCACGTAGTAAGCAGGGTTCTTACTCGACTTATCGGCGATCTCTTCGTCACGCTCAAGGTAGGTTGATTCGGGTAAGAAAATGTCGGCGTAAGCGGCAGACTCGCTGATATAGATATCGCAGGCCACGATAAAGTCGAGCTTTTGCATTGTTTCAACAATACGGGCTCTGTCTGTCATGGTTTGCATTGGGTTAGTACGGCTCATTACCCACGCACGTAACTGGTATGGAACCGCATCTAGAGTAGAATCGAGAATCGTCTGGTAAATACCACCCGATGACCAGGTTAATGCATACTGTTCATCGACCATATCAATGCGCTTAGCATCAATTTTTGGCATACCATCAACACCTGGTTTCGCTAACGTCGGTGCGACTTTATCACCAGCAAACTTGTTATAACTAGATGCTTTCTTACCAAAGTAAAGACCGCCTTTACGCTCGATATTACCCACTAATACGTTAGCGGCATAAAGTGCCCGGCGCATCTCAAACTCTTCTGTTGTAAACGATGAACGGTGACCAAAATCGACTAACGCATGTGGCGCAGCGGCTGCGTATTCGTGAGTAATGCGGCGAATATCTTCAGCTGGCACATCACTAACAGATTCTGCCCACTCAGGTGTATAAGCCTTAACTTCTTTGGCAAACTCGTCAAAACCTGACACATATTGCGCCACGAAGGCTTTGTCGTATAAGTCATCTGCGATTAGGGTATGACAAATTGCCAGTGCAACCGCAACGTCAGTGCCCGGCTTAATCGCATACCACTCATCGGCTTTATCAGCCACAATCGAGAAGCGCGGTTCAAATACCACCAGCTTAGCGCCCTTTTCCATTTGTGCATTCATCATGCCTCTGGTCTCAGACATGTTAATGCCTTCGTAAAGGTTATGACCAAAGTTGATGATGTACTTAGAGTTGCTTAAATCGCGCTTGATTTTGCCGCCAAACATCGCTTTAGCCGCAATCACATAACTGCCCGGACAGGTAGACGCGTGAGTAAAGGTATTTGGGCTGCCAAAGGCTTTGGCTAGGTGAAACAGATGGCCTGATAGAGAGCCTGATTTTGATGAGAAGGCTACGGTTTCAGCGCCGTGCTCAGTTTTAATCTTATTGAGGTTTTTTGCAATGATACTGTAGGCTTCATCCCACTCAATCTCTTGCCAATTACCTTCTCCGCGCTCACCAACACGCTTAAGCGGCTTAACAATACGCTGCTTATCATAAAGTTGGCTGTGACCTGCACCACCACGGGCGCACACAGCTCCGCCAAATGATTTAGCGTTCTTATTACCAAGAATTGATACGTTCTTGCCATTTACGACTCGGGCAGAGATTGGACAGCGGGTTGAGCACATTTCACAAATACTTGCGATAGACTCTGCACTACCTTGCAGCTCAGAATGTCCAAGGGCAGCCAAAGAGCCTGGAAGCGTTGCTAATGCGCAAGTCGCTGTGCCGGCTCCGGCCCCTTTAATGAAGGTTCGCCGATCTAGTTTCATGTTAAATCTCCCAATGACAATGATCCTTAGGAGAGCGATGAATTAAGCCCTGTGTTAATCGCTATTTGCAATCAACTCATTCCTAAGGTTTTCCTCATTGTTATTGAGCCTGCAGAGATTGAATATTGTGGTAAACCACATACCGACTATGTGGTGCTGGTGTTTGTGAGGCAATTCACAGTTCAATTTTACGCCAACACAGCGACTAAAAACTGTAAATTGTGGTAAACCACATACCGTAAAAAAGTTTACCTTTTTTGCTGGTTACAACGTGTTTTTAATACAAAATGTGCGGCTCGCTTATATAAAGCCAAAGACCGCACATTGGTACTATTAGATAGGATTAACTGCTTGCCTGAGCAGCTAAATTTAACGTTTAAATAGTAACTGCCTGTTCACTGCCACGCTTTTTCAGGTGCACTCTTGCTACGCAGCCAGATTGTTCATCACAGCGATTAGCCAACACAAAATGCCCGTCATGCTCCTTAATCACCTCTCTGCAAATGGCTAAACCAAGCCCTAATCCATCCACTTTGGTGGTGTAGAAGGTTGCCATTAAGGTATCGGCTTCTAATGCTAAGCCAGGACCATTATCAAGGATGGAGATATTGACTTGAGACTCTTTAAAGTCGAGTACTATACTAATTTGTCCTGTGCGGGCATTATCAGAATCGGCTATCGCGTCTAAGCTGTTTTTTATTAAGTTAATCAACACTTGTAAAAGCCCAACTCGGTCAGCGGTAATAAAAAAGGGTTCGCCTTTAATTTGGGTAGCAACCTGGATCTCTCGCCTTGCAAGCTCAAGTCTCAATAGTGAGGCGCTCTCCTCCACTAAGGTGAGAATATTAACATCCTCCATCACCGCCTCGCGGCGCTTAAGTAACCCACGTATACGATGTACTACTTCCCCCGCGCGAGTCGATTGCTTATGGATTTTCTCTAACAGTTCAATACAAGCATCGACATCTGCTTGCTGCCGTCCCTGCAACCGCATAATACCGCCTTCGCTATAACTGGTAATGGCTGCAATAGGCTGATTAATCTCATGGGCAAGCCCTGCACCAATCTCACCAATAATCGATGCACTTTGCAGTCTTTCGAGGGCAATAGCTTGCTGCTTTAACTGGCGCTCAGATTCTATCAATGAGCTACTTTTTTGATGGAAACGATATTCAATCCACAGATGATATAGGGTTGCGATAATAAAAATTAAAACAGATAAAATGCCCCAATGACGGTTTTCTTCTAACCACTTTTTAACGGCATCCCAGCGGCTGCTATCCGGTGATTTTACGTGCAACTCTTTAAATAATTTAATCACCGCTAACTGGCTAATCGGCGAGGTCCACCCCTTTAGGTTCGCCTGAATTGCCGCGGGGTCATTGGCACTTAAATCCAGTAACGCTTGCGTGATCTCCTTACTGAGTTCAGTGCTGACACCTTCTGTCGCTGCAAACGACCAATTGGGATAAAGGTTAGTGCTGCATTGACACTCGATCCCCTCTGGGCGGCTAGGGTTCAACACTCGAAAGCTAGCCCGGTTAATCAAGCCACGTTCAACCATATCCTCTAAGGTACATAAAGGCGTAATCGCCGCATCGACATTGCCGTCTCGAACTTGATATAACAGCGGATCAAGAGGAAAGCCTAAAAACTTGGTTTGACCAAAATAAGTGTCTGGGTTCATCCCCAACTGATGCATTAAACCGACAGTGGCTTGATAGCCGCCCAGTGCGTGGGGGTCGCTAGCGGCGACAATCTTGCCCTTTAAGTCATATAAAGTGCGATAGTCGCTGTCTGCCTTGACGATAATTGCCGAGCCAATCGCCGAGGTGCTGCCGTTATGTCGCTTTGAGCGCATCGTTGCTAGCCATGACAAAGGGTATTGATTAGAGAGATACAGGTATTGGCCAGGGTTGGTAATAATAAACTGGATTTGCCCCAGTTCCATCGCTAAATTGAGTGCTTCAAAGTTACCTGGGTATACATGAAACTCAGCCTGAGGCACCTGTTCATTGAGGTACTCCATCATAGGTTTCCAGCGCTCAATTGCTTGCTGGTGCCCCCAATTTGAAAGCACGCCAACATAAAGCTGCTGAGGCTTAGACCAAGTGGCAGATGAGAAAAGCAGTACAAATAGACAGAACAAAATCTTAGGCAATTTCATTTCCTTAGGCTCCACTGACAAACTTATTCCCCTACCGAACATCTCCCGACATTAGTTAAAGAGATTGTTATCTAGCGGAAAATAAAAGCACGTTAATCGAATAGAGGAATTGTGTTGATTAGCGATAGCTTACGCTAGGTCCACTTTTTTGCTGCGTGATGCAATTCATGCTTTATGAAAAATAGTTCGCTAAAAACTGGGAACTGGGATATCTATCATTTATCCCCGTATAAATATGAGAAGACACTGTGCAACAGCAAATCAACGGCCCGGTCTATTTAGTTGACGATGACGAAGCAATTGTTGATTCCATCAGCTTTTTAATGGATGGCTACGGCTATAAGCTAAGCTGCTTTAGTAGTGGCGTGCGCTTTCTTGCAGAGATTGATTTAAGCCAGGCTGGCTGCGTGATCTTAGATGCCAGAATGCCAGGACTTACCGGCCCACAAGTGCAGCAACTGCTCACACAAGCTAAAAGCCCTTTATCTGTCATATTCTTAACGGGTCACGGCGATGTGCCTATGGCTGTGGATGCCTTTAAAAATGGGGCTTTCGACTTTTTCCAAAAACCGGTTCAAGGTCATTTATTGTCACAATCTATCGCTAAAGGCTTAGCGTACAGCGTCCGCCAACATTGGAAGTTAACCCATCAAGCCTTGATTGACACATTAACTGAACGAGAGGCGCAAATTTTTGATTTAGTCATTGCCGGTAATACCAATAAGCAGATGGCAAATGAACTCTGTGTGGCGCTAAGAACGATTGAGGTGCACCGCTCAAAACTGATGAGTAAACTCGGGGTCAGTAATCTAGCCGAGTTAGTCAAACTCGCGCCACTACTCTCCTCACAAAGTGACTAGAGCCGTTGACGTTGCGGCCATATCACAGCTCAAACTAACCGCTAGCTAACAGCAAACAGCAAACAGCAAACAGCAAACAGCAAACAGCAAACAGCAAAATCGTTAGCCGTTAAAGCTGTGGTACCAGTCTTTGATCCGAGGAAAGTGATCTGCGACAGCATCTTTGTGAGTTAACATGCCGCCGTGGTCATAATCATGTTTAAACCCCTGCTTCTTCGATAACAAGGTGTAGTCGACCTGCTTGATATGACATTCTTTTATCATTCGCTGCACATCACTTGGGTTACCTAATACCTTATCGCCCTTACCAGCGATAAACCAAGACTTAGGCCAGTTGGCCTGCTTGGCAGCACTGGCGTAATCAAAACCATCATCATTATCTATCCAATGCCCGCCAACCCACTCGATAGTTTGCCTTAATGATGCTCGAGACTCATTGTCCATCCCTATCTTAAGTTTGTCAGCTGGGAGGTAACCACTGCGCCAAGCAATCAAGGGCGCAAGTTTATTCCACACCAGATTAACCGTAAGCCATTTCTGTAATGACTTAACTTGTATGCGGCGCTTACTGCCAAAGGTCACCAGTGACGCTACAGATTGCTGTAAATGATCATAGCGAGCGATAGCACTCGCCATCAATACTCCCCCCCATGAATGGGCGCACCAATGTACGGTTTTAACATTTGGGTGAAGTGATAAAATATATTGCTGAATAAGAGGTAACTGCTCTCTAATCACCTCCCCCTGCCCCCCAGTAAAACCACGAGCCAGTTTAGGCTCACTGAGCCCCCGACCTTGTGTGTCGAGTACATAAACCACCACGCCAGAATCTGCTAAGTAGCAACCAAGCCCCTTACCTGAATCGCTATAAAACACTCGGCCATTAGACATTGCGCCATGTAACATTAACACTGGCGGCTTATTCATATCAGCTTGAACTGGCACTATCTGCCTAAGATGAAGGTGACCATGCTTATAGGGTACATAAAAGGATTTTTGTTGGATATTCAACGGCAAGTACTCATCTTTTTTTAGATAAGCTACTGAAGTCATAACACAAAGACAAGAGTAAACACTCTAATTAAATGGTCGTAAACAGGTTTAATTCGTCATTAAAACAGCTTTGAAGATGTATCAACTAAATGAATCAAGATGATAGCTGTGTTTTAAAACAAAAGCTCATAACGGAATAGTCATGAGCTTTTTAGTTAAACCGGCCTATGTAACAGCAAAAGGTTGCAGCAAGAGAGTACAACATGCGTGTTCAGGCAAGAGTCGCAACAACACCGAAGAGATCACTTAAGCTGAAACAGATAAGGCAGCGTCTTTAAATCTAACTTATTAATCTTTGCATCTGCCACCTGAGCTAGCTTAGGCTTAGCATGATAGGCGATACCAAAGTCTGCAGCATGGATCATCGGAATATCATTGGCACCATCACCAATAGCGACTTTTTGCCCAGCCTCTATTTGCCATTGCTGTGCACAGTTAAGCACGGTATCGGCCTTAAACTGCGCATCGACAACTTGACCCGATACACTACCAAGCAACCTCCCCTTAGCAATATCTAGCTCATTGGCAAAAGCGGCATCGAGTGCCAACAGCTGCTTAAGGTGGTTAACAAATGGAGTAAAGCCTCCAGATGCGACCACCGTACGCCAACCATGACTTTTCAGCTCAGCAATCATCTCTTTAAGTCCAGGCATGAGTGGTAACCGGTCACACAAGGCTTCGATAATTTGCGCATCGGCATCGTTAAGTTTCGCCACTCGCGCCCTGAGGCTTTGCTCAAAATCAAGCTCGCCTTGCATAGCAAGCTCTGTCACTTCTGCAACTTCGGCGCCCACTCCAGCCATAACAGCCAGTTCATCGATGCACTCAATCTCTATCGCTGTGGAGTCCATATCCATCACCAGCAAGCCTGGTTGATTAATAACAGGAGCATTGGCAAATAACTCGAATAACTCAACACCAGATAGCGCATTGCAAGCAGCCTGTTGCGCTACAGTGAGTGAAGGTTCAAGACAAACCTCAATACAGGTCAAGTCGCAGTCTCGCTTGATTATTGCAAGGCTTAAATCAACACTTAATGAAGTCAGCCAGTTCTCAACAGCAATCAACTGCGCTTGCCATGCTTTATCGACCGCTTTTTGCGCTGAAAAAAATACCACTCGATAGCGTGAAAAGCTTAACGGGTACTCAGCTTCATTATGGCGAGAAAATCTTTGTTTCCCAGCAATTAAAGACGTGCTACTTTCGGTGTTTAACCAAGCAAAAACAGTAGATTGACTCGCATTTTTCATTAGTTATGACTCTCCAACTATCGAGTACAGACATAATCAATTATGATTAAGTGAGTACACAACAAATTAAGGGTTTCAGTGTTCTATTTAAAAGGCCTAAAAAAGAGCCATCGAATAAGTCGATTATTGCAGATCATGGTTGCTATCGCATTATTCATCGGTCTCGATCAGTTGTGGGAAACTAGCCTACTACAAGGGCAGCAGCTTCTAAAGTCCCAAACAGAAAAGATGGCAAGATTACTGGTGCAGCAAACCGCTTATGGCGCTGCACCGGCATTACAGTTAGAAAATGACGAGCAGCTGCAATGGCTTGCTCAAGCGCTTGTTTTAGATCCTAAAGTCATGTCTGCCAGCATCTTTAGTGAAGATGGCGTGAGACTCTCCTTTGCCCAAAGCGTTATCGATGAGGACTTAGAGCCAGAATCAACAGAGCTAACCAATGCATTAGCACAATACCCGCCTTATGTTGAGGCAGTCTCTCAAGATGGTAAAAACTTGGGTTATGTTGAGGTGCGCCTAGAACCTAGGTATTTCTTCAATGAAATAAAAGAGGCTCACCAAATCAACATGGAGCAGCAACAGATGATGCTGCTTATTGCTGGTTTGATTGGTATGTTGCTATCTCGTGCCCTGTCGTTTAAACGTGCCGATTTTGATAGACGTAAAGCCAGAGTGAAACTCAGGCAATTACTCACAAAGAAAAATGAGAAAGCCGCCGCGAAGGCTGCCAAGAAACAAGCTGCGGAAGATAAAAAGCGCGCAAAAAGCACTGAGACAACTGAAGTCACTTCCAGTATCGAGCCTAAGACCTGTGAAGCTAACTTAATAGAAATCAGTTCATCTACATCTGAGCAAGTAGGGAGTGGAAATGGAAATGAAACCGAAGTCGTAAAACACACGCCTAAAACAGAAACAGTAAAACCAAGCAATGCTAATGCTAATGCTCAAATCGAATCTGAGCCAAAGCGGCGCCCTGGATTTGAGTCGGAATTTGAGTCGGAATCAAGCTCAAAGTCAAGCTCAAAGTCAAAGTCACAATTAGCGCCAAAGCTAACGTTAGAGCCTGAGCCTTCAGCAACGTCAGCAACGTCAGCAACGTCAGCAACGTCAGCAACGTCAGCAACAATGCTAAAGCCAGTCTCGACACCAGTCCCAAAAAAGGCAGCTGCGACTAATACCAGCCAGTTAAAAAAGCAAAGTGCTGCAGAGGAAACCCCTGCGGTGAAACCTAGAGCCAAGCCAAAGACGAAGGTAAAACCTAAGGCTAAGGCAGAATCTAAGACTGCAGAAAAGCCTAAAGCGCCTGCAAAACCAAAGACTAAAGCTGAGCCAGTAACAGAGGCCGAAGCTAAGCCAAAACCAAAGCCGAAGAGTGAGTAACAATAACTCTAGCGCTTTTTAAAAGCACCAGTACTTGCCTGTAGACTGAAAACAAAAACGGACGCATAAGCGTCCGTTTTTCACACTGCAGTCAACGACTGCGAAGTTTAGCGATTACAGAGTAATAGCAGCTTCTAGTGTCATTTCGATCATTTCGTTGAAGGTTGATTGACGCTCATCAGAAGAGGTCTTTTCACCTGTACGGATATGATCAGATACAGTAACAACACACAAGGCTTTAGCACCGAATTCTTTCGCTACGCCGTATAGACCAGCAGCTTCCATTTCGACACCAAGAACGTCCATCTTTTCCATCACGTCAAACATTTCTGGATCTGGCGTGTAGAATAGGTCTGCTGAGAAAACGTTACCAACGCGGTACTTAGTACCTTTTGCATCAGCAGCTTTAACAACAGCAGCTAGTAGGCTGTAATCACAAATAGCTGCGAAATCTTGGCCTTTGAAACGTAAACGGTTAACTTGTGAGTCAGTACAAGCACCCATACCGATAATCACGTCACGTACTTTAACGTCAGTGCTGATCGCGCCACAAGTGCCAACGCGGATTAGGTTCTTAACGCCGTAGTCTTTAATCAATTCAGTTGCGTAGATTGAGCAAGAAGGAATACCCATGCCTGAGCCCATAACTGAAATACGAACGCCTTTGTAAGTACCAGTAAAGCCTAGCATGTTACGTACGTCAGTCACTTGCTCAACGTTTTCTAGAAACGTTTCAGCAATGTACTTAGCGCGTAATGGATCGCCTGGAAATAGCACTGTATCGCCAAATGCACCGTCTACTGCATTAATGTGTGGTGTAGCCATCAGAATAACCCCTATTTATATTTTTAGACCGTCGTAATCAACTTAAGTCTTGTTTACTAGCGGCCCAATCTGAGCCGCCAAATTTAAATTCCGTAACCGTTTATAAGCGAATAAATGATTCGCCATATTCCATTGGTTCGAGCTTAAAGTAGCTGGCAATGGATTGCCCCATATCAGCAAAGCTGTTTCGCAGCCCTAATGAACCAGGCTCAAGGCCTGCACCATAGGCTAAAACTGGTACACGTTCGCGAGTATGATCACTGCCTGGCCAAGTTGGATCACAACCGTGATCTGCCGTTAGCAGCAAGAAATCATCTTCATCGAGTAACGCTAAAATCTCAGGTAAGCGAGAGTCAAAATACTCAAGGCTACGTGCGTAACCCGCTACGTCGCGACGATGACCATAATGCGAATCAAAGTCTACGAAGTTAGTAAATACAATAGTATTTTCACCCGCTTGTTTAACTTGCTCTAATGTCGCATCAAACAAGGCTTCAAGACCTGTCGCTTTAACTTTTTTGGTAATACCGCAATGTGCATAAATATCAGCAATCTTACCTACGCTGACCACTTCGCCACCGGCTGCTTTAAGTTTATCAAGCACTGTGGGTGCAGGTGGCTCAACCGCGTAATCGCGGCGATTACCTGTGCGCTCGAAATCACTTGCGCAAGTTCCCACAAACGGACGCGCAATAACACGACCGATGTTGTAATCGCTAAGCTCTTCACGGGCAATGATACAAAGCTCATAAAGCTTCTCAAGACCAAAGCTCTCTTCGTGACATGCAATCTGGAAAACAGAGTCAGCCGAAGTATAGAAAATTGGCTTGCCGGTGCGCATATGCTCTTCGCCAAGCTCTTCTAAAATTATCGTACCTGAAGAGTGGCAGTTACCAAGAAACTCAGTTAGACCGGCTCTTGCAAGGATTCTATCAGTTAGCTCTTTTGGAAAAGAGTTCTGCTTATCGCCAAAGTAACCCCATTCATAAAGAACAGGTACGCCAGCCATTTCCCAGTGCCCACTTGGTGTATCTTTACCAGAACTTAACTCGTCAGCATGGCCATATGCCCCAATGATCTCTACATCATCACCAAAGCCAGCAGGAAACTCACCGGTGCTCTCTTTTGATGCATGACCAAGACCTAGTCGAGCTAGGTTAGGCAGTTTTAATGGGCCTTCACGACCATCATTTGCCTTACCTTCAGCACACGCTTTAGCGATATTGCCAAATGTGTTTGAACCCACATCACCAAAGGCATGCGCGTCGTGCGCTTCACCTATGCCGAATGAATCTAGCATCATGATTATAGTACGTTTCATAAACTGTGCTCCGTTACAGATCTGACTCGCGGATATAACGATAAATTTCCGGAGTTTTGTCTGGTTTGGTATCGCCAATATGAATCGCTTTTTTCACTGCAGCTTGTGCTTCAGCAAAGGCGTCTTCAGATTGAGCATGAATAAATGCAATAGGCTTATCAGCGTTAATCTCATCACCTAGTGCGCAAACTTTAGAAAGTCCGACGCTGTAATCGAGAGTATCCCCAGGTTTACGGCGACCACCGCCCAAGGTAACGACTGCAAGTCCAAGTTCTCGGGTATCCATTGCCGATGCAAAACCGGCTTTGTCTGCATACACTGGACGAATAATTTGAGAATCAGGTAGGTACTTGCTGTAGTTCTCAACAAAATCTGCTGGACCGCCTAAACCTGACACCATGCGACCAAAGATCTCTGCCGCTTTACCGTTATCCAGTACTGCGTTGAGTTTTACGCGCGCTTCAGCCTCAGTACTGGCGATCCCGCCTAGCACTAACATCTCAGCACATAGACCCATGGTCACTTCATACAGACGCGGGTTACGGTAAGCACCCGTCATAAAGTCGACCGCTTCTTTCACCTCTACAGCGTTACCGGCACATGAAGCCAGTACTTGGTTCATATCAGTTAGCAATGCAGTTGTCTTAGTGCCCGCTCCGTTTGCGACTGCGGTAATACTGCGTGCGAGCTCTTCAGAGGCTTCATAAGTCGGCATAAATGCGCCAGTACCGACTTTGACGTCCATCGCCAAAGCATCAAGACCTGCGGCAAGCTTTTTAGAAAGAATAGAAGCTGTGATTAAAGAGATAGACTCTACGGTCGCGGTATTATCACGAATAGAATAGAAACGCTTGTCAGCTGGAACGAGATCGCCTGTTTGACCAATAATGGCCACACCCGCTTCTTTTACAACTTTGCGGAACAGCGCACTATCAGGTTCGGTATTATAGCCAGGAATGGCATCGAATTTATCGAGCGTACCGCCTGTATGGCCTAGACCCCGGCCAGAAATCATCGGCACATAACCACCACAAGCAGCAGCCATTGGGCCTAACATCAAACTAATGACATCTCCCACACCACCGGTTGAGTGCTTATCAATAATTGGACCATTAAGGTCGAGCGATTTCCAGTCTAGTACTGTGCCAGAATCGCGCATCGCCGTAGTAAGCGCAATTCGTTCATCCATGTTCATGTCGTTGAAATAGACCGCCATGCCTAGGGCTGCGATCTGACCTTCTGAAACAGTATTGTTGGTGATACCGTTGACGAAGAATTGGATCTCTTCAGTCGAAAGAACTTCAGCATTACGTTTTTTACGAATAATTTCTTGAGCTAAAAACATGTACTACCTCCAAGAGTGTAACTGAGTTCCTAATAAATAGTGCTTTCAGTTAGCATTCCGCTAAAGGGAATCAAAAGTCGTAATATTGTTACATACTAACGAACTTTTGATACACCTAATTAGATTTAGATCACACTTAACAACAAGCTTAATCAGTAAAGATTAGTAACCTTGTGCACCTTGTGGTGCGTCACCTAGCTCGAGTGTATGAAGAAGGTTAGTCAACAGGCTTGAAGCGCCGAAACGGAATGTCGCAGGCGTCGCCCAGTCATCACCTAGAAGACGAGCCGCAACACCTAAAAACTCTGCAGCAGCTGCAGCATCTTTTACGCCGCCAGCTGGCTTAAAGCCAACTTTAGGGTTCTTTTCGCTGATCACTGTCATCATGATCTCAGCGGCTTCCAGTGTTGCGTTAACAGCAACTTTACCAGTAGATGTCTTGATAAAGTCAGCACCCGCATCGATTGATAGCTCAGATGCTTTACGGATAAGAGCTGGATCGGCTAATACGCCAGACTCGATGATAACTTTTAGAATTGCATCTTCACCACAAGCTTCTTTACAGGCTTTAACTAGCTCGAAACCGACCGTTTCGTTGCCAGCCATTAGTGCGCGGTATGGGAATACGACGTCAACTTCGTCTGCGCCGTAGGCAACTGCTGCGCGAGTCTCTAGTACTGCGATAGCGATATCGTCGTTACCGTGTGGGAAGTTAGTCACTGTTGCGATTTTAATATCGTCGCCATCAATTTCATTTAGGGTTTTACGCGCAATAGGAATAAAGCGAGGGTAAATACAGATAGCGGCAGTGTCGCCAGCAGGCGTCTTAGCTTTATGACAAAGGTCGATTACTTTTTGATCGGTATCGTCGTCATTAAGCGTTGTAAGGTCCATTAAACTAATGGCTTGTTGTGCTGCTTTTTTTAAGTCGCTCATAATAGCTCTCCGAGAAAGATTCAAATAATTAATTTAAAACAGAAAATTATCGCACGGCGATGCCTTGAACTGGCTTATTTTGATTATTGTTATGGGCCGGGCCTTCGGGCATTACCGAATTACATGTTAAGCATCATTTAACGCTTAACATCAAAATACTATTCAGGTATCCAACGTTGTAAACTCAATTGAGCGCAACCATCCTGACACTAGTGTCACGACTTGAATCCATGAAGACCGGGAAGGGAAATTGAAACTGCTTATTTCAGCCTTTCCGCGAAAAATCCATTTTAGCGCGTAGTAAATCTTTTAACTTTTATTATGACACCTCTCTTATACAACTTATTGTGTGAGAGAAGGACTTAATGCTTACCTAAACAAACTGACTTACCAGAGCCCATTAATAAGAGCTTAATAAATATAGCTGATGCTTAAGTAAAAATTAAGGCGTTTTTATTACCGTCTGCTGATTCTGTTACCCGATGTAGAAATAAAAATTAAAGATGTAGTTTGCGGTTGGTAGAAGTTAATTAGAGCCGCGAAATTCGCGGCTCTGACATATACTTAACCTGTTTTAAGCTTAGCTTAGAACTTGTAAGTAGCTGTGAAGTAATGTGCGAAACCAGTTGATTCTAGACCAACAAGACCGCCATCATCTTTCACTAGGTATACATCTTGGTATGCTTTTAGACCGTAACCAAGTGCATAGTTATCTGAGTGCCAGTGTAGACCAAAGTATGCAGCGCCACCACTAGAAGTAGTTGGCACATATAAATCATCAACAGAATCAGCGCCAAACTGGTAATCAACATAACCCTGGAAAGAAACAAATGAACCGTTATCGAAGTTCATTACTGGCTTGAACCAGTTCATAGAGAATTGGTAACCGTTCCAGTCTTTAGTGTTTAGATCATAAGCAGCATAAAGGTTCATGCCAGTCTTACCTAACCAAGGAACCATAACGTCAGCACCAAGACCCCAGAAAGACATGTTTACGTCGCCATCGATAGTAACATCAGGTTCACCTGCAACGTCGTTTGGACGAGTACCAGAGATTCCACCGCCACCCCAGTTAAATAGAGTTGAGAAGTAAACTTCTTGGATAGGACCAGCAGAAAGGTCCCAACCAGTCATGCCATCGATAGAGAAACGAGGAGCAAGCTTCATGAACATCTTGCTTGCGCCGTTATTCTTATCGCCGTAGTCACGATTCGTTACGTTGAACACGTCAACATAACCGTATAGATCAACGATACCAGCGCGGCCACCGAATTCCATCTCTAGGTAGTCGTGACCGTTGTCAGTAGAACCGTCACGTGGAAGCTCATTTTCTGCGTACATTGCATTGAACTGCATCCAGCTGTAATCGCCAGCGCGTAGATCTGTACGGTCAGCAGCGAAAGTAGGTGCAGCAAAAGTAGCGGCAACAGCAGTAGCAGCTAGTGCTAAAGTTTTAACGTTTTTCATCATCAACCCCATTTTTATTTATGGTTTGCCGCGCTTCTTTATTGAAGAGTCAGCGTTTCTTTTTTATGGCGCGCATTCTACTTTATTTACGTCAAACATCAACATGATTAATGTAAAAGTGCGAACACTAAGTTTTAACATTCGAACAACCTTGTGATTTTAAGGCCGAAAATGCTACCTAATCACTATTATTGTCTTATTTAAGTCGAAATAATCCCTAACCCTAGTTATTGATCATTTCAAAGAACACTTAGTTTGGAAAACGATTGATTTAATATAGCGCTAGCCAAAAGGTGGATAGCGCTTAGACTGGGCAATGAATGCCCAGCCTAATAGAGGCTTACAACGCTAAGAATAAACCAGCGAGTGTTGCGCTCATTAAGTTAGCTAGAGAACCTGCGATAACCGCACGGATACCAAGCTTAGCAAGATCATGGCGACGAGTCGGAGCCATTGAACCTAGACCACCAAGTAGAATCGCAATTGAAGATAGGTTAGCGAAACCACATAGAGCGAAAGAGATAATCGCTTTAGTACGGTCCGACATTGCTACACCAGTCTCAGCAACAACCATACCGCCATCAGCAAGATCTTTTAGGTATGGAGCAAAGTTTAGGTAAGCAACAAATTCGTTAATGACAATCTTCTGACCGATGAAAGAACCAGCAACAAGTGCTTCGTTCCAAGGTACACCGATAAGGAATGCTAGAGGCATGAAGATATAACCTAGAATTAATTCTAGTGTTAAGCCTTCCATACCGAACCATCCACCGATGCCACCGATAATACCGTTAACCATAGCAATCAAGCCAACGAATGCTAAAAGCATTGCACCAACGTTAAGTGCTAAATGCATACCAGATGAAGCACCTGCAGCCGCAGCGTCAAGAACGTTAGCTGGCTTATCAGGATCTTCTGGTAAATCGCTCATGTCGTTCTTTGCTTCTTCTGTTTCAGGGTGCATCAGCTTAGCCATTAATAGACCAGCAGGTGCTGCCATGAACGAAGCCGCAACTAGATACTCAATAGGTACACCCATCTGCGCGTAACCAGCCATTACTGAACCCGCAATAGATGCAAGACCACCCACCATTACGGCGAATAGTTCAGAGTTAGTCATAGTCGCGATAAACGGACGAACAACAAGTGGAGCTTCAGTTTGACCAACGAAGATGTTAGCAGTCGCAGACATAGACTCTGTACGACTTGTGCCCAATGCTTTTTGTAGCGCACCACCGATAATACGGATGATCCACTGCATAACGCCTAAGTAGTAAAGAACTGCGATTAAAGAAGAGAAGAAAACGATGATTGGTAGTACGTTAATGGCAAAAATAAAGCCAACTTTAAAGTTAGCTAAATCACCAAATAAGAAACCAATACCGCTTTGAGCGTATCCAATAACACTAGATACTGCATCTGACATTCCTTGCAAAATGTCTTTACCAACTGGAACGTACAAAACAAAACCACCGAAAGCGGCTTGAATTGCTAACGCACCAAAAACGGTACGCTTGTTAACTGCTTTTCTATTGTTTGATAACCCGAAAGCTATCGCTAGTAAGGTGACCACCCCTACTAAACTCATTAAAATATCCATTAACCATCACCCTATTGTTAATACTTTTTAATTATGTTGTTAACCAACCTTTTTTTACGACCCCGATTATACCCGACCACGTCGGTAAAAGCGTCGTATTGATCAAGTTTTTGAGGTTTTATTTCAATGATTTCGTTGGAATTTCCGGTGCGCGGAACATCTGTTTGAACAGAAAAAAATTAAAGGTCAAAGAGTTGCGTGACATTGAAAAACATCTGTTCGGAAATAAGAACGGCTGATTTATTTTGTAAATTTGCTATTTTTTTGATTATTTCAGGCAAAATTAGCGGGGTATTACGATTCGTTTGACTGCGTTTAGGGGCCATAGCAGGTGAATCGGTTTCTAAAACGAATGATTCTAGCGGTAACTTTGCTACTGTTTGTTGCAGCTTAGGTGCATTATCATTGAGCAACAAACCCCCAATGCCTAGCTTGTAACCTAAATTAACATATTGCATTGCTAGTTCGGGGCCACCATAGAAACCATGAATGACGCCCGTTTTCACTAAGCTCTCGCTTCTAAGGCACTTAATCACTTCTTCATGTGCTCTTACCGCATGCATAATGAGAGGCAACTCAAATTCTTTTGCTAAGCTGATTTGAGCTTTAAACACCATCATTTGTGTTGCGAAATTACTTTTATGTAACTTATCTAGGCCACATTCACCGATTGCAACTAATCTAGGGTCATCTCTATAGTAAGTAAGTAAAGCACGTAACTTTTGAATGTCATTATCTGTTGTACTTTCGCAATACCAAGGATGGATCCCTAAACTAAAAAAACAGTTATATTGCTTAGCCACTTCGATTTGCCGTCCCCATCGCTCAGGAGAGACACCAGGGATAACAACCGTCTTAATACCTGCAGCTTGCATATCATCAAATAGCGAGCCCCTATCGCAATCAAACTCTGGAAAGTCGATATGGGCATGACTATCAATAATAGGCTGTACGTAAACACCCGCATTAGTCATCGCTTGAGCTCGCTTACGTTATCTGCTGACTGCTGATAAACGCCATGAAGCTGTTGCTTATCATGTTCAGTTTTAGACTCTGACTGCACTGTGGATAATTGAGCTGGAGTTAACTGCGCTGGGGGTAATGCTACTTGTTTTAAAGGTTTCCCATTGACCACTACTTTTGCTTCTACTTTAGCTGAACCGCAACTTTTTGAGACCGGCTTTGTTGTTCGCTGAAGCTCTGGTTCTGATAGCAGTGGTGCACAACAACGGCGATTTTCAAGCGTTAAGCCCATCCGATCACACCATTGAATGTATTTATGCCATAACCGTCTTATATATCGCATACACCCTCCTCAAAACGCTGATAGAGTCAATCACAAGCTGATAACTATTACACAATTAGTATACATAGCATAAGAGCCACTGAGCTTAAAAACAAAACCCCAAGCTAGGCTTGGGGTTAAAAATAACAGCTTAATATAAAAAGCGCGTATGACTGTTAGTTTTCGCGTGTCTTAGCGAACTCAATATCAGGATAACGTTCCATCGACAGATTAAGATTAACCATAGTCGGTGCAATGTAAGTCAAGTTATCACCACCATCCAACGCTAAGTTCATGCTGCACTTACGTTTGAATTCATCAAGCTTCTTGTGATCATCACAATAGACCCAACGAGCGGTAGCCACACTGATAGCCTCGTAAATAGCTTCTACTTTATACTCAGTCTTTAAACGACCGACAACAACTTCAAACTGAAGCACACCCACGGCGCCTACGATCAAGTCATTACTGTCCAGTGGTCTAAATACCTGTACGGCGCCCTCTTCTGAAAGCTGGACCAGTCCTTTAAGCAATTGCTTTTGCTTCAGAGGGTCACGTAAACGTATGCGTCTAAACATTTCTGGTGCAAAGTTTGGTACACCAGTAAAGCGAAGCTTCTCACCTTGGGTAAAAGTATCACCAATTCGAATCGTACCATGGTTATGTAAGCCGATAATATCACCAGGATATGCAGCCTCAGCACGGTTACGATCGCCGGCCATAAAGGTCAACGCGTCGCTCACGTTTACGTCTTTACCTAGACGTACGTGATGCATCTTCATGCCCTGCTCATAACGACCTGAACAAATTCGCATAAAGGCCACACGGTCACGATGCTTAGGATCCATGTTTGCCTGGATCTTAAACACGAAACCACTGAACTTTTCTTCATCAGGCAGCACGTCGCGCACTTCTGTTTCGCGGGGCTGAGGTGTTGGAGCCCACTCAACGATACCGTCAAGAATATGGTCAACACCGAAGTTGCCTAACGCTGTACCGAAGTAAACAGGTGTCAATTCGCCTTTTAAGAATAGTTCGTGGTCAAATTCATGTGAAGCGCCAACAACCAATTCCATCTCATCGCGAATTTCAGCGGCATAGCTACCAATCGCTTCATCAAGCTCTGGGTTATCCAAACCTTTAATGATACGAGAATCTTGAATGGTATGACCCATACCACCTTTGTACAAGATCACTTCATCGCGCAATAGGTGATAAACACCTTTGAACTCTTTACCTGCACCGATTGGCCAAGTGATAGGGGCACACTTAATGTTCAGCACCTCTTCCACTTCATCCATCAATTCGATTGGATCGCGAATATCACGGTCAAGTTTGTTCATGAAGGTCACAATAGGCGTATCACGTAGGCGTGTAACTTCCATTAGCTTAATAGTACGTTGCTCTACACCTTTAGCAGAGTCAATCACCATCAGACATGAGTCAACCGCCGTTAATGTACGGTAGGTATCTTCAGAGAAGTCTTCGTGACCAGGCGTATCTAGCAGGTTCACCAGCGCATCGTGATAAGGAAACTGCATTACAGAAGTCGTAATTGAGATCCCGCGATCTTTTTCCATCTCCATCCAGTCAGACTTAGCGTGCTGACCTGATTTCTTGCCCTTTACGGTACCCGCTTTTTGTAACGCGTTGCCGAATAAAAGAACCTTTTCAGTAATGGTGGTTTTACCCGCATCTGGGTGAGAGATGATGGCGAAAGTGCGACGTTTGTCGACCTCAACTTTATTGCCTGACATGTTTACCTGTAATTCTGGGAGTTCACAAAGGCCGCAATTATAGCCGTTCACCTATATTTTGGCTACCAAACTAGAGCGTAAAATCAGTATGGGGAGGATTTGTAAATGACGGCCTATAAAAAAGCCTCCATCAGGAGGCTTATTTATAGGCAGCCCGCGCTAATTTGCCGCAGGCTGCAATATTTGGTTTATTCTGGCAAGCTCGAGTCGAGCGTACCTATGCTCAACAAAATCATAGATATTAGTGGCTAATGCTAATCTGAAATAGTTCGCGGCTTCGACGTTTTCGCCACGTTTTTGCGCTATTTTCGCCATATAAAAATACGCTTCACAAAGGCGCTCAGCATATTCATTCGGGTGTTTTAATCCCTCTTTTGCCAGGCTAAAGATCTGCTCTTTACTCTTTTGCCCTAAATAATAATCCACCAAGGCAGTTGACCAAGCATTAGCTTGCAGCTTAGTGCGATTATTCGCTAATTGCGTTTGAGCAGCCAGTTCATCCACTTCACGTTCGGCTAAGTATAACCACAACACTCGATAACCATCTGATGGATCACGAGCATAAAAGTCGTTCATATCAGAGACAGCAAGTTCCATCCTTTCGCCATAATAAAGTGAAATCCCTCTATTAAGGTAAGCATAGTCATAACCTGGTGACAGCTCTAAAACAGCGTCAAATGCTTCATAAGCGCTTTCAAATTCACTTTCTTGAGTGTAATAAATACCAAGGAAGTTATAGGCATCTGCGAGATTAGGTTGAAGTTTTAGCGCTTGATGAAAATCAATGCGGCTTAGTATACGCAGGCCCACGCGGTCATAGATAACACCACGGTCATAATGAAATCGTGCGCGTTGTTCAGGCGTTAGCTCAACAGATGCCAAAATCTCATTCAATTTTGCTAAGGTGATTTCTAATTTATAATCAGGAGAAACCGGCGCGACTTTAATCGAAGCTTGTTGTTCGCTTTCGGAAGTTGATACACATCCTGTTAGCAGCATACTCACGCTTGCCATAGCCACGACCACGGCAGTTCGCATCTTTTGATTCATCCATTTAACCTTTTGAGTTCACCAATAGCTCCAATCATAGCAACCCCTATTCACTACTGCTATCAAGGATTTGAAAATATTCCAATTAGTGTTGCTTATTTCATCAAGATATTTTTTACAGGCACAAAAAAGGAGGCCATAGGCCTCCTTTTATTTAAAGTGCTAGTGCTTACTCAGCAGCTGGCGCTTCAGCTTTAGGTGCAGCTTCTTTCATAGAAAGACGTACACGGCCTTGGCGGTCAACTTCCATCACTTTAACTTTAACGTCTTGACCTACTTCTAGGTAGTCTGACACATTCGCAACACGCTCTTCAGCGATTTGTGAAATATGAACTAGACCATCTTTACCAGGAAGAATCGTTACGAAAGCACCGAAGTCTACGATACGAACAACTTTACCGTTGTAAACTGTACCCACTTCAACTTCTGCAGTGATCTCTTCAATACGACGGATAGCTTCTTTAGTCGCATCACCGTTTGAAGAAGCAATTTTCACTGTACCATCGTCATCAAGTTCGATTGTAGTACCGGTTTCTTCAGTAAGTGCACGAATTGTCGCACCACCTTTACCAATAACATCACGAATTTTCTCTGGATTGATCTTGATTGTTGTAATACGTGGAGCATGCTCAGAAATATCACCACGGTGACCTGAGATAGCTTGGTCCATTACGTTTAGGATATGAACACGTGCGCCGTATGCTTGCTGTAGAGCAATCTGCATGATCTCTTTAGTGATACCTTCGATCTTGATATCCATCTGCAGCGCAGTAATACCGTCGCGAGTACCAGCAACTTTAAAGTCCATGTCACCTAAGTGATCTTCATCGCCTAGGATGTCAGAAAGAACAACGAAATCGTCGCCTTCTTTAACTAGACCCATTGCGATACCCGCAACAGAAGTCTTGATTGGAACACCTGCATCCATAAGAGCAAGAGACGTACCACAAACTGAAGCCATAGAGCTTGAACCGTTAGATTCAGTGATTTCAGATACAACGCGAACGCTGTATGGGAACTCTTCAGCTGTAGGCATAACAGCGTTAATACCACGCCATGCTAGCTTACCGTGACCAATTTCACGACGCTTTGGAGAACCAACCATGCCTGTTTCACCAACAGAGTATGGAGGGAAGTTGTAGTGAAGCATAAAGCGGTTAGTGTACTCGCCCATGATGCTATCAATCTTCTGTGCATCACGTTCTGTACCAAGAGTACAAGTTACTAGCGCTTGAGTTTCACCACGAGTGAATAGTGAGCTACCGTGAGTACGTGGAAGAACACCAGCCATCACGTTAAGTGCACGAACCATATCTGGTTCACGACCATCGATACGTGGGTTACCCGCGATAATACGGCTACGAACCACTTTCTTCTCTAGGCTAGCTAGAAGACCGTCGATTTCACGTGTATTAGCATCTGGATTTTCAGCCAACAATGCTTCTTTAGTTGCTGTTTTAACAACACCTACTTGAGCGTAACGATCTTGCTTAACTTCAATCTGGTAAGCTTCAGTTAAACCTGCTTCAGCCAAACCTTTGATCTTAGCAACAAGCTCTTGGTCTTGAACTGGTGCAGCCCATTCCCATACAGGCTTGTTCACTTCAGCTTGTAGCTCTTTGATAGCTTTGATAACAACTTGCTGCTGGTCGTGACCATAAACAACCGCACCTAACATGACTTCTTCAGGCAATGCGCTTGCTTCAGACTCAACCATCAATACTGCACTTTCAGTACCGGCAACAGATAGCTCAAGCTGGCTGTCAACTAACTGAGATACAGTTGGGTTTAAGATGTATTCGCCGTTTACATAACCAACACGAGCTGAACCTAGTGGACCGTTAAATGGAATACCAGAGATAGACAGTGCTGCAGAAGTACCAATCATAGAGATAACTTCTGGGCTGATTTCTGGATCAACTGAAACAACAGTAATGATAACCTGAACTTCGTTTTTAAAGCCGTTCGGGAATAGTGGGCGGATTGGACGGTCAATTAGACGTGCAGTCAGCGTTTCACCTTCAGATGGACGACCTTCACGCTTAAAGAATCCACCAGGGATCTTACCGGCTGCGTATGTTTTTTCCTGGTAATTAACGGTTAGCGGGAAAAAGTCACGGCCTGGCTCTTCAAACTTCTTGCCAACAACAGTTACTAAAACTGTTGTATCACCCATACTTGCCAAAACAGCTGCATCTGCTTGACGCGCGATAACCCCAGTCTCTAATGTGACTGTGTGCTGACCATATTCAAAACTCTTTACGATTGGATTCACGTGAACCATTCCTTAATATTTAATTACCTTAATTACGCGCGTAAGTATACTGCAAGTTTATTCAATAGATAAAGAGAATAGATTGATGACAAAGCGGAATCTTTTCTCTAAAGTGGTTTCATTCGGTAAAAAACATGTACAACGTAAACATAAAGCAATCAACACTACAAAAATAAGTCATTGATATAAAGGACAAGAGTTGATGGAGCAGCGCTTTAAATCCCTCACGTGGAAACAGACTATTTTGGTCGTATCTGCAACGCTATTTTTTGCCGTTGCCATCTTTCTTATTGAGATTTCTCTGCTCGTTATTAACGCCCGCCATGAGTTAACCGATACCCAGCGCGAACTACTGGATTCCGTCGAACAACCTGCAACAAATGCAGTCTGGGCGTTAGATGATGTACTTGCCGTGCAAACAATACAAGGGATCTTAAAAGTTGAGCATGTAAGCTCTGCAATAATGGATTTAGAAGACGGTAGTCGGTTCGTGTCAGTCAGTAACGGTCCCGGAGCGGCTAATGCTGAAGTGTATAGCGAAATTAGCGCTGCGCTTTTTGGTGATTTCAAACAGCTATCCCGCTCGCTGTATCGACCATTTTATGTTGACAGTAATGGTAACGAAGAACTGATTGGTACCTTAACGGTCTTTTATGACACCCAAGAGCTCACCAGTTCATTAATATCAACTTTGCGCTTCAGCCTTTGGGCTACCTTAGCGAGAGCATTTTTGCTCACACTGGTATTGTCGGTATTATTTCACCGATTTTTAACCCAACCTATTGCTCGCATCAGTGAGTCTATCGACAACATAGACCCGGAGTCTCCTGCGAGAAACCTACTCCCCATAGACAGTGCTCACTGTAATGATGAACTCGGGCTCGTCACCTCTAAGCTAAATCAAATTTTGGTTCAATTTGATAATACTCAAAATAAATTACGCAAAATGGCAACCCGAGATCCCTTAACGGGCTTGCCGAACCGCACTTTGCTTTTAGAAACCATCGCGGTAACCATTGGGCGAGCAAAAAAACAGCAATGTCAATTCGTACTGCTATTTATTGACTTAGACCGATTCAAAAATGTAAATGACTCCTTAGGCCATGAGATTGGCGATCAGTTTTTGATCCGTGTAGCCCGTACCTTAGAGCTTGCTGTTGGCCAAATGGGCACTGTTGCTAGATTAGGGGGCGATGAGTTTGTGGTACTCGCGGATGGTTTAGAGTCACCAAGCCAAGCGGCTGAGTTTGTCGATAAGCTGCTAATACAACTGAATAACCCTATGCAACTCAATGAGCATACGGTGCACCCGGCGGCCTCGGTAGGTATCGCCATCTACCCAGACGATGGCCTGCGGGCAGAAGATCTAATTCGCCATGCAGATATCGCCATGTACAGTGCAAAAGCTGCAGGGTCGAACCAGTGGGCTTTCTTTAAATCCCAAATGACCGAAAGAGCAGCCGTTCGCTTAAGAACCGAAGCATCCTTACATGACGCACTAAAAAACAATGAATTCTTACTCCATTTTCAGCCTAAACTCGATATAAAAACCGGAGAGGTTATTGGCTGTGAAGCACTGATCCGCTGGCAAAAAGATGGACGTTTAATCAGTCCAATATCTTTCATTCCTGTGGCTGAAGAGACTGGTATCATTATACCTATCGGGCGCTGGGTAATTGAGCAAACCTGTAAGACGATTAGAGATTGGCAAATGCGTTATAATTTCTCACTACCTATTGCAATTAATGTCGCTCCTCAGCAGTTTCTAGACGCCAGTATTGTGCCCGATATTAAGCAAGCGACACTACGCTATCAAATCGCTCCAGAGCTGTTAGAGATTGAGATAACTGAGACCTCTCTAATGAGTGATATCGAGTCGTCCATTATCAAACTTAGAGAGCTAAAGAGTGCGGGGTTTGGGATTGCGGTTGATGATTTTGGTACCGGGTATTCTTCGTTGTCGTACCTTCGTCGCCTGCCCATTACCACCATGAAAATTGATCGTTGTTTTGTGTCCGATCTACCAGAGGAAAGTGCTATCGCGTCAACCATCTTGATGCTCGGTAAGCAGCTTGACTTAAACATTGTGGCTGAGGGAATTGAAAGTGAGCAACAACTAGCCTGGTTGCAGGAGCGTGGCTGCCAAATAGGCCAAGGGTTTTACTTTAGTAAGCCTTTGCCAATAGAAGAGTTTGAAGAAAAATACATTGCAACCAATCGAACTTCACTTATCAGCTAAAACGTTCAGGATTAAAACCAACAGGTATATCTTCAGCTAAAGCACCCTGCATACCAACAGCTATAAACTGGCGAATGGCGGCTTATAGCCGAAAGTCAGGCACAAAAAAAGGAGGCTTGGCCTCCTTTTAATAGATCAGACGTTAAAATTAACGACGTAGACCTAACTTCTTGATTAGCTCTTGGTAGCGAACGTTTTCAGTACGCTTAAGGTATGCAAGAAGCTTACGACGTGTGCTAACCATACGTAGTAGACCACGACGTGAATGGTGATCGTGGATGTGCTCTTTGAAGTGACCTTGTAGGTGGTTGATCTGCGCAGTTAGCAGAGCAACTTGAACTTCAGAAGAACCAGTATCATTTTCACAACGACCAAATTCAGCTAGGATTTGAGCTTTAGCTTCAACACTTAGTGACATTTCTATCTCCAAAATATTACATTAAAAAATCTTTAGCCGATCACTAACTCAGCCAAAGGGGCGCGCCATTCTACCCATTTAGACTTTGGGTAGCAAGATTAATCTAGGAATAAGTCCTCAATTAATCTTGTTGCTCTCGTAGTACGATAAGTCTCTTAGGAGCAAGCTGTCCATCATCGTTCATTTGTCCGATACCAACAAACTGACGAGATTCGCCGATAGTGATACGAACTAACTCATCAACCGGTAAGTTGGCCACCTGTACAGGGTTACCGTTCATCAAGTAAGTAGCAAGTTCGTCAGAGACGTTTATCTCTTTGAAACCACTTACCGCGGTATCCATAGGTAACAAGAGTGGATCGAGCACTTCAGACAGTGATAAAGACTCATCTTCAGCTTTCGTCACAAGTTCTTCAAGCTGTTTAAGCGACACCATCTTATCGTATGGGTAACCGGCAACTTGTGTGCGACGTAGCATGATAACGTGAGCACCACAGCCTAGCATCTCGCCCAAATCGTCAGTGATTGTACGGATGTAAGTGCCTTTAGAGCAATGGATATCCAAGGTCAATTCATCACCTTCAAGGCTGATAAAATTTAACTCAAACACATTGATAGGGCGTGCTTCACGGGGGACTTCAATTCCCTCGCGAGCGTACTTATACAAAGGCTGACCTTGGTACTTGAGCGCCGAGAACATAGACGGGACTTGCATCGTCTCACCGCGAAAATAATCCAGTGCTGTATCAAGCTGTTCTTGAGTGAAGTTAACTTCTCTTGTTTGAACAACTTCACCATCAGAGTCGCTGGTATCGGTACGTTGCCCAAGCTTTGCAGTCACTAAGTAACGTTTATCCGCATCAAGTAGGTGCTGCGAAAACTTCGTCGCTTCACCTAAGCAAATAGGTAACATGCCCGTTGCTAGCGGATCAAGAGCACCGGTATGGCCAGCTTTATTTGCATTAAAAAAGCGTTTCACTCTTTGTAATGCAAAGTTAGAACTCATACCAGTATCTTTATCTAACAGTACAATACCGTCGATAAAACGACCGCGAGAACGACGTGCCATTACTTATCGCCCTCTTCCTTTGTATCATCTTTCGCAGCATCAGGTTCAATACCGTGTTGCTTCTGCTTTGCTTCGTCATTGCTGATAACGCGGCTAACTAAGTTAGACATGCGCATACCTTCAACAAGCGAGCTGTCGTAGATAAAGCGAAGTTCAGGCATAACGCGTAACTTCATACGGCCGGCAACCAATGAACGGATGTAGCCTGCAGCTGCATCTAACGCTTCAACTTTCTCTTGAACAAGCTTTTCGTCTTCTTCAAAGAAAGTGACATAGACTTTTGCATAGCTTAAATCGCGAGAAACATCGACATCATTAACCGTCACAAACCCGATTCGTGGGTCTTTCATATCACGTTGTAGCACTTGTGCTAGCTCCTGTTGAAGCTGCTGTGCAATACGACGTGTACGACTAAATTCTTTTGCCATAATATATTTGCCATAAATATTAAGGGCGGCTAACGCCGCCCTTATAAGTAACTAGTTGAATTACAAGGTACGTGCAATTTCTACCGTTTCGAAGACTTCAATCTGATCGCCAACTCTGACGTCATTATAGTTCTTCACACCGATACCACATTCCATACCGTTACGAACATCGCTAACATCGTCTTTAAAGCGACGAAGTGATTCAAGCTCACCTTCGTAGATAACAATGTTGTCACGAAGAACGCGGATTGGAGCGCTACGCTTAATAGTACCTTCGGTCACCATACAACCGGCGATCGCGCCAATCTTAGGAGACTTAAATACATCACGAACTTCAGCAAGACCAATGATCTCTTGCTTAAATTCAGGAGCAAGCAGGCCACTCATTGCGTCTCTAACTTCATCAATCAATTGATAGATGATGCTGTAATAACGTAGGTCAACACTTTCGCTATCAACAACTTTACGCGCCTGTGCATCAGCACGAACGTTAAAGCCGACCATAATTGCATTAGATGCTGCAGCAAGAGTTGCATCAGTTTCAGTTAATCCACCCACACCACGTGCGATGATGTTAACTTTAACTTCGCCAGTTGAAAGCGCATTTAATGAATCACAAATAGCTTCAAGTGAACCTTGAACATCAGCCTTAAGCACGATATTCAACTCTTCGACTTCGCCTTCAGTCATGTTAGCAAACATGTTTTCAAGCTTAGACTTCTGCTGGCGAGCCAACTTAACATCACGGAACTTGCCTTGACGATATAGTGCAACTTCACGTGCTTTACGCTCATCACGTACTACCGTCGCTTCATCACCAGCCGATGGCACACCTGAAAGACCTAAGATCTCTACAGGAATAGATGGGCCAGCTTCAGTAATTGCTTTACCATTCTCATCTCTCATCGCACGGACTTTACCGTACTCAAGACCACATAGAACGATATCGCCCTGCTTCAATGTACCTTCTTGTACAAGAACTGTTGCAACTGGACCACGGCCTTTATCAAGCTTAGATTCAACAACAACACCAGCAGCCATACCTTCACGAACAGCTTTAAGTTCAAGTACTTCAGCTTCTAGAAGAATACCTTCTAATAGCTCATCGATACCATCGCCAGTCTTAGCAGAAACATTAACAAACATGTTGTTTCCGCCCCAATCTTCAGACATAACGCCATGCTGTGAAAGCTCAGACTTAACACGATCAGGATCTGCTTCAGGCTTATCCATCTTGTTAACTGCAACGATTAGCGGAACGCCACCGGCTTTAGCATGTTGAATCGCTTCGATTGTTTGAGGCATAACACCGTCATCAGCCGCAACCACTAGGATTACGATATCGGTAGCCTTAGCACCACGAGCACGCATAGCGGTAAACGCAGCGTGACCAGGAGTATCTAAGAAAGTGATCATGCCATTTTCAGTTTCAACGTGGTACGCACCGATGTGCTGAGTAATACCACCTGCTTCGCCTGAAGCAACTTTCGCGCGGCGAATGTAATCAAGTAGCGATGTCTTACCATGGTCAACGTGACCCATGATAGTGACTACTGGAGCACGAGATTCAGCTAATATATCGCCGTTACGATCAGCAAGTACTTGGTGCTCTAGTTCGTTTTCACGAGTAAGCACAACTTTATGACCCATTTCTTCAGCAACTAACTGCGCAGTTTCTTGATCTAGGACTTGGTTAATTGTAACCATAGAGCCCATTTTCATCATCTGCTTGATAATTTCAGTAGCTTTGATTGACATCTTAGAAGCCAATTCAGAAACTGAAACCGTTTCACCGATGCTGACATCAGCTTTAACCACTGCAGCAGGCTTAGTGAACGCGTGATCCATTGACTCTGGCGCAACGCTACGATTGTTGCTACGTGAATTACGTGAGTTACGGTTATCACGACGATTGTCTTTACCGCGCTTACCTTTACCTGTTGGCTTACCCGCACCAGCGTTAGCATTCGCGTTAGGGTTATTACCCGCATTAGCAGAAGGCTTGCGTGGACGACGACCGCGCTTTTCAGCGTTCGCATCAGCTGTATCTTCAGCAGCACGTGCCTCAGTAGAGGTCGTCACGTGGTGATCAACTGACTTTTCAGCTTCTTTACGGGCTTTTTCTTCTTCAGCCCAACGCTTTTCGTTTTCTTCCGCTAAACGACGAGCAACTTCTGCAGCTGCTGCAACTTCTTCATCAGCTTTTGCTTTCGCAACTGCGTCTTGAGCGGCTAACAATTTTGCTTCTTCTGCTTTAGCTGCTTTATCTTCAGCACTTTCTTGAACTGGTTTTTCTGTTAACACTTTTGCTTTCGCCTTAGCTTCGGCATCAGCCTTAGCTTTTGCCTTTGCTTCTGCATCCGCTTTAGCTTTTGCTTCCGCGGCAGCCTTAGCTTCTTCAGCAACTTTAGCTTCTTCTGCTTTAGCCGCAGCAGCTAGTTCTGCTTCTGCCGCTTCGTCACGTTTTACGAACGTACGCTTTTTACGCACTTCGACTTTAACGTCTTTAGACTGTCCGCCACTACCAGCAACACTAAGTGTTGAAACTGATTTGCGTTGTAATGTCATTTTCGTTGGGGCTGCATCGCCACCATGTTGCTTCTTAAGGAAATCAAGCAACTGCTGTTTTTCAGTTTCAGAAACCGTATCACTCGCCGACTTCTTAATACCAGCCTGAGAAAACTGCTCGACTAAACGATCAGTGCTTTTCCCAACTTCCTGGGCTAGCTTGTCTACTGTAGTATCTGCCATATATTAAAACTCCCCTCTGCTGATCGACTTATGCTTCTTCGCCAAACCAACAGATATTACGGGCAGCCATAATTAGCTCGCCTGCTTTTTCTTCTGTTAATTCTTCAATTTCGATCAAATCATCAATGCCTTGTTCGGCCAAATCTTCAAGCGTAATTACGCCTTTGCTTGCCATTACGAATGCCAAGTGTCTATCTAGACCTTCTAGAGCAAGAAGATCTTCACTTGGTTCAGCACCATCAAGTGCTTCTTCAGTCGCAAGTGCACGAGTAGAGATCGCCGCTTTTGCGCGTTCTCTTAATGACTCAACGGTATCTTCGTCGAATCCATCAATTTCTAATAGCTCTGATTCTGGAACGTAAGCAATCTCTTCTAAAGAAGTGAAACCTTCGTCAGATAGTAGTTGTGCAAAATCTTCATCCACATCTAATGCTTGAATGAATAGATTGACTACTTTTGCGCTTTCAGCTTGATGCTTAGCTTTCATGTCAGCAACAGTCATCACGTTAAGTTCCCAGCCTGATAGCTGAGTAGCTAAACGGATGTTCTGACCGTTACGACCGATTGCTTGTGCTAAGCTGTCAGCTTCAACTGCGATATCCATTGAGTGGTTATCTTCATCAACGATGATAGAAGCCACATCCGCTGGTGCCATACAGTTAATAACGTATTGCGCTGGATTATCGTCCCAAAGCACGATATCTACACGCTCACCACCAAGCTCGTTTGAAACAGCTTGAACACGTGCACCACGCATACCAACACACGCACCTATTGGGTCGATACGGCGGTCGTTAGACTTAACGGCGATCTTAGCGCGAGAACCTGGATCACGAGCAGCGCCCATGATTTCGATCATCTCGTCTGCAATCTCAGGTACTTCAACACGGAATAGCTCAATAAGCATGTCAGGTTTAGTACGCGTTAAGAACAGTTGTGCACCGCGAGCTTCCGGACGTACAGAGTAAAGCAATGCACGAACACGATCACCAGGACGGAAAGATTCACGTGAAATCAAATCTTCTTTAAACAGCACACCGTCAGCGTTATTACCAAGATCAACCACTACACTCTCGCGGTTACTCTTCTTAACAACACCTACAATCAACTCGCCTTCACGATCACGGAACTGATCAACGATTTGAGCACGCTCAGCTTCACGTACTTTTTGTACGATAACTTGCTTAGCGGTTTGAGTGGTAATACGGTCAAATGCAACTGACTCGATTTCATCTTCGATGTAACCGCCCAGCTCAATTTCTGGATCGTCATACTTTGCAGCTTCAAGTGTGATCTCACGGAACGGGTTTTCTAATGGAACGCCCGCATCTTCAACTACCATCCAACGACGGAAAGTTTCATAAGCACCTGTCTTACGGTCGATTGCAACACGAACTTCAATGTCACCTTCGTATTTTTTCTTGGTTGCTGTGGCTAGTGCAATTTCCAGCGCTTCAAAAATCTTTTCGCGCGGTACACCTTTCTCGTTTGAAACCGCCTCAGCGACTAGCAGAATCTCTTTATTCATTGTCTTGCCTCGTTCACCTTGAATTCATCAAAACTTAGCGATTAAGTTGCCTTTACGGATATTATCCAAAGCAACAATAAGTTCGTTCCCATCTACCGACAGATTAAGCATTTGCCCATCAACGCCAGTAACGGTGCCTTTTAAATTACGACTGCCTGCTACAGGCATCGTTAATTGTACTTTTACAGTCTCACCGATGTAGGCCTTATACTGCTCAGCGGTGAACAGCGGTCTATCTACACCAGGAGAAGAAACTTCTAGCGTGTATTCAGATGTGATTGGATCTTCAACATCCAGCACAGCACTTACTTGGCGGCTTGCTTCGGCGCAATCCTCGATGAAGATGCCCTTTTCGTTGTCTATATATAAACGCAAGATAGAATGCTTGCCTGCTTGAATATATTCCAGACCCCAAAGTTTGTGGCCTAATGCTTCAACTGGTGCGTTGAGCATTTCTACCAGTTTGCGTTCTAATGTAGCCAAGGTTACCCCCAGAAAAACAAAAAAGGGCCTAATAGCCCCAGTACACGTCACCTTGAGTGACCGTTTTATAAGTTCCAGATAACAAAAAACCCCGTAATGACGAGGTTGATATATCCAGAACCTGTAACAGTATAGAAATAAATTTCTTTACTGGGAAGCTGGTTGCGGGGGCCGGATTTGAACCGACGACCTTCGGGTTATGAGCCCGACGAGCTACCAAACTGCTCCACCCCGCGACAACTTGTGCAAGTATATTGAGAATCCTCTCCACTTGCAATAATAAAGGGCGTTTAAACCACTTTATTATCTTCGACTCCGTCGTTAACGAACTCAAAGATTTGGTGCGGATGGGGGGACTTGAACCCCCACGAGCTTTCGCTCACCAGCCCCTCAAGCTGGCGTGTCTACCAATTCCACCACATCCGCATAAATCGTTACATCTGACTGTTATCATTGTTTGCTACATTGAGAGGGCGTAGCAATCTAACAGTCGGTACCAATCAATCTAAGATTGATACCATTCATAAACATTCTTATGAATTAGTCAGGGATTTTATCTTCTGACTTTTCAGCTTCTTGCTGAACTTGCTCAACAACTTGCGCTGCGTTGCTTCCTAAATCGTCCCATGCACCTTCAGCTTTAGTGTGATTTGCACTTAAGTTACCAATGGTAAGACTTAGAGCAAAAAACGCGACTGCTAAAATTGCAGTTGAACGAGTCAAAAAGTTACCAGAACCAGATGAACCGAACAGAGTACCTGAAGCACCGGCGCCAAAAGAAGCACCCATGTCAGCACCTTTACCTTGCTGGATAAGGATAAGTCCTACTAGACCAATCGCAACCAACAAGTAAACAACCATTAGAACTTCATACATATTATGCGCTCATCGCTATCGTACATAAACTGAGAAATTCGGTAGCATTGAGGCTTACACCACCAATCAAACCACCGTCTACATCAGGTTGAGCAAACAAGTCTGCTGCATTACTCGGTGTTACGCTACCACCGTACAAAATCCTGATGTTTTCTCCGATAAATGGAGATACTTCAGAGAGACGCTTGCGAATAAACGCATGAACTTCTTGCGCCTGCTCTGGCGTAGCACTTTTACCGGTTCCTACTGCCCATAATGGCTCGTAGGCGATAATTGCGTTGTCAAAAGCCATGGTGCCATTCTTTTCAATGACCACATCTAACTCTTCAGCAATCACTTCAAAAGTGCGTCTTGCTTCACGAGCTGGACCCGACTCACCAACACAAAGTATTGGGGTCAAACCATGTTTCTGAGCTGCGGCAAATTTCTCTGCCACGATATCACTCGTCTCTCCGTACATACGGCGACGTTCTGAATGTCCGATAATAACATATCGACATCCTGAATCTTTTAACATCTGACCAGATATTTCACCAGTATAGGCGCCGAAGTCATGTTGACTTATATTCTGCGTTCCCATTCTGACCAAACAACCATTTAAGGCTTCTTTGTTTTCATCCAGTAGCTGTCGTACACTTTCTAAGTAAATAGAAGGTGGACACAATACCACTTCCGCTGAATCATCTTGGAGCTTGGTAGCGAATTTCTTGAAAAGCTCTTGTGCAAGTTGCGCACTGCCATTCATTTTCCAATTACCAGCAACCATGGGACGTCTGAGTGCCATTACTGTCTCCTTTGAAAGCGGCGTGAATAATAGCGAACCACTTGTTAACTTACAATACCTAAAGACGTTATTTTTACGAATTAAGGCGAGAACGCGTGTTTTTTATGCTAACAAGATGTTGGCAGTACGATTAATAACAGCTTTGCAGCAAATTCAACCACGACTGCCTATAACATCCTGTTTATTTAACTAAATACTAAACTAAATTACGAACAGCATCCGCAATATAATTAGCATATTTGGTGACCGCTTCTTGCTCATCACCTTCTACCATCACCCTCAATAGCGGTTCAGTTCCTGATTTACGCAGTAACACACGACCGCGTTCACCCAGTTTCTGTTCTACTTCTGCCTTTGCAGCTAACACAATATCAGCTGCTAACGGGTCGTTATTACCCTCGAAGCGAACGTTCACTAATACTTGTGGCAACATGGTGATATTGGCAGTTAGCTGCTCAAGGCTGGCGTTTTGACGCTGCATAGCCGCTAGCACCAAGATGCCGGCAACAATACCGTCACCGGTTGTGCCATGGTCGAGATTCAAAATATGACCTGAATTTTCACCACCGATACGCCAATCATGCTCTTTTAGAAGCTCCATGACGTAGCGATCTCCCACTTTAGAGCGTACAAAAGGAATATTGAGCGCTTGTAATGCGAGGTCTAACCCTAGATTTGACATCAAGGTACCGACAACACCACCACGAAGGACGCCGCTTTTTTGCGCATCACAAGCTAAGATATAAAGAATTTCATCGCCATCAATAACACGTCCATGACGGTTAACCATCATGATCCGGTCGCCGTCACCATCAAGAGCAATACCTAAATCAGCATTTTCGGCTAAAACGGTTTCACAAATCTTTGCCATCGAGGTGGCGCCAACTTTATCGTTGATATTCAAACCATTTGGCTTATCACCGATAGCGATAACCTCAGCGCCAAGCTCTCTAAACACACTCGGAGCGATATGGTAAGTTGCGCCATGAGCACAATCGACAACAATTTTAAGACCGCTTAACGTCTGCTCTGCTGGGAAATGACTCTTACAGTACTCAATGTAACGACCAGCGGCATCATCAATACGAGCCACTTTACCTAACAGGTGAGACTCAACACAGGTTAATGATTTTTCAAGCTCAGCTTCGATTTCAAGTTCAACGTCATCGTCGAGTTTACTGCCATCGTTAGCAAAGAACTTAATACCGTTATCGTAATAGGGGTTATGGGAAGCGCTAATAACAATACCGGCTTCAGCACGGAAGGTGCGTGTCAAATAGGCAACTGCCGGTGTTGGCATTGGACCAATAAGCATCACATCAATCCCTGCGGCAGAAAGCCCCGCTTCCAATGCAGATTCAAACAGGTAACCTGAAATGCGAGTGTCCTTACCGATAATAACTTTATGGGTGCCAGCACGAGATAATACGCGCCCCGCAGCCCAACCCAACTTAAGCGCTAATTCAGGGGTCATTTTGCCCGCGCCTACTTTGCCTCGAATACCGTCGGTTCCGAAAAATTGTCTTTGCTTCACTTGAACTCCAAACTCACTAATCACGTAGATCTAAATCCATCGATTCTACCGTAAAAATACTAACCCTAGCTGAACAACTGGCATCAAAGCCAACGATTAAGCTAAAGCGATATAATTCTTTGTCGCTGCTAAAACAGCAAGCATATCACTGGTTTCTTGCACATCATGCACGCGCACAATATTCGCGCCAGCTTGGACTGCCAGCATATTACCAGTAAGTGTACCACTTAATCTTTGTGCTACTTCACGTCCAAGTAACTGCCCGAACATACTCTTACGTGATAAGCCAGCCAGGATAGGTAAGCCCATAGGTAAAAATTCTGCCATACGATTTAGCAGCTCATAATTATGTGCAAGGGTTTTACCAAAACCAAAACCGGGGTCGAGCACTATCTGTTCACGTTTTATCCCAGCCGCAATACAGGCCTCAATACGTTGATTGAAGAACTCGGTGATATCGCTAATGATGTCACCATATTGCGGCGCATCTTGCATCGTCCTAGGCTGCCCCTGCATATGCATCAGGCACACAGGCACATTCAATGCCGCAGCGACAGCTAATGCACCCGGTTCTTGCAGTGCTCGCACGTCGTTAATCAGATGGGCACCCGCTTCTATTGCTGCCTGCATCACGGCGGCCTTGCTGGTATCTATTGAGATCCACACATTATGAGTACGGCTCACGTAATCGATTAAAGGCAGCACACGCGCCAGCTCGTCGTCAACAGATACATCTTTCGCACCAGGACGGGTGGACTCACCACCAATATCGATGATTTTGGCGCCATTAGCCACCATAAAATCGGCTTGTCTACAGGCTGTTTCGATTGAAGAATATTCGCCACCATCAGAAAATGAGTCGGGCGTGACATTGAGGATCCCCATCACAACTGGAGAACTTAAATCTAGAGATGCATTACCACTGGTTAATTTAGACAAAATAAAGTTCCGTAAACAAGAAAACCCCTAGAAGGGGTTTTCTTTATCTAACTAAAGATTACTTAGCGGGTGATTCGTCAGCATCACTGACATCAGGCTTATCTTCTTTAGCTTCCTTGATCTCTTCTTTCTTTTCAGATGAAGCGTCATTGCTATCGTTATCATTTGACTGCAGATCTTTTTCCCACTCAGCAGGCATACGCACTTCACGACGAGCCATTAAGTCATCAATTTGGTTTGCATCGATGGTTTCATACTTCATCAACGCATCCTTCATTGCATGAAGAATATCCATATTTTCAGTTAGGTAAGTAACTGCTCGACTGTAGTTAGCATCAATCAGCATTTTAACTTCAGCATCAATAACACGTGCAGTATCATCAGACATATGCTGAGATTTACCCATGCTACGCCCCAAAAACACTTCGTTCTCATCTTCAGCATAAAGTACAGGACCTAGCTTTTCAGAGAAGCCCCACTGAGTAACCATGTTACGTGCAATCGACGTTGCGTACTTAATATCTTGTGACGCGCCAGTTGATACTTTCTCGCTACCGTAGATAATATCTTCAGCAATACGACCACCGTAAGCCACAGAGATTTGACTCTCAAGCTTGCGACGACTCTGACTGATTGCATCTGCTTCTGGTAAGAAGAAGGTCACACCCAATGCGCGGCCACGTGGAATAATTGTTACCTTATGCACAGGGTCGTGCTCCGGTACCAAACAACCCACAATAGCATGGCCCGCTTCATGGTAAGCGGTCATCTCTTTCTCTTCTTCCGACATCACCATAGTGCGACGCTCAGCGCCCATCATGATCTTGTCTTTAGCGCTTTCGAACTCTTCCATACCCACAACACGGCGGTTGTTACGAGCAGCGAATAACGCCGCTTCGTTAACAAGGTTAGCAAGATCTGCACCCGAGAAGCCTGGTGTACCACGAGCGATAACGCTTGCTTTGACACCGTCAGCCAAAGGTACTTTACGCATATGTACCTTAAGGATTTGCTCACGACCACGTACATCAGGCAAGCCAACAACCACTTGGCGATCAAAACGACCAGGACGTAACAATGCAGCATCGAGTACGTCTGGACGGTTAGTCGCAGCGATAACAATAATACCTTCGTTACCTTCGAAACCATCCATCTCAACTAGCATCTGGTTCAATGTCTGCTCACGCTCATCGTGACCACCACCAACACCAGCGCCACGTTGGCGACCTACGGCATCGATTTCATCGATAAAGATGATACAAGGAGCTGATTTTTTAGCTTGTTCAAACATGTCACGTACACGAGATGCACCAACACCGACAAACATTTCTACGAAATCAGAACCTGAAATAGTAAAGAAAGGAACCTTTGCTTCACCAGCAATCGCCTTAGCAAGCAAAGTTTTACCTGTACCTGGCGGACCCACAAGCAATACGCCTGTTGGAATACGGCCACCCAGCTTTTGGAACCTAGTGGGTTCTTTCAGGTAATCAACCAATTCTTTAACGTCTTCTTTAGCTTCATCACAACCTGCAACGTCACCAAAAGTAGTTTTAATTTGGTCTTCGCTCATCAATTTGGCCTTACTCTTACCAAATGACATTGCGCCTTTACCGCCACCGCCTTGCATCTGACGCATGAAGAAAATCCACACACCGATAAGCAGTAACATTGGGAACCAAGAGATAAATATCTGAGTTAAGAACCCTGACTCTTCAGCTTCTTCTCCCTTGAATGTAATCCCCTTGCGATTTAGTTCATTAATTAGATCTAAGTCAGGTAACGGCATTACAGTGACAAACTTTTCACCAGTACGCGTTGTTCCCTCAATAGTGCGCTGGTCACTCTTAACCGTTGCAGTATTGACTTGACCGTCTTTAACGTTATCTAAAAATGTTGAATAATCCATCTTCTGCTTAGTCGAAGAAGAGGGGGAATAGCCCTGAAAAACTGACATCAACACAACGGCGATGACAACCCAGAGAATTAAATTTTTTGCCATGTCACTCAAATTACTCGACCTCTTTTAAAGTCTTTCGAAAACTAATGTTAGAGTACTTAGGGTAGATTACTACAACTTGTACCCAGTCGCCACAAGATAGACTTCACGCGAACGTGGACGTGAAGAATCTGGCTTACGTGTTTTAACCGTTTTGAACGCCTCTTTAACCGCTTTCATGTATTCATCAAAGCCCTCCCCCTGAAAGACTTTAACAGCAAAACAACCATTAGGCGCCAACACTTGATGACACATATCTAACGCAAGCTCTACTAAATACATAGCACGCGGCTGATCAACACCACCTGTACCACTCATATTCGGTGCCATATCAGATAGCACCACATCAACCTTGGCATCACCCACTCGGGTTAACAATGCGTCCAGCACTTTTTCCTCGCGAAAATCACCCTGTAGGAAATCAACGCCAACAATCGGGTCCATAGGTAGAATATCACAAGCGATAACTTTACCCTTATCACCTGCCAATTTAACGGCTACCTGAGACCAGCCACCCGGTGCGGCCCCTAAATCAACAACCGTCATTCCAGGTCGAATGAGTTTATCTTTTTCTTGGATCTCTTCAATCTTAAAAGCCGCACGCGACCTTAAACCACGCTTCTGCGCTAGTTTGACATAGTGATCATCGAAATGTTCCTGCATCCAGCGAGAAGAACTGGCTGTTCGTTTTTTTCCTGACATTTAAAATCCGCAACAAAATTGAGAGTTACACAAAGCCTATATAAGGGTAGAATAGCGGGTTTTCAACAGTAACTCAGCATAAAGTTGGTATAAATGAACTTAACAACCAAACAAAAACAGCACTTAAAGGGCTTAGCGCATAGTCTCAAGCCTGTAGTGATGCTTGGTGGTAACGGCTTGACTGAGGGAGTGCTGGCTGAAATTGATAATGCACTTTCACATCATGAATTGATTAAAGTGAAAGTAGCCTCTGGTGACAGAGAGCTTAAAAACGCTATCGTAGATGCCATTGTACGTGAAACTAAAGCTGAAAAAATACAGCTTATCGGTCACGTTTTAGTACTGTTCCGTCAGTCTGAAGAAATGAAAATTGCAGTGCCTAAGGCAAAGTAATTAACAAAGACGTCTTCATTAAGATAAAGAAGCCTTTGTAAGATAAATAAAAAGAGCCGCTGATTATTCAGCGGCTCT
This sequence comes from Shewanella sp. 30m-14, assembly GCF_052977125.1. Taxonomy (NCBI): domain Bacteria; kingdom Pseudomonadati; phylum Pseudomonadota; class Gammaproteobacteria; order Alteromonadales; family Shewanellaceae; genus Shewanella; species Shewanella sp. 30m-14. The sequence goes on along the minus strand of NZ_JBRILW010000006.1, from coordinate 79,752 downwards.
TTTTTTATGGGCCTTTTTTATGGAGTTTCGCTAATAGGTTCGACTTTATAGTGCTCGGCATTCACTTTCAAATACTCGGGTAAGCAAGTACCTACAGATACCGATGACACCGTTCCAATCATGATCCCGAGAAACATCGCAATTGAAAATCCCTGCAGCGGCGTACCGCCCATCACCCATAAGGCGCCAACGGTAAATAGTGTGGTACCGCTCGTGATCATGGTACGTGAAAACGTGGCTTTTACTGCGCTACTGCACACTTTATCAATCGCCATCTTAGGTTTAGCAATCAGCACTTCTCTTACCCTGTCAGCAATGACAATCGAGTCATTCAGTGAGTAACCTAAAATAGCCAGTACCGCTGCCAAAATGGTCAAGTTGAACTCCATCTGCGTTAACGAGAAAAATGCCAGCACGAAGATAACATCGTGAAATAGTGCCAATAATGCGCCACTGGCAAGACGCCACTCAAAACGAAAACTTAAATAAGCCAGAATACATAACATTGCCGCAAGCAGTGCCAACCCTCCTTGCTCTGCGAGCTCTTGACCAATTTGCGACCCAACTATGCTAGAGTTGAGTACTTCAACATCATTAGTCAACGGCGCCAATATGGTTTTGATATCACCAGCCCCAGCATTGTCTATTTTAGCGTAACGCAAAATCCAACGACCTGGCTCACCCGCCGAAATAACACTGACCTCCTGCTCCGAGGTTGCTGACAATAGCTTACTAATTTGCGTGGCCTTAATATTCGAATCGAGTTTTACCTCAGTAACAATCCCTCCGGTAAAATCTAGCCCCCAATTAAATCCATTGACGACAATAATGCCAATAGATGACAGCATGATCAGTACAGAGAAGACACTTGAGAGGTAACGTGCTTTTGTTAATTTACTCAACTTACTTAAATGATTAAAATTCATATTATACCTTCACGTTACGACTAAAATTACGACCATATGCCCAGTTAACTAATGCTCTGGATGCAAAAATCCCGGTGAACATACTGGTTAGCAGACCTAACCCTAGGGTTAACGCAAAGCCTTGAATTGGCCCGTTACCGATAGCATAAAGAACCACTGCAGTGATCATCGTGGTAATGTTGGCGTCAACAATGGTTGAAAAGGCACTATCAAAGCCTCGGTCAATGGCATGAGCAAAGCTCCTCCCCTCCTTTAACTTGTCCTTAATCCGCTCAAAAATAAGTACGTTAGTGTCTACTGCCATACCAACGGTTAGCACTAAACCTGCGATGCCAGGTAAGGTTAAAACCGCGCCAGGGATCAGTGCCATTAAGCCAAATATAAGGATCATGTTGGCTAAAAGTGCCACGTTCGCTATCCAACCTAAACGTCGGTACCAAAGCCCCATAAACAGCAATGTCACCGCCATACCTAAGGCAAGCGCAGAGAAACCGTTGGTGATGTTTTCTTCGCCTAAGCTTGGCCCAATAGTCCGTTCTTCAACAATAGTCACAGGTGCCGTCATTGAGCCCGCTCGAAGTAATAAAGCAAGCTGCTGCGCACTGGCATAATCCCTAGAGCCTGTTACGCTAAATCGGTCTCCCAGCTGAGATTGAATTGTCGCTACACTGATAACTTCAGTGGTTTGTCTAATTTGTCCATTATCACCGCGGCTATACTCACTATATGAAGTCGCCATCGGCTTACCAATATTGTCGCGAGAAAAAGCCGACATGATTCTGCCGCCTTCTCGGTCTAGATGAATAACCACTTCAGGCTGCCCCATCTCACCGAGCGATGCTCTTGCGTCGACAATATGCTCACCGCCGAGTACCGCGCGTCTAGCAACATAAACAGGAGCCCCCAGCTCATCTTTCAATACCTTGGCATTAACAGAACCCTGTTGCTTAACTTGATAGAAAGCAAGGCTGGCGGTAGCACCTATCACTGACTTTGCAGCAGCAGGATCTTGTACACCCGGTAATTCTATTCGAATTCGATGCTCACCTTGACGCTGAACGACAGCCTCACTGATCCCTAGTTGCTCGATACGGCTGCGCATGATCTGCAAGTTTTGCTTCACGGTTAGGTCGCGAATATTCATTTTTTCAGCTTCTGACAGATCAGCATTTAAAGATTGCTCACCAGAGTTTGAGACTTGCCAATTAGGATATTGCTTAGTAACAAACTGTCTTATCGCTGTTTTTTGTGCTAAATCCGTAGTTGTTATGTTCACATTACCGTCAGCCTGCTGCTGAATCGTGACACCATATAAGGACTGTTCACGCGCAAATTGCCTAACAGAGTCAATGAACGTGTTGGCGTGCAACTTATAGACAGGCTCAATTTCAACATCCAATAGAAATTGCACCCCACCTCGCAAATCCAATCCCAATTTAATCGGAGTAAAACCGAGCGATAATAGCCAGTTTGGCGCTGCAGGCGCTAGAGTAAGCGTTAGTTTGGAAGGATCCTTTACCTGACTTGCAAGCAAGGTTTTCAGCTGGCTCTGTTGTGAATTGTCGTCAAGCACAATCAAGGTTTGTCCATTAGCTTGATCGATACGCTTAACGGTAACACCTTGGGACACGAGCAGCTGATGTAATTCCAAAGGGTTAACTTTCAACCCGGCCTCGTCGCTAATCTGCACCGCTGCATCTTCACCAAAAAAAGTCGGTAACGCACTCAGTAACATAATGCTGATGGTGACGACTAACACTATGTATTTCCAAGCAGCATAATGGTTCAAAATTGCTGATTTTTTCTGTTCTCTCATATTTTTGCTCTTTAAATTCACTAAAAGTGTGATAGCAACTCACCATTATTCAAAGGCCACAGAAGTGAAACTGGACTTATTATTAAAAGGCTAACCCCAGCAGGACTAATGCCTAATAACATTGGTGCCTAGGAATATTGGGCGAGTATGCTTTAGAGCTATCGAGGTAAACGTTCACCGTTTCAATCACATGCTTGTGACGGAAATAAGTAAGCGGCTTATAGGGAGTGCACCATTAGCGGAATCAACAACAAAGTGAATAAACACCGAGTACGTCAATGCATCAGGGGAAAGTTAGTAATAACTAACACTGCCGAGCTCAATAGCTGCTTTAAAAACCAACCGATAACGAAGCCAAATGGCTATCGGTCGTTAGCTTAAGGAGCGAGACTGAGAAAAGCGGTAGAGAAGATTAGACTCTTTCCACGCGCAAAGTCGGTGGGAGCGAGTATCAATGTGCAGTGACCAGTCTACTGCTGGCGCAAAATCCATGCGATAACCAACGGTTAAAGAAGGCACTGCGGGGGAAGTAAATTCAAAGGCCAGCAAATAGTCGGGACGACTTTGCAGGGGATCATGTTGAGAAAAACTGATAAAGCGCTGCGAAACAAGTGGCGCATATTCAGAGCCATCTTTGTCAGTTTGCTTTGCCTGCTTATCTTCAAGCGTTAAAGGAGTATGTTTAGGTAAGCCAGAGGATTGCGTGCTTGTCATATCTGCGAGCATATTCTTATGCGGTGCAGCCTGTATAACGGTTATAACAGCCCCTGCAGGTTCCACTGAGCGCATATCATTACTTTGAACATTTTCAGATGCACTTGCAGACATAGGTGTGAGAAATAATCCCCCTATGAACAACAAGATGAAGCCGAATCGCCAAAATGACAGCACTAATTACCTATTTTAAGTCTATTTACTATGTCGAATATACTAAACGTAGCACAGCCTCGATACAAACGATTATTCACTGTTTTGGCGCTACCGGTCACTGCGTCACATAAAAAAACCGCTAAAAAGCGGTTTTTTTAGTTCTAACGGGTTAGATTAGATATATTCAACTTTGATAATTTCAAAGTCAGTTGTGCCACCAGGTGTCACAATAGAGATCTCATCATCTAAGCTCTTACCAATTAGACCACGGGCAATTGGAGAACTCACTGACAACAAGTTTTCTCTAATGTTAGCTTCGTCTTCACCCACAATGCGGTAAGTCACTTCGTCTTCAGTATCTACATTTAAAATAGTCACTGTAGAACCGAAAATAACGCGGCCGTTATTTTCCATTGTGGTCACATCGATGATCTGTGCGTGAGACAACTTACCTTCGATATCTCTAACGCGCGCTTCGCTTAATCCCTGCTCTTCACGGGCAGCATGATATTCAGCGTTTTCTTTCAAATCGCCAAGCTCACGGGCTTCACCAATTGCAGCGGCAATTAGCGGACGGCGCTCAAACTTAAGAAAATCTAACTCTTTACGCAGTCTTGCAGCACCGACTATGGTCATTGGAACCGTACTCATAAGCTCTTTCGTCTCCTTTAAAACAAAAGCATGTCCCACTGAGAACAACATCAGTGAGGTAAAATCAGGTGGAATTACGTTATTGTAAACGCAGAGGGCATTCGATGCACTCTAATCTATACTTGCTCGCGATCTAGCTATCATTAAGGCTGAGTAAACCGCCTTTTTTTCGAAGCAAATCACGACTTGAGACCGTAGAGCTTACTTAACCTTTGCCAGACTTGCTAGCAATGGAAGATAAATTTTTATTTATCGCTGCCCTGCTCAATCAAAAGGTCAAGCCAATAAAAAAGGCCGCTTTAAGCGGCCTTCTGTTTTAGCTCAACTTATTTCGTAATACGCTTATGCAGCTCTTGCACTGATGTCACGTTCGAACGGTCATCCGCCGAGTGTGCCATACAAGTTGCAAATGCAGCATTCAGAGTCGTGGTGTAGTTCACTTTATAACGTAGTGCACCGCGGCGAAGTTGACGTGAGTCTTCAATCGCCTTACGACCTTCTGTGGTATTGACAATATAGGTGTACTCACCATTCTTGATACGGTCAAGAATGTGTGGGCGACCTTCATGTACCTTGTTCACTAGGCGTGGGTTAATACCCGCTTCGCCCAAGATAACTGCAGTGCCGTGAGTCGCATCGATTTCATAACCCAGTGCGATTAGCTGTGCCGCTAAATCTGCTACACGTGCTTTATCGCTGTTACGAACAGACAATAGCGCGCGGCCAGACTTAGGCACTTCAGATGTCGCACCAAGCTGTGCTTTAGCATAGGCTTCAGCAAACGTGTCACCGACACCCATCACTTCACCCGTTGAGCGCATTTCAGGGCCAAGCAGAGGGTCAACACCTGGGAATTTGTTAAACGGCAATACTACCTCTTTTACAGAGAAGAATGGCGGAATAACTTCCTTGGTGAAGTTCTGTGACTTAAGGCTTTGACCTGCCATCACTCGAGCTGCAATCTTAGCTAATGGAACGCCAGTCGCTTTTGATACGAATGGTACTGTTCGCGCAGCACGTGGATTAACTTCAATCATGTAGATCTCGTTATCCTTCACCGCAAACTGCACGTTCATTAGACCAATTACACCAAGTTCCATTGCAAGCTTACCGACCTGCTCACGCATGCGGTCTTGGATTTCTTGGCTAAGGCTATATGGAGGTAATGAACAACCTGAGTCACCAGAGTGAACACCAGCCTGCTCGATATGCTCCATGATTGAACCAATAACAACGGTTTCGCCATCGCATACTGCATCGATGTCGATTTCAATCGCGTTATCTAGGAAACAATCCAATAGCACAGGAGATGCATTCGAAACACTTACCGCTTCGTTAAAGTAGCGACGTAAGTCTTGCTCGTCATAAACGATTTCCATCGCACGGCCACCAAGTACATATGATGGACGAACCACTAACGGATAACCGATACGCTCACCAGAAATCACTGCACCTTCAACCGTTGTAACGGTATCGTTTTCAGGCTGCTTCATGCCTAAACGCTGAATTGCTTGCTGGAAACGCTCACGGTCTTCAGCACGGTCAATCGCATCAGGACTTGTACCGATAATCGGTACGCCTGCGGCTTCTAGGTCGCGAGCAAGTTTAAGCGGCGTTTGACCACCGTACTGCACGATAACGCCTTTTGGCTTCTCGATACGCACGATTTCAAGCACGTCTTCAAATGTCACTGACTCGAAGTACAAACGATCTGACGTGTCGTAATCGGTAGAAACCGTTTCAGGGTTACAGTTAACCATGATGGTCTCGTACCCGTCTTCACGTAGCGCTAATGCCGCATGTACACAACAGTAATCAAACTCAATACCTTGGCCAATGCGGTTTGGACCACCACCTAAAATCATGATCTTGTCACGATTTGATGGGTTCGCTTCACACTCTTCTTCATACGTTGAGTACATGTAAGCAGTATCGGTTGAAAATTCTGCAGCGCAGGTATCAACGCGCTTATACACTGGGTGAATTTCAAAACGAGTACGTAGCTTACGTACTTCTGTTTCGCTCACACCTGCAAGTGCTGCTAAACGTGAATCAGCAAAGCCTTTGCGCTTAAGCTTACGTAGAACATCTTCATTTAGACCAGCAAGACCGATTTCAGCAACTTGCGCTTCAGACTTAAGCAAGTCTTCAATTTGTACCAAGAACCATGGGTCAATATTGGTTAGTGCGAAGATATCATCTACCGACAATCCCATACGGAACGCATCGGCAATATACCAAATACGTTCTGCGCCAGGCTCTTTAAGCTCGTGACGAATACGTGATAGCGCTTCAGGATTTGCCAAGTCGATTTCTGGGCACAAACCATTTTTGCCCACTTCAAGGCCACGAAGGGCTTTTTGCAGTGATTCTTGGAATGTACGTCCAATCGCCATCACTTCACCCACAGACTTCATCTGTGTGGTTAGGCGGTCATTGGCACCGGCAAACTTTTCAAAGTTAAAGCGCGGGATTTTAGTCACAACGTAATCGATGGCTGGCTCAAATGATGCTGGTGTTGCGCCGCCAGTAATGTCGTTGCTTAGCTCATCAAGAGTGAAACCTACCGCTAGCTTGGCGGCAATCTTAGCAATCGGGAAGCCGGTTGCTTTTGATGCTAATGCCGATGAGCGAGATACACGTGGATTCATCTCGATGATAACCATACGGCCATCTTTCGGGTTGATACCAAACTGTACGTTTGAACCGCCAGTTTCAACACCAATCTCACGTAATACAGCAAGAGATGCATTACGCATCAACTGGTATTCTTTATCGGTTAGTGTCTGCGCTGGCGCAACCGTAATCGAGTCACCCGTATGCACGCCCATAGGATCGAAGTTCTCAATCGCACAGACAATGATACAGTTATCATTACGGTCACGAACTACTTCCATCTCGTACTCTTTCCAACCAATCAAAGATTCGTCGATAAGGAGTTCGCTAGTCGGTGATAATTCAAGACCTTGAGAACAGATATCCTCAAACTCTTCTTTGTTATAAGCGATACCGCCACCACTACCGCCCATGGTAAATGAAGGACGGATAATACATGGATAGCCCACTTCAGCTTGAACAGCACGAGCTTCATCCATTGTATGAGCGATACCAGCACGAGGACACTCAAGGCCAATCGACTTCATTGCTTTGTCGAAACGGCTACGGTCTTCAGCTTTGTCGATTGCATCAGCTGTCGCGCCAATCATATCAACATTAAACTCTTTTAGTACGCCACGGCTTTCAAGCTCAAGTGCACAGTTAAGTGCAGTCTGGCCGCCCATTGTTGGCAAAATCGCATCTGGACGCTCTTTTGCAATAATGTTGCGCACGACTTCCCAATGAATTGGCTCGATGTATGTTGCATCGGCCATCTCAGGATCGGTCATAATGGTTGCAGGGTTAGAGTTAACAAGAATAACTCGATAACCTTCTTCGCGTAGGGCTTTACAGGCTTGTGCGCCTGAGTAGTCAAACTCACAGGCTTGACCAATGACAATTGGTCCAGCACCTAGGATAAGAATACTCTTTATATCTGTACGTTTTGGCATTGCTTAAATCTTCTCCCGGATGAGGTTACTACTTGGCGTTTTGACAGTACAAATCAATCAAGTCAATGAAGTGATTAAACAGTGGCGCCGCATCATGTGGTCCAGGACTCGCTTCAGGGTGTCCTTGGAAACTAAATGCAGGCTTATCTGTAAGGTGTATACCTTGCAGTGAACCATCAAATAGTGACTTATGTGTCACTTTAATATTGGCTGGTAAGCTTGTTTCATCCGCAGCAAAACCGTGGTTTTGGCTGGTGATCATCACATTACCTTGCTCAATATTGCTCACAGGGTGGTTAGCACCGTGATGACCAAACTTCATTTTCAGTGTTTTAGCACCTGAAGCTAATGCCAGCAGCTGGTGACCAAGACAGATACCAAAAACTGGAATGTCAGTCTTTAAAATCTCTTGAATCGCAGCAATTGCATAATCACATGGCTCAGGGTCACCAGGGCCATTTGATAGGAAAACCCCATCAGGATTCATAGCAAGTACTTCTGCAGCAGGAGTTTGAGCTGGTACAACAGTGACATCACAGCCACGGTCAACCAACATGCGTAAAATATTACGCTTCACGCCATAATCATAAGCAACGACTTTATATTTAAGCTCAGCTTCAGGCGTATCAGATGGCAAACCGCCAACTAAACGCCAGCTACCGCTGCGCCATGAATATGTTTCGTTTGTGGTGACTTCTTTAGCCAAATCCATGCCTTTAAGGCCTGGGAAGGCTTTAGCTGCAGCTAGCGCTTTAGCTTCATCTAAATCACCCACCATGATACAACCGGCTTGAGCGCCTTTTTCACGTAGGATACGAGTTAATTTACGAGTATCGATATCAGCAATACCAACAACGTTGTTAGCGATCAAATAATCGCTTAAAGATTGCTGATTACGAAAGTTACTTGCGATTAGCGGCAAGTCTCGAATGATAAGGCCACATGCATGAACAGAGCTAGACTCTGTATCTTCATCATTGGTACCAGTATTACCAATATGTGGATAAGTGAGGGTTACCATTTGACGTGAATATGATGGATCAGTCAAAATTTCTTGGTAACCGGTCATTGAAGTGTTAAAAACGACTTCACCAACAGACATCCCTTCAGCACCAATTGCAGTGCCAGAAAAAATGGTTCCATCTTCAAGTACGAGTAAGGCAGACTTTGTCAACGCGACCTCCGGAAAGAGCCAAATCATTGAAATTAATTGTTTTTTATATGTTTTTAAAATACCAACTTTCGCTAAAATGCAAAATTTTGACAAATTCCGCCGATTTTATATGTAAAAGCAAAACCTGTCTATAGATGAAGAAAGTATTTTATCAAAAAAATTTCAAGCAAAAAAAAACCGCTGATAGCGGTTTTAAATAATTATGCCTTCAAGCCTAAGACTTGCTGCATATCGTAAAGCCCTGCATTTTGCTCGACTAACCAGGTTGCGGCGCGCATAGCACCATTTGCAAAGGTCATTCGGCTCGATGCTTTATGGGTGATCTCTAGTCGTTCACCCATATCGGCAAATAATGCGGTATGCTCACCCACGATATCGCCAGCACGCACAGTAGCGAAACCTATGGTTTCTCTATCACGCTCACCAGTAATCCCCTCGCGACCATACACTGCACACTTTTCCAGATCACGGCCTAAGGTTTCAGCGATCACTTCACCCATCTTCAGCGCGGTACCTGACGGTGCATCTTTCTTATATCTATGGTGAGCTTCTATGATCTCGATATCGCTGTATTGGCCCATCACCTCTGCGGCCACTTCAAGCAGTTTCCACATAAGATTAACGCCAACCGCCATATTTGGCGCCATGACAATCGGTATCTGATCAGAGTAGGCAGAAATTTGCTCTTTCTGAGCATGATTGAACCCGGTGGTGCCTATAACGATTGCTTTGCCATTCTTTGCACACCAGTCTGTATGCACAACACTGGCTTCAGGTGAGGTAAAATCGATAAGCACATCAAAATCATCAACCGCTTTATCGAGAGAGTCGGTAATGGCCACATTCATCGCCCCAACGCCTGCAAGTTCACCCGCATCGACGCCCATCAGAGTCGAACCAGCTCGTTCAATCGCCGCGCCCAACAAAATCATTTCATTTTGTTTTGCCGCTTCAATAAGAGTACGTCCCATACGGCCACTGCCGCCTGTTATTGCCACTCTTACTTGTTCAGTCATCTCAGTACTCCCTGCAAATGTCAAAAAAAAGCCTAAGTATTAACTTAGGCTTATTGTCTAACTTAGATAATGTCTAACAATTCAACTTCGAATACCAAAGTTGAATATGGCGGGATTGCAGCACCTGCGCCGCGCTCACCGTATGCTAGGTGCTGTGGTACAAATAGTCTCCACTTAGAACCTGTAGGCATAAGTTGCAATGCTTCAGTCCAACCAGCGATAACGCCAGATACTGGGAATTCTGCTGGCTCGCCACGAGCAACAGAACTATCGAATACGTCACCAGAGATGAAAGTACCGTGGTAGTGAGTACGTACTGTAGAGTCGTAACCAGGCTTATCACCGTTACCTTCAGTAATGATTTCGTACTGTAGACCTGAGTCCAAAGTCACAACACCTTCACGAGCACCATTATCAGTAAGGAATTTTTCACCTACTTCTGATGCAGCCGCAGCAGCAGCTTCTTGAACTTTCTGGATACGCTGGCTGATTTCAGTGAAAGCAACTTGCATATCTTGCATAGACACTAGGCTTTCTTTACCTTCGAATGCGTCAGATAGACCCAATTGAACAGCAGAAATATCGATACCTTCAAACGAGTTTGCAGCTAGTTGCTCACCTAGTTGACGACCAACACCGTAGCTTGCTTGCTCTTCAATTGTACTGAACTTATCAGACATAATGATTGTACTCTCATTGATTCAATTTAAATTTCGCGCGAAACTTTATCATAATTTCTGTGATATTGCCCTAAAAACCGTAGCTATTTTGGTCTTTGGCAAGAATTTTTCATACTCGCGTTACTGGCATTATATAGAGGTTGGGCTTTCGCCTGCATTTGTTGTAACTGTGCAATACGCTGCCCATGGGATGGATGAGTAGAAAGCAGCTCTGGCCCCTGCTCGCCGCCCGCTTTAGACATATTGCGCCACAGATCGACACTCTGAGCTGGATCAAATCCCGCTTTGGCCATCAATTCGACACCTATCATATCGGCTTCTGATTCTTGGTCACGACCATAGGGGAGTATGTATCCAACTTGTACACCTAAACCAAGGGCTGCCATATAAAGTTCTTTATCCGCAATCCCCCCCGCGCCTAAGGCAAGATCTGCCAGTTGCATGCCTGCACCTGTCATCTGTGCGCGCGACACTTGCTCGTTACTGTGGTTTGCCAGTACATGAGCCACCTCATGACCAATCACTGTGGCAAGCTGGTCAGGATTGGTCGCCACGTTTAGCAGACCGGTGTAAACCCCTATATGGCCACCAGGCAGCGCAAACGCGTTGACTTGCTCTGACTCAAATACCACGACCTCCCATGGCAAACTCTGATCGGGTAACGCTTGAGTAATACGCAGTGCAACGCAATTAACATAGCTGTTTATCGCTCTGTCTTGGCTAACTGTCTCTTGCTGCTTGAGCTGAGCAAATGAAGTATCACCAAGCTGCGACATCTCTTCTGATGAAAACAGCAAGGTTTGCCCCCGCCCTGTTGGCGATTGATGAGTAGCGCAGCCCGTACACAATAATACAGCGCTAAGCAGTAATAGTATTCCTTTCATATAAGCTTAACTCCCTTCACGTAAAACATAATATATAGCTTTAGTGCAAATAACCTAAGTACAAATAGCTTCAGCACATATAACAAAAAGCCCCGCATTCGCGAGGCTTAAATTATATACTGAACGAGCTCAGATTTAGCTATTCAGATCTTGAAAAAACTTCTTCACGCCATCGAAGAAACCATCAGCCTTTGGACTGTGCTTCTTTGATTGACCCGTTAACGTATCTTCAAATTCACGTAGTAGCTCTTTTTGACGCTCATTAAGGTTGACAGGTGTTTCCATGACGACCTTACATAGCAAGTCACCCACTGCATGACTGCGAACAGACTTAACACCTTTACCGCGCATACGGAACATGCGTCCAGTTTGGGTTTCAGTTGGGATCTTAAGATTAACCTTACCATCAAGTGTTGGCACTTCAATCTCGCCGCCTAACGCCGCTTTGCTGAACGAAATAGGCACTTCACAATAAAGGTTGTTGCCATCACGCTGGAAGATGGCATGTTCACGAACACTCACCTGAACATATAAGTCACCTGGTGGTGCACCAAACTCGCCCGCTTCACCTTCGCCAGAAAGACGAATACGATCGCCTGTATCAACCCCAGCTGGGATCTTAACTGATAAGGTCTTGCTCTTTTCTACGCGACCTTCACCATGACACTTGTTACAAGGATCTTTAATGATCTTGCCACGGCCATGACAGGTTGGACAGGCTTGCTGCACTGCGAAGAAACCTTGACGCATCTGTACTTGGCCTTGGCCATGACAGGTACCACAAGTTGTTGGCGAGGAGCCTTTCTTAGCACCGCTGCCGTCACACACATCACAAGCCGCTAATGTTGGAATACGTAGCTCTTTGGTTAAGCCGCGAACCGCCTCTTCTAAAGACAACTCTAAGTTGTAACGTAAGTCACTTCCGCGCGCAGCTTGACGTTGACCACCGCGGCGTCCGCCGCCGAAGATATCGCCGAACACATCACCAAATACGTCGCCAAAATCACCGCCGCCGCCAAAACCACCGCCGCCACCACGATTAGGATCAACGCCAGCATGACCAAACTGGTCATAGGCCGCTTTCTTATCGCTGTCGGTTAGAATTTCGTAAGCTTCTTTAACTTCTTTAAAGCTTGCTTCAGCTTCTTTGTTACCCGGATTGCGGTCTGGGTGAAATTTCATTGCTAAACGCTTATAAGCTTTCTTTATTTCGCGTTCGCTGGCGTCACGTCCGACACCTAATACTTCGTAAAAATCGCGCTTTGACATAGTTTTTAATACTTTTTGGCTAAAGTTGCACAAACGGGCGTTAGAGTTTCCTCATAACGCCCGCTACAATAATTTAGGAATTACCCGTCATTATTTTTTGTCGTCTTTAACTTCTTCAAACTCAGCGTCAACTACGTCATCTTCAGGCTTAGAAGCTTGTGCTTCACCTTGAGGTTGACCTTGCTCAGTTTGAGCCTTAGCTTGAGCGATTTCCATTAATTTAGAAGACGCTTCCATTAGCTCTTGAGTAGACTTTTCAATCGCTTCTTTGTCATTGCCTTTAACAGCAGTGTCAACGTTAGCCATTGCAGCTTCAATCTTCTCTTTCTCGTCCGCTGGTAGTGCCTCACCCGCTTCTTCGATCTGCTTCTTAGTTGCGTGAACCATGCCATCAGCCTGGTTACGAGCTGTAGCTAGCTCTTCGAACTTAGCATCTTCATCAGCATGTGCTTCAGCGTCACGAACCATAGCGTCCACTTCCTCATCACTTAGACCAGAAGAGGCTTTAATCGTGATGTTTTGTGCTTTGCCAGTCTTCTTGTCTGTAGCAGATACATGCAAGATACCGTCAGCATCGATGTCAAAAGTCACTTCGACCTGTGGCATGCCACGTGGTGCAGGCTCAATACCTTCTAGGTTAAATTGACCTAAAGACTTGTTACCGCTTGATTGCTTACGCTCACCTTGAAGTACGTGAATAGTCACAGCACTTTGGTTGTCGTCAGCAGTCGAGAATGTTTGTGACGCTTTAGTCGGGATAGTGGTGTTCTTCTCGATAAGCTTCGTCATGATGCTACCCATAGTCTCAATACCTAGAGACAGTGGCGTAACGTCTAGTAGCAGTACGTCTTTAACTTCACCTGATAGTACACCCGCTTGAACCGCTGCACCGATAGCAACCGCTTCATCAGGGTTAACATCTTGACGTAGCTCTTTGCCAAAGAATGCAGAAACTTCTTCACGCACTTTAGGCATACGAGTCTGGCCACCCACTAGAATCACTTCGTTGATGTCAGAAACTGAAAGGTCAGCATCTGCAAGTGCAACTTTTAGTGGCTCAAGTGAACGTTTAATCAAATCTTCAACAAGTGACTCAAGTTTTGCACGAGTGATTTTAACCACTAAGTGCTTAGGACCTGTTGCGTCAGCTGTGATGTAAGGCAGGTTAACTTCAGTTTGTGTTGTGCTCGATAGTTCGATCTTCGCTTTTTCTGCCGCTTCTTTTAGACGCTGCATCGCTAGTGGATCGTTACGTAGGTCAAGACCTTGCTCTTTTTTGAACTCGTCAGCAAGATACTTAATCATACGGTTATCAAAGTCTTCACCACCTAAGTGAGTGTCACCGTTAGTTGCAAGTACTTCGAACGTTTGCTCGCCATCAACACTGTCGATTTCGATGATAGAGATATCAAATGTACCACCACCTAAATCGTATACAGCAACGATATTGTCGCCTTGCTTCTTATCGATACCGTAAGCAAGTGCCGCCGCTGTTGGCTCGTTGATGATACGCTTAACTTCAAGACCTGCGATGCGACCCGCATCTTTAGTTGCTTGACGTTGTGAATCGTTAAAGTAAGCAGGAACGGTAATAACCGCTTCAGTCACTTCTTCACCTAAGAAATCTTCTGCCGTTTTCTTCATCTTCTTCAAGATTTCAGCAGAGATTTGTGGTGGAGCCATTTTCTTGCCTTGTGCTTCAACCCATGCATCGCCATTGTCAGCGCTGATGATTTTGAATGGCATGATGTCAACGTCACGCTGAACTTCGTCATCTTTAAAACGACGGCCAATTAGACGCTTAATAGCAAATACTGTGTTCGTTGGGTTTGTTACAGCCTGACGCTTTGCAGACTGGCCAACTAATGTTTCATCAGCAGTGTATGCGATGATTGAGGGTGTCGTACGATCGCCTTCAGCATTCTCCAATACGCGTGCTTTGCCGCCATCTAATACTGCAACACAAGAGTTAGTTGTGCCTAAATCGATACCAATAATTCTACCCATGGAGTCCTCCGAAAAACTTTTAAAAACTAAATTTGTTATCTGGTTTATGAAGTGGGGACAGACTTAATACTTTTCAAGTCTTTTTTATCACCCTAAATCTTCTCATAAACCCTATATTGGGACGTTTAGAATGAATACAAGGGATAAATTTAAATTTTATCTTAAGAGTGCATTAATTTGATCTAGGACGCGGTTAAAAAAACGGTAAAACGTATAATGAATACAATCTTAAAGATGGCGCACGATATCAGAGCTAAAACTGGATTATGCGCTTTGTCATCATCTTGTTGTATAGAGTAGTAAACATTGAAATCATCCCATCAAGCATACGTATTTGGCATTGGCGCCATTTTCTTGTGGTCCACTGTCGCAACGGCGTTTAAGTTAGCTTTGGCGCACTTTACACCCTTACAATTGGTGTTTATTGCCGTGACTACATCTATCTTTGCTTTAGGTGCGATATTAATCGCCCAAAAAAAGCTGTCACTCATTAAGCAGCAATTTTGGGGGCGACCTTGGTTTTATTTGCAAACAGGCCTGCTCAACCCGTTTCTGTATTATCTAGTCCTGTTCAAAGCCTATGATCTTTTACCTGCTCAGCAAGCATTGTCCTTAAATTACACTTGGGCGATTTTGTTACCTTTATTATCAGTGCCATTACTGGGGCAAAAATTAAGAAAGAGTGACATTACGGCCGCACTGGTAGCGTACTGCGGTGTATTCTTTATTGCGACAAAAGGTAATATCACCAACGTTCACTTTGAAAGCATGACTGGTGTAGTGCTTGCGTTAACCAGTACCCTGCTTTGGTCGCTTTACTGGATAGTGAATACTAAAGATAAGGGCGATCCCGTTGTTAGCCTATTATTAAGCTTTTTGGTCGGGCTGCCTTTTATTGTGGTGGCGCTGTTATTGACTCAGTCATTACCCACTTGGGACATAAAAGCCATATTCGCTGGCGTATATGTTGGGCTGTTTGAAATGGGCGTTACTTTTGTGCTTTGGTTAATCGCCTTAAAGAAAGCAGAGCGCACTGCGAGTATCAGCACGCTAGTATTTATTACGCCAGTGATGTCGATAGGCTTTATCGCTTGGATTTTACAAGAGAGCATTGAAAAATCGACATACATAGGCTTAGGTTTGATTATATTCGCGCTGGCATTACAGCAAATATTGCCTAAAGTCGGTCAGTGGCGCGCAAAAAAGCGTATCCCTGTATAACATCTAGGCATAATATCTAGGCATGAAAGACTAACGCCAATCAAGGGAGGGCTGCACTAGTCCTTCCTCCCCGTTCTAACACCATGGATCTAATATCATGGCTTTAAAGCAATGCTTAGCACTATGGTTTCAAAACAAAGCCGACCTTGAGTCGGTTTTTTCATCTGTTTAATGTACATTGGACTAAACTAAATTCGAGATAAAATAGATTCGGTCTAAATAAAATTAGACTAAACAGAATCGGGCCAAACTAAAGCTGAACTAAAAATAGAACTGAACAAAATGGGGCTAAACACGAAGAGTTAGTAGCAGGTCAACACAGCTAACAATCATTCTTTTACCCATTTAATGTTATTCATCTACAACTTATGGACTTTTTTTCTATGGCCAATTGTAAATAAGTTCAAGCTTAGGTATAAGTGTAACAACTGCGTAACAATACGGAAATTAGTTATGTATTACAAATATATGGATGCATTAAAGTTTTTTAGGCAAGCTAAAGTCGTTAAGTTTATCAGGCTGAGCTCAATGGCATTTGCTATTGCTATGCTAATACATGAATTACAACAAGAGCGTTCGTACACTTGGTACTTCGCATTTTTGTATTGCTTTTTCTTGCTGCCATCACTCTATTTTACCCGGGAGATCCAATACCGTCATTTTTTCCATATGCGAGGTTTTCTCACCCCCTTTAGGATCTACACCTCGGTGATGGCAATCGTCTACTTGGTGCTATACCTGCACCAAGTCATCACTTATGAGCCGCTCGTATTCCCACCTTTACCCACTTATACCCATTAGTGTAAGAAAATATCAGCATAAAAAAGCCGCTCAATGCGGCTTTTTTATGCTGATACAGAAGCGAATTAATTTAACTTCGAATGGTATAATCGCCCCACGCTAACCACTTATAGGTTGTCAGTGCTTCTAGTCCCATAGGTCCACGAGCATGCAACTTTTGGGTGCTTACCGCCACTTCGGCACCTAGGCCAAATTCGCCACCATCGGTAAAGCGAGTGCTAGCATTAACATAGACGGCTGCCGAGTCGATAGCATTCATAAACTCACTGGCTATATGGATATTGTCAGTCAAAATCGACTCTGAATGTCCGCTTGAGAACGTACGAATATGTTCTACCGCTTGGCTTAAGTCAGCAACAACCTTAATCCCGAGTGTTAACGATAGCCATTCAGTGGCAAAACTTTCGTCGTTGGCAGCACAAACCTCAATCCCTTGCGTGTTTAACATCGCTTGCGTCTGGTCGCAGCCATAAAACTTAACCCCAAGGCTTGCAAGGTGCTTGCATAACTGAGGAATAAACTGCTTGGCATGGCTTTGATGAATAAGCACGGTATCAAGCGCATTACATACTGTAGGTCGTTGAACTTTAGCGTTTTCAATAACTGCAATCGCTTTTTCTAAGTTAGCCTCAGCATCGACATAGATATGACAAATACCAATCCCGCCCAAGATCACCGGAATCGTGGCTTGCTCGGCGCATAAACGTTGTAAATTTTGACCACCGCGCGGCACTATCATATCGACATATTTATCGAGTTTTAATAATCCAGATACCAAGCTTCTATCAGGGCTATCAATTAGCTGCACACAATCTTCTGATAAACCGTGCTCGACCATAGCGCTACGGATCACAGTGCATAGGGCTTTGTTCGACGCTAACGTTTCTTTACCGCCACGCAGAATCACCGCATTACCGGTTTTAAGGGCTAGCACTGCAATATCGACGGTAACATTTGGACGCGCTTCATAAATAACGCCAATAACCCCAAGCGGCACACGCCTGCGTGATAAGCGCAAACCGTTATCTAAAAGGCGGCTATCAATTTCGCTTCCGACTGGATCGGTCAAGCCAATCACGTTATCAATATCGCTAATCACGCCCATCAGTCTGGTTTCATCAAGCAACAAGCGATCGATCATCGCATCAGATAGGCCATTGGCTTTAGCGGCAGCAACATCTTGCAGGTTTGCATTGACTATGTCTGCTTTTGCGGCAGTCAGCTTTTGCGCGATGCACTTAAGCAGTGCAGATTTCTGGTTGCCAGAAAGTGTCGCTAATGCATAACTTGCCTGCTTAGCATTTTGCCCTAAAGCCGTTAAATATTCTTCGTTATTCATAACACCACCATGTCGTTGCGGTGAACTACTGCATCACCATAATCGTAGCCAAGCATCTCTTCGATGCTATCAGAGTGCTTACCAGCAATTTTACTGACATCTAGTGAGCCGTATCGACTCATGCCTTTGGCGTAAACCTTACCCTTTGTATCAACAAGCTCTATGGTATCACCGCGCTGAAAAAGACCGTTAACCTCGATGATCCCTTTAGAGAGCAAGCTTCTGCCTTTCTCGGTGACTGCGCCAATTGCGCCGCTATCAAGTACCAGCTGTCCACGAGCCTTAGGCCCTGCCAGAATCCACTGTTTACGACTCTCAAGCGGGTGCTCAAGCGCGGTAAAATGAGTACCGACAGGTTTTGAGCAGACCACGTTTTGAATCACATCTTTATGATGTCCTGACGCGATGACCACTTCAACACCAGCACGGCGTGCAATGTCTGCAGCCTCGAGCTTAGTCGCCATGCCACCAGTGCCCAGCCCAGAAACAGCGCCACCAGCCAGCATGCGTAAACTATCATCAATATTTTGAACTTCAGTGATCAGCTTTGCATCCGGATTTTTACGCGGATCAGCATCAAACAAACCTTTTTGGTCGGTCAATAAGATCAATAGGTCCGCATCACATAACAGTGCGGCTCTGGCAGACAAATTATCATTGTCGCCCACTTTAATCTCGGCCGTTGCTACGGCGTCATTTTCGTTAATAATGGGAATAATGCCATTGTTAAGCAGCGCATTAAGAGAGTCTCTCGCGTTTAAGTAGCGCTCTCTGTCATGCAGGTCGGCGCGGGTCAGCAATAGCTGGCCGACATGCAAACCATAAATACTGAATAACTGAGACCAAGCAAGAATAAGTTGGCTTTGCCCTACCGCAGCGAGCAGCTGTTTACTGGCTATGGTATCGGGTAGTTTGGGGTAGCCTAAATGCTCTTTACCCGCAGCGATTGCTCCCGAGGTGCACAAAACGACTTCTACGCCAGCTTTCATCAAGCAAGCCATCTGTCGTGCTAATTCAACCATGTGTGCTTTATCTAACTTTAAGCTGCCAGATGTCAGTACACTTGTTCCCAATTTAACCACTACGCGGCGGTAACTAATCTCACTTAAGTTCATTATTTGCTAACAAAATTACATTGAATAAAACCTTATACCCAATCTAGGTTTGAATTGGTAGTAAGCACCAACAAAGAAACTGAAAAAAAAGGCTGAATTAGGGGTTTCTCGTAAAAATGGCAGGAAATTTAGCAGAATATTGAAATTTAACGCGAGATTTTTTAACAGTCAGAGCTAATACCCATAAACACAAAAGCCACAGCGAGTGCGGCTTTTGTGTTTGCAGCTTAAGTCAATTAAGCGCTAGCCATAAATAAACTTAGCAATAAATAGAGCTGCTAATATCACCACGCCAACGCTTAAGTCCTTATAACGTCCACTCATCAACTTAATGACCGCATATGAGATAAAGCCCATCGCAATGCCTGTAGCGATTGAAAATGTCAGCGGCATTAAAATACACACCACAACGACTGGCGCTGCCTCGGTAATATCTTCCCACTCAATATGAACCAGCCCAGACATCATTAAGATTGCCACATAAAATAGCGTTCCAGCAGTCGCATACGCAGGCACCATAGCAGCCAAAGGAGAGATAAACAGCGAGCCGAGAAATAACAAGCCAACCACAATAGCCGTTAACCCTGTGCGCCCGCCCGCACTCACACCCGCTGTACTTTCAACGTAACTGGTCGTAGTTGATGTACCCAGCATCGCACCTGCGATTGTCGCTGTGCTATCAGCCGTTAACGCACGGTTTAAGCGGGGCAAACGACCTTTATCATCTAAGAAACCACCACGCTGAGCGACGGCAACTAAGGTGCCTGAGGTATCAAACAAGTCGACAAACAAGAATGCAAACACCACTGATAACATGCTGATCTCAAGCACACCAGACAGGTCCATCTTCATAAATGTCGGCATAATTGACGGTGGCGCAGATACAATACCTTGGTACTGCACATCGCCAAACAGTAAGCCGAGTAAGGTAATCGTTAGAATACTGACAACCACGGCAGACTTCATCCCATGATGTACCATAGCGATAATTAGGAAGAACCCTAATGCCGCCATCACTGCAGGAAATGACGTAATGTCGCCCATAGTCACTAATGTCGCTGGGCTAGAAACTACAATACCCGCGCTATTAAGGCCTAATAAAGCCAAGAACAAGCCGATACCCGCGGCAATACCAATACGTAGCGACATAGGAATGCTATTAACAATCCACTCTCGAATGCGCACTAAAGAAAGCACTAAGAAGCAGATCCCCGACAGGAATACAGCGCCTAAAGCCGTTTCCCATGAGTAACCCATCTCGCCAACGACTGTGTAAGTGAAGAAAGCATTTAAACCCATGCCTGGCGCCAACGCAATCGGGTAGTTAGCCACTAAGCCCATGACTAAACAACCGATGGCCGCCGCTAAACAGGTCGCGACAAACACGGCGCCGTGATCCATACCCGCATCGGCTAGCATCATAGGATTAACAAAAATGATGTAAGCCATGGTCAAGAAAGTCGTGAGTCCCGCGATAACTTCTTGCTTTAACGAAGTTTGATTTTGTTTTAATTTGAATAATTTTTCTAACATGGAACTCAGTCCCTTGGTTTTTATTATATTGATTTGTAGGGTGTCATCATTGCTAACTTAAGTAAGGCTTTTCTTTTTAGAAAACAATCATTGTTTGAATCAGCGTTAGTTGAATCAGCGTTAGTTTAAGTTAGCAAAGTACGAATATAGACATGTACAAAAACCGTTCAAGCTGTACATTTCGCTGGGATTATACGGATGCTTCCCACCAGAGGCTAGCTATTTAAAACACCTGTTTTGTTTGTGAGTTGGGCAACTCGGAAGGCTACTTGGCTCCGCTTCAGTCAGCTTTAGCATTCTGATTGTTTTACTGTTAACAACAATGGTGGCTGTCGAGTTTTCGACGAGAAAGTTAGACTGGGTCTAACAACTAAGCGTTGAAGCAATCAAACTTCGTTTGATAAAAGGTCGTGAGCTTCCAGCTCACACTCGGCCAAGAAGGGGACAACAGCAACCCCCTCTTGGATCTCCCCTGCCGCCCCAGACGAAGTTACATTCATTAGATACGGGCCTCATACTCCAATAAAAATCGCCTAACGGCTCAGATGGGACATCCATGTCCCGCTGAGCCTGAACCATCATCCATGATGGCTCCACGTCATTTTCATCTACGTACTTCGGCAACTTCGATAGGGAATGGTGTTTTCTGTAGGTCTATCGGAATTATCTAGCTTTTGATTATGGTTAAAGATGCTTCTAACTCACTTTTGGACAAAAGCGTGTCAGTGACTTTGCTATATTAGCTCTTTACGGATAACATCAGGTATTGCAAAACAAAATTGCAACCCCACTAGGTAAAGAGATTTAGATAGGTAATTGCCAATAGAAATTGATGAGTGAGAGGGGTCTTACCAAATGGAAGTAACTTATCCAGCAGGGTCATAAATGAAGCTATGAATGCCGCTATTGGGGTAGATGATTTGTAATTTAGGTGCCTGACCCTTTAATTGTTTTCGTCGTTTAATAATTGAGTGAACGATGGACTAAAAAAGTGTCTATAGTTTTTAGACCTTACCTCTTGGTTAAATTTGCGCTTTGTTGTAGTCAGTCTAGAATTACGTGTTATTGAAAAGGATTTTTTGAGGTGTGCAATGCATGAAGATAATAAGCCAAGTTTCATAACTCAACTTAGGGAAGGTTATGAGAAATCTAAGAGGCCAATAGCTTTTATTATTATGTTCTTTATTGTGGGGTCTGAAGCGTTGCCACCTAGTATCCTACCAAAAAATATATCAGAACATGTAGTTTATACCGCTGCGTTATTTTTAGGGTTTATCATACTTCAAGTATTATTCGAAATTTATGAAAAAGTAACTGTCGATAAAGGTGTTATTCAAATTGTCAGTTCAGAAGAACTGCTTAAAAAGGTACATGCATTAGCTAGTGATGAAAAAGCTTTATCTATCAAGTATATAGGTATCGCTGGTAGATTCGGTTGGACGACGGTAATTTCACGGTTTTTGGACCCTAATTCTGATTACAACTTATCAGGTAAAAAATTAGATATTTCTGTGGCGCTACTGTCACCTGAGTATCAAATGGACAAAAGTAGCGTTTATACACGGTTTACGCATAGCACAGTGGGAACCAAAGAAGAAGTGCTTAGAGCCATAAATTCAGGAGTGACTGGTCAAAAAATTCGCTTATCTTTGTACGAACACATGCCAAATGTAATAGGTTTTTTAGTAAATGATAATTATCTTTTCTTAACATTTTCTCGTTGGGGCGAGCATCATGGACAGTTTACACTTAGGGGAGGAGGTTCTGATACATACTTTGTATATGACAAAAATGATGAGTTTGGTGGTAGCGAAATGATAGAAATGTTTAATGGATGGTTTCAATATTGTATGATCCATGAACAAGATAACATAAGCAGTATCAACTCGAGTTCTGACTCTTAGAGCAAGTTCAATTAATAGATATCTCACATTAACGATAAAATATTACTTCTGTCATCCTAGTGAATGTATCAGTCTAAAAAATGGATTGCCCTGAGAAAGTAGGTCAAATAGTACATTAGGAGAATGAAATACGAGACGGCCCTAGCTCACAATGGGGCATTAACGTTTTACGTTCCTAACCGACTTCTGGGTAAAAATAAGTTATTGACGCCATAGTCGTTCGTTAGGAGATGTCTTGCTCCATGTAGTAGAACCTTTCATCCTCACTAACCAACGTAAAACCGTTTCTTTTATATAGGTGATGCGCTGGACTGATTTTAAAAACTCTTAATTTGAGTTTTTTTACTCCTGAGGCTTGAGCTAATCTAGTTGACTCTACTAATGCTGCTGCGCCAATACCTTTGTTTTGGAATTCTTCGTTGACTTGAAGATCACGTAAATAACACTCGTCGCTATCAAATGATAGGCGAATAGCTCCTACCACCTCCCCCTCAGATAAGATATCCCAATTATCTAAACTCAAAATTTGTTCGAGTATTTTAGGCTGCTCCCAATCAACTAAATAGTGCTCATAATATGGGCGCATATTGTTATATGTAATTTCTGCCGATTTGGATAAATCACAGGCAGGTTGATATGAAATCACCTTGAATCTCCTAACGTTTGTATAGTGCGCATGCGCATAGACCAGTAAAAATGCGCATCGCTAACCTACTGTATCTAATTATATTATCAGATTTTCTCTAGATAACCCGTTAGGCTAAACGCGCATGCGCGGTTTCCAAACCTATTATCTACATTCACATGTTTCTATGTGCCTGATGTTACTTAGTATTATATTAAGCCACAAGTGTATACGCGCACAATTTCATCAACTATTGACTAGAAATCTGATCAAAATCAATAACACTGTGTATAAACACAGCTTAGAAAAGATAAGACAAGCATAACTTATAGACTAAGCAAACCCATTTATCATTAGCTTTTCTAAAGCCAAAGCTTTATTCGGCCAACTTGCCTTTTGAGTTGCGAAACACATTTTGGGGCAAAAGTGAGTTACCAAACATACAGGAAACACCAATTCCCCATCGGAAGCGTTAGCGATTTATCCATTAGCATGAGGATCAACAACTTCGTCTGGGGCGCTGAGGGTTTACTCTTATGAAATAAAGAGGGACAAGCGCTTTCCCCATTGGCTCGGGTGTGGGCGAAGCGCCACGACTTTAGCTGTTAGACGAAGTCTAACTTCAAAGCCCAGGTGCAACCTGATTTCTAACCTTAAATCCAAGGCAAAAAAATGCCAGCAATGAATCATTGTCTGGCATTTTTTATCAAGCTAGTTAAGTTTTAGTGAGATGAATGACGAGTACTATTTTTTAATACTTGCGTTAAAGGGTTATAACCATCAGGAACGGGGACTAAAGAGTTTTCTTTTTCATATACAGCATACGCAGCTTTCAACTCTTCCACTAACTCAGGCATTTCTTGAGCTAGGTTATTAACTTCCGATGGGTCTATGCTTATATCATAAAGTTCCCATTCCCCATTTCCCTTAGGTGCTGGGTTATTAGATAACTTATATTTACCTTGAAATACTGCACTACTACCAGCCAGTTCGTAACCGATTACGTCTTTCTCTCCATGTACGGACGGCTTATCCCCCATAAGAACTGATAATGCACTTTTACCATCAGGGACATGTATTTCTTTACCGTTATAATTACGACTCGGCAAATCAACACCCGTCACCTCTAAAATGGTTGGGTAAACATCTTTAACAAAAGCAAAGGTATTAACTTTACTGTTTGCTGGAATTGTTTTAGGAAAACGTGCAATAAAAGGAACACGTAATCCCCCTTCACTTGAGAACGTTTTGAAGTAACTGTTAGGGGTATTCGCTGCTGCTGCCCAACCCGGACCATAGTCAGCATACGAGCCTTTTTGCCCCATTGTAGAGTAGTCACCTTCATAATCATCCATGTAGGTATACTTGTAATTCTTACGGTACCAAGCTTCATACTCAGCTTTCGCAGACAGTAAGTTAGGATCGGTACCGTTATCAGATAAGAACAAGATAAACGTATTGTCTAACTCACCGATATCTTTTAAATAAGTTAAGATTTTACCAATATTATGATCCATGTTATCAGCCATGCCTGCGTATGTTTGCATACGACGAGCATTAAACTTTTTCTCTTCTTCGCTCAGAGTGTCCCAATCAGGTAACTGCCAATCTTCGAAACTTGTTTTATCGAAGTTTTCTGCCAGTTTAACTTCCTTAGGAAACAGTCCCATCTCTGTTTGGCGTGCCAGACGACTCTTTCTTAACTCCTCCCAACCCGCGTCATAAACACCGTTATATTTATCAATAAACTCTTTAGGTGCTTGATGAGGATAATGCACTGCTTGGTATCCTACCCAAGCAAAAAAGGGTTTGTCATCTTTACGATTACTCTCGATATTGTCGATGATCCTCTGTGTATAAAAGTCAGAGGAAAAGTAATCTTTGGTTGGCAGTTCGACTTCTTTGCCATTTTCAAAATAATGAACACGCTCATACATTGGAGCATACGGCTGCTCAACCCAATTGTCTGCACCGCTTTCTGCTAGAGCGAATGATTGTTCAAAACCACGAGCATGAGGAATAGATTCAGGGTTGCCACCTAGATGCCATTTACCTGCCATATAAGTGTGGTAGCCCGCATCTTTTAAGACGGTTGCGAGAGTAACAACAGAGTTATTCAAATACCCTTCATAGCCGGGCTTGCCAAATTGGTTATCAGCCATAATTTCATGCATATTACCCAATCCTGCTAGATGGTTATCTACACCACTAATCAGCATCGTTCGTGTTGGAGAACACGTTGCACCCACATGGAAGTTTGTAAAACTAACCCCTTCATTGGCTAACTTATCAATATTAGGCGTTTCAATTTCACTACCAAAAGCACCGATATCACTATATCCCATATCATCTGCGATCAAGACCAGTACATTAGGGCGCTTTTCTTCCTTTAATCCCCCAACATCTTCAGGTGCTTCTGTAGAACAGGCACTTATTGCTAGCACGATGAGTGGGCTTAATAACTTCAACTTCATTCTAGTTCCTTTAGTTTGATTTTCTCTTAGCGGCGCAAAGAAAAAGTATCTAACATTCACATTGAAATTATTCATCACATTAACCATGCGTAACTTCAACCCGAACCTTGCTATAAGATCAGCATTTGATACATTAACAATACATTTACATAGCGGTAACGGTAGCAGTTTTTTATGGCCAGCAATATGCAATTCCCGCAAACACCATTCGGCTTAAGTGAACAAAAGATTCAAACTTATTACTTGAGTGATTTAGCGACATTTCAAAGCAGAAAAAACAGAAGTTATACCCAACTAAAGCCGGGTGATGGCCAACACTGCTATATGGAGGCAAATTTAGGTAGTGTTCAATTACTACGTGAACAGTTAACCACTGCGACACATATCCACGCAGCGCCACCCAAACAATTTCTGCCCATTGCCGTCCCCCTGCCGAGTAGTAAACCTCTTAGGTTTTGCGGCCGAGAGAGAGAAGAATATACCTTGTTACAAGCAACAGGAGACGAGTGGGACATTTGTACTGAAGGTTTTTTAGACTATGCCGGATTAGTGTTTGATTACGATACGCTAAACCAGCAGTATCAACATTTATATCAACGAGAAATCCCCTCTCAATGGCTGTTAAGCAAAGCCATTAAGAATAGAAAAGAAAGTTTAGATCTGTATACAAATAGTATTCTTTATATATTCAAATTAATTGCAAGTACTGACAACCTATTTCAATCAGTAAAAACTTGCGAGTTTATCGCCAATTCAGTCACTCAAATCACCTTAAAGACGGTGCTAAATAGTGAACATAATACCAGCACCTTAAGCCCTCATTCACGCAGGATAGCAGGTGTTTATCGAGTAATAGACTATCTTCAATCATTTGCATCATGCTTGCCTTCAATATCTGAGTTGTGCACAGTGGCAAACCTCAGCGAACGCAGTTTAGAGTATGGTTTTCGTGAATACTTAGGAATAACACCGATCCGTTACCTTAAGGTCGTTCGACTAAATGGAGTCAGAGAAACGCTATTAACTAGCGATGCTTCAATCACGGTATCGCATGCTGCACTGCAGTGGGGATTTTTAGAGCTAGGCCGTTTTGCATCAGAATATCGCCAACTATTTGGTGAACTTCCTTCTCAAACACTTAAGCAAGGCTAACCCATCTTCTCCCCCACCAGACAGACAACAACATAAATGGGGTTTGAATCACCAAAAATAAAGCTGCAAATAACAAATAATCTGAGCGAGCAAAAACATTTACAGCAACAAAGGTCGCGACAGCCAAATTTCGAACCGGGAATTCAAAAAGAATGCTTAGGCTCATTGTTATTGTTAACTTAGCTAATCGGCATAAGCAAGAAGCTAACAACATAGCCAGTAGCGTAAAAGTGCTAGAAAGAATAATCAGTAACAGTAACTGTTCACCAATCGCCGAAAAATTATTGACCAATATCCCTGCAATAAGTAATAACAAACCGATAAAACCACATCGCTCAAGTTGTGCTAATCGAGGTATTAGCTTAATTTCAAACTTATTTCGGATGAATATACCCATCATCACCGGCAGCAATAGCGTCAAACTGAGTTGAACCGCTTGTGTGACAACCACGCTTGATAATTGAGATGAGCTGACACTAAATTGCGAGTAGAAAAATATCAAAATAATAGGTAAAACAAAGACGGAGACAAAACTACTCACAGCCGTTAACGTTAATGATAGCGCCGCATCCCCTTTAGCCATTAGGCTATAGAAATTCGATAATGCCCCACTTGGAGAAATCGCAACCAGCATCATACCAATAGCAATAGATTCTTGAGGTTTAAACAGCAATATTAATAGGTAAGCCAATAACGGTAGCATGACTATTTGAGCGACGGTGATGCCAAGCACTAAATAGGGATGGCGTTTGATACGCCGTAAATCCTTCATGGTCAGATTCAACCCTATCAATAACATAAGGTAAAAAAGGATGCTTTGCACTGCAATGTACACCATGACTATGACTCCTCACACTGTACCAATAGCATGCTCATTAGTAGGCCTAAAATCAGTCTCATAAAATATTGCGAAGAGTACCGCTATTGCAGTTTTCTTTTGAGCGCTTTCACGGCGCCTACTGGCACCAGTTTTTCTAATTGCTCAACACAAACAGCCGCATTCTTGCGTTTATTCCGAATAAGAAAATCGCATTGTTGGTATAAATACTGTGGGTCATGACTTAATTCATAAGCCGTTATTAATGCTTGCTCAGCTTTTACTCGGTCATGAGACTCAACAGCTAATGCATAAATGTAATGGAAACGTGCATTAGCGGGTTCAAATATGGTTGCGTTAAGTAGATGTTCCGTGGCCACTTTCATGCGTTTGTCTCGAATATAAGCTAACCCCAATGCATGATGTAAAATCCCACTTTGCTTAACCACTAACAGACCTTGCTTTAATATCGCTATCGCTTGGTCATTGCGCTGCAAACTCCGATAAAGGTCGGCTAGATTAATATAAGAAAGTACATAAATGGGTTCGACTTGTATCGCGCCTAAATACTCTTCTTCCGCTTGAGCCAACAAGCCTTGGTGACGATAAACATTCGCAATATTCGTTCTACCCGCGCGGTCGCTATTGTAATGTTGAACCGCTAAATACTCGTCTAAACTCGGCTTAAGCAGAGTCTGTTGCTGCTTAGTCAGCCTTGGCCATTGTGGTACCAGTAAACT
This sequence comes from Shewanella sp. 30m-14, assembly GCF_052977125.1. NCBI lineage: Bacteria > Pseudomonadati > Pseudomonadota > Gammaproteobacteria > Alteromonadales > Shewanellaceae > Shewanella > Shewanella sp. 30m-14. The sequence goes on along the minus strand of NZ_JBRILW010000006.1, from coordinate 51,190 downwards.
TGCCGTAAGAAGCCGTATACTGAGCACGGGATCATTTAACATAGGGCTTAATGCGTACCACTGCTGCTCTGGTGAATAGGGGGCCATTGCTTGCACAGCACCAAAACGGACTAGGCTACTACTATTGTTTAAAGAGGCTAGACTCGTTCTATAAGCCACTTGCCCTGGATATTGTGCCAACCGCTCTAAAGCAGACGCTGTAATAATTGAGCTTAGTTGCTTATTTTCCACAACCTCCTTTAATCGCCTCTCCGCTCCTTGATGTAGATTATCTGCGGCAAAAAAAGCCTGTGAGAAATGAGCACTATTTTGAATGGCAGAATCTGGAAACCATTTAGCTAATTGTGTACTTGCCCATTTATTATCTTTCTGTTTATGACAACTGACACATGCGTTTGGTACACCCATTTTCTCACTTAAATCGGGGCGTGGAATTTGCCAGCTATGATCCTTGCGAAGATCAACTTGCATGTACTTTTCTTCAACCATATGACAGTCACTGCACAAACTGCCTTCGGTACCTGACTCATGGCGAGAATGCACTTCAGCGGCGTAGTGGCTTGGACTATGACATTGCAAGCACAAAGCTGGCTCTGCCATTTTAATCTTTCCTGTGTGAGGGTTATGACAATTAGAGCAAACAACCCCTGCCTGACTCATTTTTGATTGAAGAAAGGAGCCATACACATAGTTTTCATCATAGATTTGCCCATCACTATGGTAAAGTTCACTGTTAATCAGTGTTAACTGTTGCCTATCTAAATATTCATTATTTTCAATGTTATCATAGCCTTCATTAAGCTGTACGCCTCGGCTATGACACTGGGCACAAGCTGTTAATTGTTGGCTAGGTTGCAAGCCTTGAGGCTCGAGAATACCGGTTCCGCTGTCGCCCCAATTCGTAACACTTGGCTGTAAAGTACGGTCAAATCCCTTATTGGCACTTTTATTTTTTTGACCAGCCCATTTTACATGCTCGAAAGCGGCACCATGACAAGCTTCGCAAGCAACATTGATTTCCGACCAGGTCGTTTGGTAAGTGTTTTTTTGTTTGTCATAGCCTTTCTTTATATTGGTAGAATGGCAATCCGCACACATGTAATTCCAGTTTTGCCCTTCATTTAACCAAAAAAACTCATCAGACTGTTGAGTAAATTGCGGGTAGAGATGATACCAGCGCTGACCGCCCTCCTCTTTACTGCGAGCATCCCAAGTATAAGGAATAAGCTGGACTCTACCGTCACCAAACTCCACCATATATTGCTGCAATGGGTATACACCAAAGGTGTACTTTATCTGATAATCAAAGAACTGATTATTGAGGCCTTCTATATTCACCCAAAACTCTTTCCCTTTGCGGAAAAAACGATTTTGTTTGCCTTGAAACATAAGTGATGCTTGATCAAAATCCGCTAATACGGTCTCATCACTCGCGTGGCTCATGGCCTGAGCATGTTGGGAGGTCTGCCATTCTGCCACCTCTTTTTGATGACATTCAACACACTTAGTCACTCCTACAAAATTAGTCACTCCTACAAAATTAGTGCCATGTACAGAGTGGCTTATCAAGGCTATAAAAAATATAAACAGCGCACTTTTCATCAATTACACCAAATCCCTTTGTTTAATCATCATTCATACCCAGTAGCAAAAAGCGCACCTAACATAGCGGTAAAAATGACAGCGTGATTCCATTTATCCCGGTCGCAAATAACGCTCGAAAATAGTTGTCGTAAATTGCTCCCGCATACATTAGCAACTTCTGGTATTACGCACTTTGTTTGGACTGATATGAGTTAGATTTCTTTGCAACAACGAACCTAACATTCTCTCGCTTTTGGTGATGCTCAGAACTAAGACTGGTAAGTAGTTCATCGCAAAATTCAGTGTATTGCGTCCCTAACTCTTCTTTTAATCTCTGCATTCTATCGAGCCTTGCTACCCAACTCTCAATAATTTCTGTCGGCGCTGCACCGGAGAAATTTAACTCTGGATCGACAACATCATTGTCAACATAGACGATTTCGAATCCGGCATTTTGCAATAAGTTCTGCATTTTGGCACCAAAATCAAAGTCATAAATGCCAGACTTGTATGATTCAAGTTCAAAGCTCCTCACCTTGTCGTAGTACTTACTATTGCTGCTGAGATTCCCAGAAATAAAGCAGGAGACATCGAGTAATGCTATCCAAGCTCCCTGGTTCATTTTTGAATATACAGAGACTAAAAAGTCGAGTGGATTGCTAAGATAGGAAAGGGAAAAGCTGCTCCAAATTCCGTTTACAGCTCCAACGGGTAGGTAATCTAAACTCAGAATATCAGTGCATATGAAGGTTTCATTGCTGACTTTGTTTGACTCACAGAAATCAATGAATTCTTGATTAATATCGACACCTAAAACATTTTTGACTCGATACGAAAAAAGGCGGAACACATCTCCAACAGAGCAACCAAGATCAACCATCGAGTCATCTTGACTCACAGGTATAAACTGAAGATAGCGCTGCCAGTTTCGCCAACGCTGTTGTTTTTCATATTCTTGAAGAAGATTCACTAACAGCTCCGTGTCTTGTTGAAATCTAACGTCTAGCAATATTACTAAACCACCCGCAATATAACTAACCCCCCTAATGTAGAATCAACAAGATACTACATTTTTAGACTCCAAGGCATGCCACGTTGTCGGCTCATACTTTTACAGGAGTCATTTAACAGTGACGAGACTCGAGCTGGCGATACATCACTCTATAACGTAATGAGTTTTAAGTCGTAAGCATTGCTTTATCTTATGCTCTATAAAGCAAAATAATTTAAGGGATGATTAAACTTATCTGAAAATATTGGCAACAACAAGTGAATTACCGCTTGATGATATTAGTGATTACTCGACTTTTTGGCGGCCAAACTAAACACCACTGCAGTGTTGGCAATGCTTATAAAATGAGAGTTCTAAATCCAAAGCAGAAAAACAGCTCAAAGAGCTGGCAAAACATGTTTCAACTATCTCTAACAAAGCGCTATAAGGAAATCGGCATAATGTTGCTGGCGTTAATTCATTGCAATATCGGTATTGACGCCCACCAGCCTTTAGCATCCATTAAAATTTAGGCAAAAAAAACCAGCTCAAAGAGCTGGTAAGACATGTTTCAAGTGTTCCATAAGGAAATCGGTTAGCGCGCCAGCGTTAATCAATGGCATATCAACTGTGTCAATATACAACTTGAGGTCTAAACACACCCAAAGGGTGTTATAAGGTTGATGGATGATGGAACTACTTTTAAGGAGGGTTAGCCCTTAAAAGTCATGGCGTATAAACCGCCACGCAAAACATTTGAATTAAACCAAGTGTTTTGCCAGTAAATCGTAGTTTGCCCTGTATAAGGCATAGTCAGTACTCCTAACAAAGTTGTTAATATCATCTCAAATTAAATTAGCCAATGGGGTTGAGCCAAACTAATTTAATGAGTCAACTTGTCGCTCGATTCCTTGGAGAATGATCCGTCCTGGATAGACTTACAAACTGGAAAGCTCTGCTTAACCAGTGAGAGCAATTATAAGCCCGTGTAATTTTATTACAAGTATTTATTGTAAATAATGCTCAAAAACTGCCACAGCGGTAATTTTACGACACAGTGTAGTGACACATATCACAAAACACCCGTGTATAATGTGAAGCTTCACAACCCGCTATCTTTCGCGATCAAAAATACTACAACTATCGAACAGGATTTAAGCGTTTAGCAGGTAAAAGTGCAAGTTTAAGCTAAAAAAAAGCCCGCTCAATGAGCGGGCAAGACATTTCAAGTGTTCCTAGTGGAAATTGGTTAGCGCGCTAGCGATAATCAATGGCAAACAGCGGAAGTATACTAACTCGGGCTATCTGCGACTTGGTCTATAAGTATCTAAAAGATACAATAAAGGTTGATGGAAACTGATGCGACTTTATATAAGGAGGGTTAGCCCTTAAAAGTCATGGCGTATAAACCGCCACGCATACTCTCAGTGTTTAACCAAAAGCTTTGCGAATAAATAGTGTTACTAAAATACATAATTAATACTCCAAACAAAGTTGAATTCCTAATGCTCTACTTTCGTAAAAGCCGTTCGCTGGCTTGTAGAGTCAACTTGTCGCTCGATTCCTTGGAGAATTATCCATCCTGGATAGACTAAGTGTCGTTAAGCACCATTGCTTATCCGACGAAAGCAATTATAGGTATTTGTAGTTTTATTACAAGCTTTTTTATTAAATAAGCGTAAAAAAGCCACTTTACGTTATTTTATTACAAAACCTAACTGTAACTCTGCTCTATTTGAGTCATTTTGTACCTTTATCTACAGCTATCGCAGAGGCTGAACGAAAAGATCTGAAATTAAGGGAGCTAAATCGAGCGGGGCTAAATAGAGGTAGCTCAATTTGTGCTTATTTCAGGCCTAAAATAAAAAAGCTGGCACTTGAGCGCCAGCTTTAAGCAAACTATCAAGCGCAGTTAAGCGCTAGACAGTTAGAGGTTGTTGCTTGAGAGCAATCTTGCTCGGTTTAACTTTCCGTTATGTATTTAAACAATCCAACTAATGGTGTGGCGGTTGGTGATCCATATTGTGGATGACCTTCCGTTGCACTACCGGCAATATCTAAATGTGTGTAAGCAATCGGCAGAGCCGCATTTAAACCATGACCACTCAATCCAGAAGCTTCAATCAAAAATGCTGCTGGATACTGATGGCCACGCGCGGTGACAGAAGATGGCGCGTTGTTAGACGACAACATGTCTGCGGCTGCCGACGGGTCGACAATTTTACTAAAGTCATCACGGCGTAACTGAGATACCTCGATAGGCTCCCCCCAAAGTGCGGCCTGTTGCTGCATAACAGATGCGACATTAGCCTGCTTGGCAACACTGTTTTCCACCGCTGCGGTATATCCGCCGAAACAGCGAACCACATGGCCGGTCAATGTGGCCACTGAAAACATTTGTGGCTTGACGGCATTCACGGCTTTTAAACGTAAATGTGATAATAGATCGGCTAACACCAAACGCCCTTCTGCGTCGGTATTACCAATACGCACCCGCTTGCCTGCGTGGCTGGTGATAATTTCATCGGTAACAAACGCCTCACTACCTATGCTATTTCTAACGAGCCCCAGCTCAGCAACGATGCGTATACCTTTAGGTTTTAGCATACCAATAGTTTTCATTAGTCCAGCTACTGCTGCCGCACCACCTTTATCGCGACTCATGCCAGCCATACCACCAGCAATTTTTAAGTCTGCTCCACCAGTATCATAAACCACACCTTTTCCAGCGAAGAAATAGCTACGCTCAATTGGGCCTTCACCAACATATTCAAGCTTAACTACGCGAGGCTGATGCCTTAGTACGGCAAACGAAGAGCGACCAACGGCACTTAATAGCGGGTAGTCTCGCTCAAGAATATCTCGGTCTTCAACCACGCTGATTGCCAGCCCAAGATCGTTTAACGCATCTAGACAATAATCCGCAAAGGCTGGCGCTGACATACGCTCAGGCTCTGTACCACATAAGTCACGAGCCAGGCTACGACCAGCCTCAATCGCCGTTAACATTTCACCTGTGTGTTCGCTGCCTAATAAGCCAATTGCCTCTAACGGCTCATCGGCTCCACCGGCTTCTCTAAGCTCTAGTGCTTGCCAAAGTTCCTGCCCACAAGCGAGCGCTGCAACCTGCTCGGCATGTTGATAACGATGCTCAGCTAAGCCATTAACGAGTAACAGCGGTCGTCTTGCCCCCGCCTCTTTAGCAAGCTTGATCCCTTGCCTTGCTGCATCAGCAAACACCCGCACATCTTGATAGTCATCATCAGCCTTTGTAACCGGTGCAACAATAAGACGTCCACCCGCCATGCCTGGCGCAAAAAGCAGAGTGACTGATTTGCCAACTCGCTTATCCACCTTCTGGCCATGATTAGCCAGCAAGGATATCTCTTCAAATTGTATCGAGTCCAAGTCCGGTGTAACCACCACCAGCGCATCCCAACCATGACCTTCAAAAATAGCATCTTGTTCAACTACATCAATAAACTTAACTGACCCCATAACCCTTCCTTATTATATTTTATATTGCCATTTTGCCTCATAACCCATTTGGCAAAACGACTCATTTGCTCAGGCATTATTCCTCTATTGTGCTTAGATTACCAACGACTTTAATGTGCATGAAAATGATTATGGAAACTTTGCCTGCCACGTAAGATTTAAAGCCATTGCAAACGACTCCGCGGCGCCCAAAGACTATGCTAGACTGTGTGCATTTTCCGCCACACCCGCACCAGCGCGCTATCGATTTAAATAAAATCGACGACTTAATAGCACTTGGGTGATTTTATTAGAACAGGGGATTTTTAAGTGACCACTTTAAACCAATTACAACCACAAGCACTTTGGCAATGGTTCGAGCAGATCTGTGCTATTCCACACCCATCTAAACATGAACAAGCATTGAGTGCGCATATTCAAGCTTGGGCTAAAGATAAGCAGCTGAGCGTTGTCGAAGATAAAGTTGGCAACCTGATCATCAAAAAGCCCGCAACCGCCGGCATGGAAAACCGCAAAATCGTAGTGTTACAAGCCCATATTGATATGGTGCCACAAAAGAACGCAGACAAAGTTCACGACTTTGAAACAGATCCTATTGAAGCGTATGTTGATGGTGACTGGGTCAAAGCAAATGGTACAACTTTAGGTGCTGATAACGGTATTGGTATGGCATCTGCTCTGGCTATTTTAGGCGCCGATGACATTGTTCACGGCCCACTAGAAGTACTGCTGACAATTGATGAAGAAGCAGGCATGACTGGGGCGTTTGGTCTAGAAGCTGGCATGTTAGATGCTGAAATCTTGATCAACACCGACTCAGAGCAAGAAGGTGAGATTTACATGGGCTGCGCTGGCGGTGTTGACGCACAGTTATCAGTACCTATGGTTTGGCAATCGCCAGAACCGACCAATGCCAGCTATAAGTTGTCAATCTCGGGCCTAAAAGGGGGCCACTCAGGGGTTAACATCCATTTAGGTCGTGGTAATGCTAACAAGCTTTTAGCCCGCTTCCTGTTTGACCATGGCGATGAACTGGCTATTGAGTTAACTCAGTTTACTGGCGGCTCACTGCGCAATGCCATTCCACGTGAAGCAGACGTTAATTTTATGCTTCCTCCTGAAAACTTGGCTTTACTGCAAGAGCGTGTTTCAGCGTTTCAAGCCTTAGTTCGTCAAGAGTTAGCCATCGCCGATCCAGGTACGATTCTAACGCTAGAAGAGATCCCAGCAGAAAAACAGGTCATGAGTGAAGAGTCACAACAGATCTTAATTGACGTGCTTAATGCTTGCCCTAATGGCGTCATTCGCATGAGTGACGAAGTAGAAGGTGTTACAGAGACATCACTTAACGTGGGTGTGATCAGTACCGATGACAATAGCGTGCAAATCTTATGCTTAATTCGCTCTCTTATTGATTCAGGTCGCGAAGAAGTTGAAGGCGTATTGAGCTCACTGGCTAACCTTGCTGGAGCGAATGTTGAATTTAGTGGTGCATACCCAGGCTGGAAGCCAGACAATAGCTCACCCGTTATGGCAAGCGTACGCGAAACCTACGAGGCAATTTATAACAAAGAGCCGACGATTATGGTGATCCATGCAGGTCTTGAATGTGGTCTATTTAAGAAGCCTTACCCTGAAATGGATATGGTTTCTATTGGCCCAACCATTCGCTACCCACACAGCCCTGATGAAAAAGTTAACATTACTACTGTTGGCCAATACTGGAAGCTATTGTTAGCAGTACTGGAGCGTACACCAGTTAAAGGCTAATCAATAAAACAGCTTTATAAGAATAAGGCCACTTAGTCATAAGTGGCCTTTACTATCTATAGCAGAGGATAAGGTATCAATTGGCGCTTTAGTCCTAAGTAATTGTTACCCACACAGCCCTGATGAAAAAGTTAACATTACCGTTAACATCACAACTGTTGGCCAATATTGGCAGCTATTATTAGCCTTTAACGTCGAAGTAAAACTAAAATATGAGCTATTTCTGACGGTGTGCTTAAAAACCTAAATCCATCTGCGAGCTATCTATATCATCATGCTCAGAAGCGACACTATTCGAGGCGAGACCGACCGATACACCCAATAAGCGAATACCTCGCTCATTTTGCCTTTCCATCGCTTGCTCCAGTAGCTGATAAAACAGATTCACCGAGATCTCATCGCTGCGATGCTCAATCGTGGTCTGCTTAAAATCTTCAAATTTTAGCTTAACCACTTGCTTGTTGATCACTCTATCCTTAGCGCTACGGCTCACCCGCCCTGCGAGCTCTTGAATAAGTTGTGGCATCACCGCACGGCATTGCTCAAGGGTATGGATATCTTTAGCCAGTGTAGTTTCAACGCCGACTGATTTTCTCTCACGATTGGGCGAAATCGCTCGCTTGTCTATCCCTTTAGCGCGCTCAATCAGCACTGCTCCAAATTTACCAAACCCTTCTATTAGCTTAGCTTCAGGATAAAGCTGAATGTCGCTGCAGGTATGCAGCCCCAGATCGGCTAACTTTTTAGCGGTCACCTTGCCAACACCGGGAATTTTTATCAGTGGTAAGGTTTTTATAAACTCATCAATCATGTCTGGGCGGATCACATATTGTCCATTCGGTTTATTTAAATCGGATGCTATCTTGGCAAGAAACTTAACTGGCGCGATGCCTGCCGAAGCAGTTAAACCGGTCTCGGCTAAAATATCGGCTCGAATAGCCTCGGCCATCAAGGTCGCAGAGCCTTTACAATGGGGACTCTCTGTCACATCAAGATAAGCCTCATCAAGGGATAAAGGCTCTATCAAGTCAGTATATCGTTCAAATACAGCCCTAATCTGGCTAGAAACCTCTTTATATACCTGCATACGCCCAGGGACTAATATCAAGTCAGGACAAAGCTTTAGCGCATAGCCTGACGCCATGGCTGAACGAACCCCAAATTCTCGAGCTTCGTAATTACAGGTACTGATCACGCCACGGCGATCACTGCGTCCTCCCACAGCAATAGGTTTGCCTCTTAACTCAGGAAAGTCGCGCATCTCCACCGCTGCGTAGAAGCAGTCCATGTCGACGTGAATAATTTTTTGCAAGCCAATATCCTCCGTACAGAATATTACTGTATATAAAAACAGTATTCAATAAAAAGCATACCTTTAGCCTGTTTTAAGCTAACCATTCGCCCTTGTTGATCAGGGCGATCGATTAATCCTAGGCAATAAAAAGGGAAGCCGTTTGGCTTCCCATTTCAACACTCAGTCACATGTAAACTCAGTCAGATTTCAAAATGCTGTCATTTTAAGTCTAGATCTTAAACTGCTTAATGTTGTCACCGAGGGATCGACTCACCTGTGCAAATTCGTCAAAGTTATTTGATAGTGCCTCACTCGCTGCTAACGACTCATCCGATAACGCGCGAACATTTTCAACATTACAAGCAACCTCTTCGGCCACAATCGCTTGCTGACCTACAGCGGTGGAGATCTCTATGGTTTGCTGCTGAATCGCTTCGATGGCACTCGTGATGCTATCCAGTGCCACTTCAACTTTAGCGGTAAGACCTTGCCCCATATTGGCTTGCTCAACCCCTGACTCCATCACTTGCTCAGCCTCATTGGCATTTTGTTGTAGTGTCTGGATGATCTCTTGAATGTTTGCGGTCGAGTCTTGCGTGCGAGATGCTAAGGTTCTTACCTCATCCGCCACAACGGCAAAGCCTCGGCCTTGTTCACCCGCTCTCGCCGCTTCAATCGCTGCGTTTAGTGCTAACAGGTTTGTTTGCTCTGCGATACCACGAATAACATTAAGTACCTCGCCAATCTGCTCAGAACGGGTTCTAAGTTGCTTAACCACCTTTGCCGCATCAATCACCTGTTTAGATAACGCCTGCATGCCTTGAGTCGCTTGAGCGACAATCTCACTGCCTTCACTCGACTGAATCTGCGCCTTATCAGCAAATTCACTGGCTCTTTGGGCACTTGCGGCCATCTCTTGGCTAGTGTGTGCCATTTCGGTTGCGGCCGTGGCCACAGAAGCTATCTCTTGTTTTTGCTGACTCACCGACTGCAATGCTTGACGACTCACAGCAGACGCATCATTCACACCTTGCTCTACTTGCAGCGTTAGCTCACGAGTCTCCTGCAGCATGCCCTGCACCTTCGCCGCAAAACGGTTAAATGCATCACCGAGCTTACCCAGCTCATCTTCTCTATTCATGTCGATGCGCTTAGCAAGATCGCTATCTCCCTCGGCAATGTCTTCCATCGCTAACAATAAATTATTTACCTGCTTTCTAAAGGGTAATAACGTGGCCCAAACTGTCATCCCAACTAATGCCATAATCAAAAATGACAATAATATCGAGCTGACAATCGCATCGGTAACAGGTGCTTCTATAACTGCGGTTGGCAGCATGAAGGCTAGGTGCCATTTTTGCTCAGGATAACTCCCGCCGACCTCTATAAAGCTGACCCGCTGAGCCTCGCCGTTAAATATAACCTCGCCAAATCCCGACGCCTGTGTCTGCATCTGTTGACTCAACTTGGCAAAGCCTTGGGTATCATTAAACTGGCTATCGACTAAAGCAGCGTTAGAGCCTGGGGGGAAACCCTCAGAAAAGCCTGGGAAGTAGACCAACTTGCCTGCATTGGTCATTAAGAAAGCTTGGCCCGCATCCTGATACTTAATCGGTGCTAACAACTCACTGCCGATGGTATCGATGAGAATATCCATACCACCAATACCAATAAAGCGGCCAGACTCATCTTTAACAACGGTTTTTATGGTCGCCGATATAGAACCATCATTAGCATCTACGGCTGGATCGCCGACGAACATGCCGTTTTTATCTATGGCTTCTTGCCACCAAGGGCGCTTATTGGTGAAGTACTCACTATCGTTGTAGCGCCCATTAAGATCAAAGTACTCAAAGGTATTGGCTGAGCCAAAGAACACTGACTTAATATCGCTATCCTGAATTGAAAAATACTTAAAGTAATCGATGATAGATTGATAATCTTGATCAGCTGAAACATCACTTAAGCGGCTGTTATATTGGCTAAACCAATCTACAACTGTTGGGTTAGCAAACACCGCGTGAATAAGTTGACCTTTGGCCGCAAAGTAACTGCGTACTTCGTTAGACTTTAATTGGACTAGGCTGGTTAAGTCATTATCGATTTGTTGACGTGTGCTGGCGCTTTCATTTTTGACCAGTAAAAGCGCAACGACGGTAAATAACACTGCAAGTGCACCCACTATCGTAACCACCAGCTGTAGACTCAATGAACGTTTAAACCACTGCATCGACTCCCCTCTTTGTTATATTTTATGAGTAGGTTTTGTTATCAGGCAGTCATAAATCTAACAGAAAAAGATGTAGATTAAAGGGGAAATAAGCACAGAAGCGTATCGACAGGATATTGAAGAAAGTGGCATAAGTTAGCTAGGTAACGATATAAAGCTAAAGCCTTTCATTTACGCAAGATATTAGGTGAGATCGACTACATAGAAAGGCAAAAGGCAAAATAAATCGCTAGCCAATTTTAGCGTAACTTAAATAAGCCTGTGAGCATCGTTATCTCGTCGCTAGATAGAATATTTTGCACACTATAAACGCTCGACTTTTTACTTGAAGCTTTTGAGTTGAGCTCATTGTCATTTTGCTGTTTTTCAAATGTCTCAATGCATTTAACGAGATACTCAACCTGGATAAGACTTTGCGCATCGAGGTCAAACCGAGGTGATTTTGCAGAAATAAACATAAGTTCGCCCCTTAATCATTCACTAACATGGCTATACAACAGTGATACAGAGAGTGGCTTGATCCTTGTCTGTCGTTATATGAAAATTAAAACGACGAATGCAACTAGCATAGATTGCACTAGCTGAATATGGGCTGTACAAACGTCCCTGTACAAAAATCATCCGAAACAATATGTAATCCTAGTCTATAAATAAAAGTTTGCACAAAAAAAGAGACGTATATAAACGTCTCTTTTTTTTGTGCAAACTCGAAGGATTACATTTTACTTTGCAGGTAATTTTGTAAGCCCACTTTATCAATTAATCCTAGCTGTTTTTCAAGCCAATACATATGGTCTGCCTCTGTTTCTTCAAGCAGCACCTCTAAGATTTCACGACTCTCGTAATCACTTTTTAGCTCACATAAAGCAATTGCACTGCGTAAGTTATCGGCAACTTGATATTCATAGGCTAAGTCATTCTTGAGCATCTCTTGAGTGTCTTTACCAATATTGAGTGCTTCACGGCTAGCAACGTCAGGCGTGCCTTCTAGAAACAGTATTCTTTGCACCAACTTTTTAGCATGCTCACGTTCATCGTCTGACTCATGGGAGATCCGCTCGTGTAACTCGTTTAGCCCCCAGTCTTCATACATTAAACCATGTACAAAATACTGATCCATTGCAGATAGCTCGCCGGTGAGCAATTTATTGAGTGTGTCGATGACTTCTTGGTTACCTTTCATAATCTTCTCCAGTTAGCCCATCTTAGACTGCAAGTAATTTTGAATACCGGTTAATGAAATAAGCTCTAATTGAGCCTCTAGCCAATCTAAATGCTCTTCCTCGTCTTCCAATAGATCTTCTAGGATATCGCGACTAACGTAATCAGCCATTGATTCACACAGTGCAATCGCTTCACGAAGAACCACTAACTCTTCTTCAAGCATCACTTTGTCACACTCAAGCATTTCCTGGCTGTGCTCACCGATACGGATCTTGTCTAACTGTTGTAGATTAGGCAGCCCTTCCAGAAACAACACCCGCTCAATCAGTTTATCGGCATGCTTCATATCTTGAATCGATTTCTTATAGGCTTTTTCATCGAGCTCACCTAAGCCCCAATTCTTATACATACGCGCATGAAGAAAGTATTGATTGATAGCTGTAAGCTCGCTGGTCAGTACTTTGTTTAACTGACTAATGACCTTAGGTTGTCCTTTCATCTATTCATCCTTAGTTAAATTGATCTATATCAATCTTTATAAGCTAGAGCAAAAAACAACCAAGTTCAAATAAACATTATATTTCAACAATTTATTAAGAAAAACAATTCTCATTAGCACTACAATTCTTAACAAGTGGGTAGCGCGATTAAATCGCTAATTTCTACTGTGAAACGAGGGGCTTAGTCGGGAGAGAAATAAAAAAACTCAAATACAATGTAAGATACATAACTCATAAGCTGCCATGCGGGATGTAACAGAGGAAAGCTTTAGATAAAAAAGATATAAAAAAGGCCCCTACCAAGGAGCCTTAATCACCGAACCATCAACAGAACTAGATAATACGGTTCTGCTCTAACTTTTCTCGGCGTTCTTGTTCTGCCATTCTAGCTTTACGCTTATCACATGGATCATCACAATCACATGCTTTCTCAATTCCGAGCGCACCTAGACCACCGCAGCTTCCAGCAACAGCTTGTCGTTTGACTAAATAGCCTATCGACATTAAGAAAAAGAAACCTAATAACACGACAAAAGCCGCAATAAATGTGCTCATATTCGACTCCAACTACTGAGTAACGAAAGGTTTAAAGGCTTCACTATAGAAAACTTTAAAGCCATCATCCTGCTTTTCAATAAGCATTATCGCTAGATGCTCACGTTTAGCAAGTTCTAGTGATGCTTGAGTACCTAATACCATCATAGCGGTTGCGTAGCCATCTGCAATCATAGACTCTTCATGCAGTACTGTCACAGATGCTAATCTATGGTTTATTGGGTAGCCAGTGCGCGGATCGATCAGGTGTGAAAAACGCTGTCCGTCTTCCTCGTAATAATTACGATAATCACCGGATGTTGCCATCGCCATATTTTTGGGGGCTATGACCTGCTGGATCCCATTACCATTATCACCAGGCTGCTCAATCGCAATACGCCATAATGAACCATCAGCTTTAGTACCACGCAGGCTAATTTCACCGCCAATCTCGACCAAATATCCGGTCGGATTATACTTATCTAACAAGGCGGCTATTTTATCAACACCGAAGCCTTTTGCAATCGAAGAAAGATCAACGTAGATATCAGGGTCTTGCTTGCTGATCTTATTACCGTCAACAGCAATATCCTTAATACCAGTACGCTCCATCGCTGCATCTATCTGTTGCTTTGATGGAATTTGCGTCGGTCTTTTATCTGGGCCAAAGCCCCACAAGTTAACTAAAGGTCCCAGTGTTATATCTAGGGCGCCATCGGTTGTTTTATATAATGCTAATCCTTCAGCAATTACCTTGGCTGTATCAGCCGATACTTCAACCTTATCTTGACGAGTCATCTGGTTAAACTTAGATAACTCAGAATTGGGTCGATAGGTCGACATCTGATCGTTCACCAGCTCTAAAGCTAGGTCGATCTCAGCTTGCAGTAACTGGGGATCTGGCATCTTCTCGTTAGGCACAACTTTAATGTGATAAGTCGTTCCCATCGTGTTGCCAGACAGTGAAATCACTTCAGCTTGTTTAGTACAAGCTGAAATAAAAAAGGCTAACCCGATAAGGGCCAGCCAGTTTACTAAGGTCTTAAACATATTGACCTAGATCTCCAATAAGAGAAGGGTTAGCCACCGAAGTCATCCAATAGGATGTTTTCATCTTCGACACCAAGATCTTTTAGCATAGCAATTACTGCAGCATTCATCATTGGTGGGCCACACATATAATACTCACAGTCTTCTGGCGCTTCATGATCACGTAAGTAGTTTTCATACAGTACGTTATGAATAAAGCCTGTGTATCCATCCCAGTTATCTTCAGGCTGTGGATCAGACAGAGCTACATGCCATTGGAAGTTCGCGTTATCAGCCGCTAAGCCATCAAAATCTTCAACATAGAACATTTCACGGCTAGAACGAGCACCATACCAGAAGCTCATCTTACGCTTAGAGTGAAGGCGCTTAAGTTGGTCGAAGATATGCGAACGCATTGGCGCCATACCTGCACCACCACCGATAAATACCATTTCTGCATCGGTTTCTTTCGCGAAGAACTCACCGAATGGACCAGAAATCGTTACCTTGTCACCCGCTTTTAGGCTAAAGATGTACGATGACATCTTACCACAAGGCAGAGATAGGTTACGTGGAGGTGGCGACGCAATACGTACGTTCAACATGATGATACCTTCCTCAAGAGGATAGTTCGCCATAGAGTATGCACGGATTGTTTCGTCTTCAACAGTTGATTCAAGATTGAAGAAGCCAAAGTGTTCCCAGTCGCCACGGTATTCTGCAGGAATATCATAATCTGCATATTTAACATGGTGCGCAGGTGCTTCAATCTGAATATAACCACCGGCACGGAAAGGCACAGAGTCACCATCAGGAATTTGCAGCTTAAGCTCTTTAATGAAAGTGGCTTTGCTATCGTTAGAGATAACTTCACATTCCCACTTCTTAACACCAAAGATCTCTTCTTCCAGCTCAATCTCCATGTCGTTTTTAACGTTTACCTGACAAGATAAACGGCAACCGCCACGAGCTTCACCTTTGCTGATATGGTCCATTTCAGTTGGTAAAATATCACCACCGCCTGACTTAACATGGACTTTACACTGACCGCAAGTACCACCACCACCACATGCAGACGATACGAAAATACCGCTCTCTGCTAATGCGCCTAGTAGCTTGCCACCTGCGGCTGTTTTAATTGCTTTACTCGCATCATCATTGATGCCGATAGTGACATCGCCGCTTGCAACTAGCTTTGACTTGGCAAATAAAATTACCAAAACCAAGACTAATACAATCGCGGTAAACATACTCACACCGAGATATACATCGATTGGAGTAGATTCAAGAATACCCATTAAATTATCCTTAAAGGTTCAAATTAAGACGTCGTTATGGTGCCTCTTTACAGAGACACACCTGAGAACGACATGAAACCTAGAGCCATCAAACCAGCGGTAACAAAGGTAATACCTAAACCGCGAAGCCCATCAGGAACATCAGCATATTTTAACTTCTCACGGATACCAGCAAGCAGCACAAGTGCTAATGCCCAACCGATACCAGAACCGATACCAAACACCAAGCTTTCACTAAGGTTGTAGTCACGCTCAACCATGAAAGACACTGCACCAAAAATTGCACAGTTTACGGTGATTAGCGGTAGGAAGATCCCCAATGCGTTATATAGCGGTGGGAAATACTTATCCAATGCCATCTCAAGGATCTGAACCAAAGCTGCGATAACACCAATGAAGGTAATGAACTTCAAGAAGCTCAAGTCAGCATCTGGAACACCTGCCCACGCTAATGCGCCTGGAGCAAGAATGCCTTGATAGATAATTTGGTTAACAGGTACTGAAATCGCCAGTACCACGATAACTGCAACACCTAGACCCATGGCTGTTTTTACTTTCTTAGATACCGCAAGAAATGTACACATACCAAGGAAAAAGGATAGCGCCATGTTTTCAATGAAAACAGAACGAATTAATAGACTAATATAATGTTCCATTATGCTTATCCTTTCGCTTCAACTTGCTCTGGCTTCATCACACGAATAATCCAGATCAATGCACCGATCAAGAAGAACGCACTAGGAGGCAGCAGCAATAGGCCGTTAGGCTGATACCAGCCACCGTCAGAAATCTTGCTTAAGATCTCAACGCCGAATAATGAACCATTACCAAACAATTCACGTACGAAGCCAACTGACAACAAGATTGCACCGTAGCCTAAACCATTACCGATACCGTCCATGAAGCTCATCATAGGAGGCGTCTTCATCGCATAAGCTTCAGCGCGGCCCATTACGATACAGTTAGTAATAATCAGACCAACAAATACCGATAGCTGCTTAGCAACATCATATGCATAAGCTTGCAGTACTTGGTCAACCACGATTACTAATGAAGCAATAATCGTCATCTGCACAATAATACGTACACTACTAGGAATGTGATTACGTAACATTGAGATAAACAGATTCGATAATGCCGTTACCGCCGTTAACGCAATTGTCATTACCAAAGCTGTTTCCATCTTACTGGTTACAGCCAAGGCGCTACATACACCCAAAATTTGTAGTGCAATTGGGTTATTGCTGACGATAGGTCCGATTAGAACCTGTTTAAGTTCTTTAGCATCAGCCATTAGCTCAGTCCTCCATCTCGGGCTTTGTCGATAAAGCGTTCAAAACCTTCTTTACCTAACCAAAACTCTAACGAATACTGCACACCGTTACTGGTTAATGTTGCACCTGAAAGGGCATCAACACCATAAACAGTCTCTGCAATAGCAGGGTTTTTAGTGATAGTAATCGCTAATTCACCCTTGTCGTTGTATAACTTTTTACCTTGCCACTTAGCGACCCATTGTGGGTTTTGTACTTCACCGCCTAGACCAGGTGTTTCACCTGAGCCAGAAAAGTCGTAATACACTAAGTTCTGGATAGTATTTAGATCAGGATCCAATGCTAAAAATGCATACATGGTTGACCACAGACCATAACCTTTAATCGGTAAAATCACGCTAACCAGATTACCTGCATCGTCTTTAACCAGATAGATAACAGCATCATTTGCTACACGCTTTACTGATGCAATATCGTTTTTAGGTACAAAAGATAACTTAGGGTCACGAGCGGCTTTATTCATGTCGAACGTATCGCCATCGACACCATCAACAAAATCACCGGTGCTTAATGAAACAACTTTTGCTTCAACATTTTTGTCGTAAAGCGCCAAGATCTCAGCCTTAGAGACGTCACCATCTTTGGTCGAAATCAAATTAGCCGCTTCAAGAATATACTTTTGCTTATCAAGTAATTTGTTTTCTTGTTGGATAGGTTTCAACAATACTGCAGCCGTCGAAACGAACATAGAGCAGATGAAACATAAGCCAACAACAACAAACAGTGTTCTTCCGAACGAATCTTTATTACTAGCCACGAGCAATCCTCCGCTTGATATTCGACTGAACCACGAAATGGTCAAATAATGGAGCAAATAGGTTAGCGAACAAGATGGCCAACATCATGCCTTCTGGGAAAGCAGGGTTGATAACACGAATGAATACCGCCATAGCACCAATTAAGATACCGTAAGCCCATTTCGCATTATTAGTGAAAGACGCTGAAACAGGGTCTGTCGCCATAAACATCATACCGAACGCAAAGCCACCTAATACAAGGTGCCAGTACCAAGGCATTGCAAACATTGGATTCGTGTCACTACCGATGAAGTTAAGTAGGTAAGAAACTGCAATCATACCAACCATAACACCACTGACGATACGCCATGAAGCGATGCGGGTGTAGATGATAACTGCGCCACCAATCAAGATAGCCAGTGTCGATACTTCACCAACAGAACCTGGAATGAAACCAAAGAATGCATTCCACCAGTCAGTTGTTAGACCGTACTCTAATGTGCCCTGCGCCGCCTGACTCAGTGCTGTTGCACCAGAGAAGCCGTCAGCCACAACCCAAGTTGTGTCACCAGACATATTTAGCGGGTAAGCAAAGAATAGGAAAGCACGACCGGCCAACGCTGGGTTGAGGAAGTTACGGCCCGTACCACCAAAGATCTCTTTCGCCACAACCACACCAAAGGTAATACCTAAGGCAACCATCCAAAGTGGAATCGTTGCGGGCAGTGTTAGTGCAAAAAGGATTGAGGTAACAAAGAAGCCTTCGTTAACTTCGTGGCCGCGAACCGATGCAAATAGCACCTCCCATATACCACCGACAGCAAATGTCACTGCATATATGGGTAAGAACCAACAAGCGCCATACCACAATAATGCGGCAACACCTGAACTTGCAGTCAACTCAGTACCAAACATACCGAATAAAGCAACTTGCCACGTATCAGGAGCAGCAAAACCTGCCACTAACGCGTCTTGTGCTTGCAAACCTACGTTGTACATACCCATAAACATTGCCGGGAATGCACATGCCCAAACCGTAATCATCATACGTTTTAGGTCCAAGTTATCACGAACGTGGGTACGCCCCTTGTTCACGTGACCTGGAGTATAAAAGACAGTATATGCAGCTTCAAAAAGCGCATAAAACTTCTCATATTTACCGCCTTTTTCAAACTGCGGTTCAATATTTTCGAAAAACTGTTTTAAGCCCATTAGCCTTCCCTCACAATCGTATCTAAGCAGTCACGTAGATATGACGCATAGTCATATTTACCAGGACATACGAAAGTACACAGTGCCAAATCTTCTTCATCCAACTCCAATGCACCAAGTGTTGCAGCGCCATCGTAGTCGCCTGACACTAGGTCACGAAGAAGCATGGTAGGAAGAATATCCAGCGGCATTACACGCTCATAGTTACCAATAGGTACCATGGCGCGATCTGAGCCACCTGTACTCGTTGTCATGTTGAACAAGCGAGAAGATGAAAGGTGTCCAAGGAATGCACGAGTAATAGAGAACTTATCGCTGCCTGGCATAGCCCAGCCAAATAGTTCTTTCTCAGTGCCTTCTTCCAACAAGCTTACTTGATTATGGTAACGACCAAGGTAAGCGTGAGGACCCGTAGCCTTGCGACCGTTTAACACTGAGCCTGAGATAATGCGAACATTACCTTCACTTGCTTCCCCCTCAGTCAACTGCGCCATTGCTGCACCCATTTGGGTACGGACTAGACGAGGTTTAACAGCCTTAGGGCCAGCAATAGCAACTACTCGTTGAGTATGTAGCTCACCAGTCACAAACAACTGACCAATCGCTATCACGTCTTGGTAGTTGATATGCCATACGGTTCTTGTTGCAGACGCTGCTAATAGGTTATGAATGTGTGTGCCAGGCAATCCTGCAGGATGTGGACCGGCAAACTCTTCAACCTGAGCATTAGCACTTGGAATATCAGCGCCAGCAGCCTTACAAAGGTAAACCTTACCTTCGGTTAACTTTGAAAGCACCTTTAGACCGATTTCAAAATCAGCTTTATGCTCTGCAATCACGACAACAGGATCTGCTGCTAATGGTTGAGTATCAATAGCGGTGACGAATATACCAGCAGCGGTAGAATCAACGCCTGGTATTCGACTGAAAGGACGCGTTCGCAAAGCCGTCCACAAGCCTGATTGGATCAGGTTGTCACGTACTTGCTGAGTTTCAAGCGTGTCGATAGCAGTGGCGTCATATTTAGCAAAAGAGATGCTTTCATCCCCTTCAACTTCGATGACAACAGACTGCAGAACACGCTGAGCGCCCCGGTTAACTTCGGAAATTGTACCACTGGCTAAAGCAGTATATATCACGCCAAGATTCTTCTTATCTTCAAAAAGAATCTGACCTTTTTTAACTTTATCCCCTACCTTAATTTTCATGGTAGGACGTAAGCCAATATACTCTTCACCCAAAGTAGCTACATATTTGATGGCTTTACCATCATGAATAACTTGCTCTGGCCCACCTGCTATAGGTAGGTCTAATCCTTTCTTTATTGTAATCATATCCACAAGCACTACGTTATGAAGGAAAGACAATGCGCCGCGTTCCTGCTAAACACACAAGTTTTTAAACAAACCTCTAATTCGTGTTGAGCTAGCGCAGATTTATCGTCGAAATGCGATCGTAATCACGCTGGTCGCGCGCATTTTACCCCAAATATCACAAGCTCGCCATGAAAAATGTGACTGTTTTAAAAGGTTGCAAATGTTTTGAGAACAAACAGGTTAAATGCCAGTGAAAATTAAGATTTTATTAATATAGCTACAGGCCACATTCTCCATACAATTAAAGAGCTTAATTAACTTTTGCCACAGATACTCCACCAAAAAATGGCTAGATATAATAAAAATTAAACATTTATCTAAGTGCTGATTAATTAGGCTCGCGAGGATAGCGTTGCAAAACACTGTTTCATACAGATAACAGGCTTAAATCTATAATTTTAGGCATATTTAAGCTTGTTTTGGTCAAAAATAGAGTTGAATAAAGCGAAGTGAACTTGCCCTTTTGCGCTAGAAAAGCACAACAGAAAAACAATGAAATTGACCATCTAAGCATAAATAGCGCTAAAGCTTTCAAAATACAGACTTAACTCAAACATAAAAAAGACGGCTGCTGCCGTCATTTTTGTGTTTGAGTAACCCATTCTTGTCCGTTACAGCCCTTTTAAGATTGCCTCGCTCAGACTTAAATCATCATTGCGGTTAACATTGATACCGGCTGCGATAATATTGCGGGCGATCTCTTTAGCTTGCTCAAGAGAATGCATTTCAAAGGTGCCACATTGATATTCATTAAGCTCTGGAATATCTGATTGAGATGCGACCTTTAGCACATCTTGCATCGCAGCAAGCCACGAATCAGCAACGGTCGACTCCGTCGGTGTGCCGATTAAGCTCATGTAAAAGCCTGTACGACATCCCATCGGTGAAATATCAATAATCTCGACGCCATCGCCATTTAAATGCTGACGCATAAACCCTGCAAACAAGTGTTCAAGGGTATGAATACCTCGTTCACTTAGGATCTCTTTATTCGGAATACAGAAACGTAAATCGAATACCGTTATCGTATCGCCATTTGGTGTGACCATAGATTTAGCGACGCGCACAGCGGGTGCATTCATACGTGTATGATCAACGGTAAAACTATCTAATAACGGCATGTTAATTCTCCAAATTCGGCCTAATCGCTCATAAGCATAATGTTCGTTACTGCCTTAATCGACTGTAAGCTTGTACTGTTCTAAAGTGATACTTACGTACTGCAGCTGCGTAGTCAATAAAAGCACCATAAACTTTTTTCATTGTTGCATCACTTTTCGCACACTTAACCAAATAACACAACAAACCGCCCAAAGGCATTAGCCGCCAACACTTAGACTCCACCTTATTAAAGAAGGTCGTTTGGACTAGAAACAAAAAAGCCACAGCGATATGCCGTGGCTTTAATTACATCAACTCACCGATAATAGTGATGCTAACTTAGTATGGCTTACCCTTTACACTTTGGTGACGCGGGTACATCTACCTCAACCGCCCACTCTTGTGGAGTAAAAGTGTGCATAGACAGCGCGTGTAAGCCTTGAGCAAACTCTTCAGCCAATGCCTCATTAACTGCACGGTGACGACCAATAAGGCGCTTGCCTTCAAACTCGCTACTAGTGATGATCACTTTAAAGTGGGTTTCAGAGTTTGGCGGTACGTGATGGTTATGACTTTCGTTAATCACTTCTAGGTGAGATGGTGAAAGTGCTGCGGTGAGTTTTTCGGTAATGATCTGTTCAACTGACATAACGATGTTCTCAATAGGCATAAATGCGATTGCGGCAGGTTACTGCGATAATCTTTAAAGATCAACTGGCAGCACTATCGATATCGATTAGAACTAAATTTGTCCCCCCCCTCTGCTACCGATTTATTAAGCTATCTGATGAAAACCGACAATTAAGCGTCTAAAGGTCAGATTTAATCTTGGCTCTGTCACCTTTAATCGCTTAGGGAGTGAATGTTGCCACTCTTTTTGCATGGGCCAATGCATAATAAGTAAGTCCCCACTATCAAGAGATAAACTTATTTTTTGTTGAGTCTTTTTATGGCGAATAAAAAAGTCACGGCTTGCACCTAAGGTGACCGACGCAATATCACTTCCGGGTTCTATCTCCTTTTCGTCATCACTGTGCCAGCCCATCGACTCATGACCATCGGCATAACGGTTCACTAATACACCATTACTATTAAGCTCGAACTCTCGCGCTAACTTCTGCCGCAACTTATAGGCATATTTAGGCCACGGCTCAGCCTGTATAAACAAGCCTGAATAAAAATAGTCACACCCTTTATCGGCAAACCATACCTGGCTACGGGGAATTGGGTAACGCTTACCATAAACAACCACTTCAGGACGATTGAGCGGGTAAGTCGCAGACTCGTCTAGCAACGCCTTTTGCTGCGCGCTATTGAGATAGCCCTTAATTAAGGTGTAAGGCACTGCAATTCTAGGCTCACATTCAGAGCGGGGTCTAGCAATTGCTGTCGATAATGCCTGTTGAGAAGGTTTAATATCGGACAAAACTGGCCGATTAAGCCCTAAATCACCCTGTTTCATCGTTAAACCTCCTAACCTACAGCAGATATCATAATTCACATCATATACCTGAGATCATAAATCTGCGATAATATGCGCCCTAATTTATTTGGTACTTATTGGCATATGACGACACATTTTTCTGTATCGGGTATTGAACTCGAACTCCTCCGTTACCCTAGCAGACAAGAGTCTAATCTGCAGGCATGGGACGCTGCCGATGAGCACCTAATAAAGCATTTAATCGATACAGAACAAACAAGCATTAACACTGCGATTGTCAATGATAGCTTCGGTGCGTTGACCGCCGGTCTAATATCAATCGACCCTAGCTGGCCGCTGACACTGGAAACAGATGCAAAAACCAGCTTACTGGGCACGACGCAGAACCTTAGCCGTAATCAGTTACCGAATGAGTCGCTTACCTGGGTAAATAGTCGTGATGAGCTCCCTCAAGGACTTGAGCTCGTGCTAATGAAACTGCCAAAAAACCTAAACTACTTTGCCCACCAGCTAAATAGATTGTCACATGTCTTACCCGCTGGAACACAGATATTGATTGGTGCTAAAGCCAAGTCAATTAATAAGTCATTATTAGAAACCATTAGCCAAAATCTTGGGCCTGCAAGTGCGAGTCTGACATGGAAAAAGACCCGCGTTATCACTTGTATTAGCGATGGTAAAATACGTGCTTTACCAAAAGCGACAACTTGGTCGGTACCTGAGTTTAACTTGCAGATCACCAACCTGAGCAATGTCTTTGCTGCCAATAAACTCGATATTGGTGCACGGATCATGCTCGATAACATGCCTAAAGGTGAATTCAAATCGATAGTCGATTTAGGCTGTGGTAACGGTATTTTAGGCTTACATGCCAAACAGGTATTCCCAGAAGCCTACGTCCACTTTATTGATGACTCTGAAATGGCCGTTGCCTCTGCTAGAGAAAACTGGGCACTCAATAAGTTAGATAATCCAGCACTGATAGGCGAGCAAGCAACCTTTGGTTGGGATGATTGCTTAACGAATATGAGTGAAGGCTTCCGCCCGGACTTAGTTCTATGTAACCCGCCGTTTCACCAAGGTGAAGCCATTACTGACCATATCGCTTGGCAGATGTTCTTAGATGCCTTTAGACGTTTAAAAAATGGCGGGATTTTACATGTGGTCGGTAACCGTCACTTGGCCTATCACGTTAAGTTACAGCGGATTTTTAAGAATTGCACCACGGTTGCATCGAACGGCAAGTTTGTTATTTTGCAGGCACAAAAAATCAGCAAGAAGAGCCAAGAAACTGAACTTGAAGCAGAACAAGGCTCAGAAATTGACGCGAGCCCCCAAGCTCCGCACCCTCAAAGCGCTTTGTACGGTAAGCCAAGAGCCTAACCAAAGAAATATTCTGATGTAAACATAAAACGGTGAGCCTGTTGCTCACCGTTTTTTTATCCTATCAATCTGCTCTCAGCTCAATTAAGTCTCAGCTCTATCAGGTCCTAGCTAACCGAGCTCACGATTTAACGTCTACAACCTGTTCATCATGTTTAGGATCTTGTTTACCAAGTTCTTGCTTACTAGGGATTGGCTCGCTTATCTGCGAGACTGCTGTTGCTGGCGGGGCAAATAACACCTTAAACCTTTGCATAGGGGTCAAATTAGCCGCAAACGCCTCTTTAAACATATCTCGCCATTCAGTAAAGGTCACCACTAGCGGGTTAAAACTGTTAATGGGCTTAGTGATCCCGTACTCAACAGTCTCATCTTCCTTGGCAAACGTGCCAAACATGCGATCCCAGATAATCAAAACCCCCGCATAGTTCTTATCTATGTACTGTGGGTTACGCCCATGATGCACTCGATGATGGGAAGGCGTATTGATGACCCACTCTAAAATACCTAAAGACTTGATCGCCTGTGTGTGAACAAAGAACTGCAGCCCCAAATTCAACAACACAACAAACACCACCCAATTAGGGTCAAAACCCACGATGACTAACGGCAGCCAGAATATCCACATCCCTGCCATTGGATACATTAAGCTTTGACGAAATGCGGTGCTAAAGTTCATATTCTCCGAACTATGGTGGGCAACATGAGCCGCCCACATCCAACGAATGCGGTGACTGGCACGATGGAACCAGTAATAACAGAAATCTTGCGCCACCATTAGCGCAATAAACGTGGCGCCATTCATTTCAATATCAAATAAACGCCAACCAAAGAACATCAGATATAACTTAGCAACTAACAGCCCAGTTAGGATGTCGGTTAGCTGATGCATTGCAGCTAAAGCAAAGTTACACATTACCTCAGGCAAGTGATAGCGGGCATTAAGAGGTAAGCGGTTTTGCCTATCGCCCATATACCACTCAAGTAAAATACAGATGAAGAAAATCGGGGCGAGTACGAGTAGTAGTACTTCGGGGTGTGCGATCAGTGAATTAAAATCCATCTTATATATCCTTTTATCCTTTGTTTCGCTTATATCAGGGGTTTGCCTCGCCGTTTTTATTATCGCGGTAAATCCATTGCTAATACCTAAAAGTCATTAATCCTGCTGGCGTAGCAAAGTTACCAACGTGCAAAATGGTCTTCTGTTAGCCCTAGAACATTATCGAGTTGATGTCTCTGACCCAAATTATCAATAATACAGCCATCAAAATGGCCTAAATACTGCCTAAAATTACTTTTTAATAGCCATAAGTTTAGTTTCTCTTGACGGCAGTTTTTCGGTGTAAAAGTCAGCTCCACTTGACCATTATCTGAATACACTCGCCAGCTTCCCGCAACGTCTGTTTTATTTCGTTGACGGATAAAGTCAAAATGCACAGCCCCAAGAAGGTGCCTTTCGCCGTTATGCCAAAACACGTTCTCATGACAGCCAGTCTCATTGACTCCAGCAGCTAAATTTAACCCCAAACTTCCACTTTCAGTTAAACAGTTAATACTTGCCCAGCGCCAACTGGTTTCTCGGCGCATAAAGCCTGCACTAAAATCGTATCCGGCCGTGACTCTTTGTAATGGTTGCGGCTCATGATTAATGATTAGGCTACCCGCTACCTTTAAGGCGTTATGTTTTTGGGTATATGTCCAGCCGCTATAGCCCGTTGGGTTACACATCGCCATGGGGAGGCTTAATGGCTCTGGCTGTAAACTTAAATCCGCTTCAATCCCTAACGTATTGATCCTGATGCGCCAAAGCCCTTGTTCAATATCAAACTCAACTTGCCCCTTAGCACTCTTTATCTTCGCCTTACCTTGCATCGGAGAGTCAGACATCTGATAACCTAGGCCCAAAGGCTTAAGCCAACTCGTTTCTATCAGCTGATCAGTGTTGATGTCGTAGAGGTAACAGAAGGCACTGCCCACATAGCGAATATCGGCCAGTGCGACCCCTATAACGTAATGTGGCGTAACGATGCTAGCAAACTGGAACTGCTTATAGGCAAAATGCTTTGACCGACTTGAAGCGAGCTTGTCCATCTCATCAAAGTACTTGAACTGATCCACACCCAAGTGAGGCACCGGACCATCGAAATGCCCGTAGATAGCGCGACCATGCTCATCAGTCAAACTTGGCGGAGCCGCTGAGCTGGTCAATATATTAGGCGCCCATGGCACATTATTCTCAGACATAAAGCTTGAGTTCCAGAATTAAATTCGACCTTTTACTCTAACTGGAACTGACTCAGGTTAAAAGCTGCTTAACCACTTTTTGTTAATAAAGTGTAACCACAAACACCTTGCTATTTAATCGATAATTGAAAAGTATACTGAAGACAACTAAGCACAAAAACATCGCCTAAGCACTTTAGAAACCTGCGACGGACAGCGACGGAAACTTAATCTACTTGCGGTTAAAAGCGATAACTCAAGCCAATATTGAGGTTTTGCACCTCTAACGCCTGCACCGGCACATATTGATACTCGACATTCATTCCTAAGCCAGAATTAAACCTAATTCCCCAGCCAACTGCGGCATAAACATCCGTTCCATCGTCTTCAAAATAATTAACCTTATCACTGCCCCAGTTGCCTACATGGTAGGAAAGCTCATTCGCACTCGCGCCTAATTTTGCGTATAAGCGATTACTGTCAGATAGCATGTATTCTCCATAAAGCGCAGCCCTGTATCCTGAATACTCGATATTGTTAATACGAGTGATTACTCCGGTAAAAATACTCGCCACACCACCACTTCCGGTAAAATACCCCGCCTCAAGACCAACATTTTCGTGCCACATATAGCGGTAGTAAATATCCACGACAAAGTTATCACCAGCACTGCTATCGTGATTATCTGATTGTTCTAAATCTTGGAAACCATAGCCAGCACTGACACCAAAAATATGAGGAGCCTCCGTGGCTATAGCATTACAGCTGAGTAAACCTGCAACAAGCATTGTTAAAATACGCATATCATTCCCTTCATACACTCTTATCCTTCAGTGATTTACACTGCCATTAAAACTAAAAACAGTTAAAACCATTACCACTGCATACTACAATAGCCTTGCTTGGGTTATCCAGCCGCTATAACAGTAAAAACCACCTAAATTGCAAAAGTTTAGGCTTGCTCTGGAATCACCTACATCTTCTGGTATGCTGATGCCATTAAAAACTTGTTTATGAAAGTCAAAATGAAACGTTTACTTATATTGATCACTGCAGCTCTTGCGGCTGCTGGTTGCGCTAGTCAAGGGCCATCACATATCGCTTTAAATCCTGAGGTTCCTAGCATTAGCCAACAAACAGAAGCCGAGCTTCCTGTCGCCCTAGAAACGATTGATACTCGTTCGGCCAACTTTATCGTGCGCTTTAACGATGGTGATAAAGCCGCGCGCCTTATCAGCCCGAGTGAAGCGCCTCGAGTGCAAATGGATCAAGTCTTTAGAGAGGGATTTACCCAGGCTGGATACCGAATTGACCCAAGCTCAGTCAATCATATGCAAATACAGTTGGAGCAATTATTAACCGATGTTGATGAAGGCACCTTTGGCTTTGAAGCTAATAGCCAAATTATCATCAATGTGATCGCTAAGAATGCCAATCAAGAACTGACCAAACGTTATCGTGCTAAAGGTCTATTGAAAGGCCCATTTAGCGCCGACTTTGCTACGCTTGAACTAGAAATGAACAAACTACTGGGCGAGCTAACCCGCGACATTATTAACGATCCAGAGCTTAACCAGTTTATTCAGCAATAAATATAACTCAAGGCTTGCTGTATTCAACTTGCCATTAAAAGGAACACTATGAAAACTTGGATAACAAAGGCACTAACATCACTTGTCTTATTAACTGCAAGCCAACTGTCCTATGCGGTGGACATTCAGCCTAATACGCTTTATCCCCAGGTAGAACTTGATACCAGCATGGGGAAAATTGTGGTTGAGCTCGATAGAACCCGCGCCCCAATTACCGTTGATAACTTTCTCACCTATGTCGTAAAAGGTCATTACGACAACACTTTGTTCCACCGCGTGATTAGCGATTTCGTTGTACAAGGTGGGGGCTTAGATTTAAACAAAGAAGAGAAACCCACCGATAAGCCAATCGTTAATGAATCTGGCAATGGCCTATCTAACTTAACGGGCACTATCGCAATGGCCCGTGAAGCCGAACCACATACAGCCACCAGCCAATTCTATTTCAATATCGTCGACAATGAGAAGTTAGATCCCTCTTCTCGCCGTTGGGGTTATGCCGTTTTTGGTGAAGTGACCTCTGGCATGGAAGTGCTACAAGCAATGTCACTCGTGCCAACTGAGTTTAACACCAAGATAGAGTGGCCTGACTTTCCGGTTAAAGATGTAGTACTTAAGAAGGCGACACTGTTACCGCGCGACTAACGTAAGTATGATTTACCAATATTAATTTTGAAATAATTTGAATTTATTTGAATTTATTTGAGCTAAAAACCTAATTTCGTGCCTATACTTATTTTGTTAAGTAAAGGAGGCGGCTCAATGACAGCGGATGAGTTCATTGATGGTAAGGCGCCCCAACTGGCTTTCTATGGAAAAGCGTTTTTGAGTGATCAACTCGATTTCAATGAAATCCAGTTATACCTATGGGACACCCTTGAAGAATGGCAGATGTACAATCATCAGGGTGATGCGCAGACAGATATGGAACGTGTGTTTTGGCACCTATTACACGCCTTTGACAGATGGCCTAGTTGGGCTATTCGAGGTAATCAGTTTTTGCGAAAGCAGATCCATGATTGCTGTGACTACTTGAGCATTGGTGGTCAAATACCTCAAGGCTGTATCGGCATCAGACCTTAGTATCTATACTATTGAATATCCACAAAAGAGCTTATTAAGCTCTACCAAAGCCCAAGCCACTATTGTCGGTTTGGGTTTTTTATTGCCATCTCACTAAATCACCGATTAATCTCTTGAACCTAATCTCGCTCAGCCGTAAGCTAAGCGAATCTATTCCAGCAAAGATCCCTTATGTCTTCTGCATCCGTGCCCTCTTTCTTTCAGCGCTTTAAAGACGCCGCCTCAATTTATTGCCATAAACGCGTTCTCGTTTTGTTGTTACTTGGTTTTTCGGCCGGTTTACCCTTGATGCTGGTTTTCTCTACCCTGTCATTCTGGCTCAGAGAAGCCGGGGTTGACCGAACTGCCATTGGCTATTTTAGTTGGATAGCACTAGCTTATGGTTTCAAATGGGCTTGGTCACCGCTAGTGGATCGGATGTCGCTGCCGATATTTACTCGGCTACTAGGTCGTAGGCGTGGCTGGATGATGTTCGCGCAGCTACTCCTTGTGGCAGCGATTATCGGGATGAGTCAAAGCGATCCCCTAGCCGATTTAGAGCGACTGGCTCTGTTTGCCTTAATGGTCGCCTTTGCCTCAGCCACTCAAGATATTGTTATCGATGCATTTCGAATAGAATCTGCGCCGGTAAAAATGCAGGCAGCACTCGCAGCGGCTTATCAAGTAGGCTATCGCAGCGCCATGATTATAGCGACAGCAGGTGCACTGACCATAGCTGCATGGATAGAACCTAATAGCGAGGCCTACAGTTTAGTGTCATGGCAAACAGCCTACTTAGTCATGGCTGGGCTCATGTCTATCGGTATTTTAACTACGCTATTTAGTAAAGAGCCGATTGTTGAAACCAAAGAGGCTGATGAAAAAGAAGCTGAATTAAAAGTTAAGTTTGCAGCCCGCTACCCCAAAGCCATCGCCGCTAGTTTGTCTTGGATTTATACCGCGAGTGTACTGCCGTTTATCGATTTCTTTAAGCGTTATGGCCGCAGTGCAATCCTTATCTTATTACTGATCTCTTGCTACCGTATATCCGATATCGTCATGGGGATCATGGCTAACGTGTTTTACGTGGATATGGGCTTTTCGAAAACGGAAATTGCCACATTAAGTAAAATCTATGGCCTGATCATGACATTAGTCGGCGCGGGAGCTGGCGGTCTATTAATCGCTCGCTATGGCACAATGAAGATTCTATTTTTAGGCGCATTTCTGGTTGCGGTGACTAACTTATTATTTGCCTACCAGGCTATGATTGGTTACAACGTGTCTTTCTTAACCTTTGCGATTTCGGTAGACAATTTCAGTGCAGGTATCGCAACAGCGGCATTTATCGCTTACCTATCGAGTTTGACCAGTAGTGGTTACAGCGCGACTCAATATGCACTGTTATCTTCAATTATGTTGCTGTTCCCTAAATTTGTAGCGGGGTTCTCTGGCGCTTATATCGATGCTTATGATTATGTCAGCTTCTTTATCGCTGCAAGTTTGATTGGTTTCCCAGTACTTGGGCTGATCATGCTAGTACAAAAGTATGCGCCTAATCCCAACCAAAGTGAGCCAAGTGAAAGTGACTTAGTAGATCAAGATAATCCTAAAAAGCTAGGAAGCTAAAAGAAAACTGATAGTTACCAGTCTTGATAGGCAGTGGTATAAATAACCAACAAGTGAGTAAAATTGGTAATTCATTTGATTTTAGATGATGTAAACTTGCCAGTAAAAACGTAACAACATGAAAATAAAAAGTTTTTACTGTTGGCCTTTTATTTGCTTATCTTTATTTATAATGAGACTCACTTGGAATAGTAAAAGGAAAGAATATGGATATTGGTCAGATTGTTATCGTTGCGATTATTGTTTTTGCCATCTTTGGAACTGACTTTTTTAAATACCGTTTTCGTATGAAACAGCTTGAAGCGAAGATCGACAGCAGTGACAAAATGAAGCTGATTGATGAGGTAAAAAGCATCCAGCACCGCTTAGTGGTTTTAGAAAAAATCATTACCGACAAGGGCTATGAGGTTAACGAAGAAATTAATAAACTAAAAGATTAACCTTGAAGACAAGGGGCTGCCACCATGGCAGCCCTAATCGAGACGAATACAACTAAAGATTAGTCTCTGAAGTTATTAAACTGGAATGGCTGACCAAGCTCTGCTTCGCGAGCAAGTGCCATAACCTGTTGCAGATCATCACGCTTCTTGCCAGTCACACGAACCGAGTCACCTTGAATAGAAGACTGCACCTTAAGTTTGCTGTCTTTAATCAGCTTAACCAGCTTTTTAGCCACTAAGGTTTCGATACCTTCTTTAAACTTCACTTTTAAAGAGAAGGTTTTACCGCTGTGTACCGCTTTTTCATCAACATCCATCGATTTAGGATCCACATCGCGCTTACTCATCTGCATACGTAGGATATCGACCAACTGACGGCACTGAAAATCATCTTCGGCTGTTAAGGTCACAATATGATCTTTATATTCGATGCTGGCTTCTTTGCCACGAAAGTCAAAACGTCCTTTCAATTCACGCACTGAATTATCAACCGCGTTACGCAGTTCAACTTCATTTACTTCTGAAACAATATCCATTGAAGGCATAAGTTTGGTCCTTAAAAAATGTTTGTAGCCATATTTTACGCACAGAGCACCCGAACTTGAAGTAAATAAACCATAAAAGCTGATGAATTTGCGGGTTATTGATGACTTTATCTACGGGTTTTCTTATGATTGATGCAAATGACAAAAATACATTCGACGTGATAAATAGACAAACAATATTTAAGTGTGCGCTTGCGTTAACATTAATCTTGGTCAGTTACTTGGTTTTTTCTAAGCCAAACTACTATCAAACTGGGATCCCCAATTTCGATAAAGTTGGCCACGTTGGCAGCTTCTTTATCTTATCCTATTTAACTTACTTAGCGTTTAGACCCAAATGGTACATTCTTGCGGTGATCTTAGCTGGCTACGCTGTGTTTATTGAACTGGTGCAATCACAGTTATCCTACCGTAGCGCCTCTATTGCAGATTTTATTGCCGATATGATCGGAATATCACTGTTCTATTTTACTCACTGGATTTACTGTCGATACTTTAAAGCCGCCAAACTCATTGATCCCGATAGCGAATAACGCAGTAATTTACATGCCAACATCATCACCGATAAACTCAGGCGCCAAACAGATCACCATCTTGGGGGCGGGTGCCATTGGACAGCTTATTTTTCACCAGCTCAGTAATGGCCTACCTGAGCTGACTACAGCGCCAACTTCACCGCAAGCTAAATCGCTAAACCCTAAATCACTAAGTCATAAACCTGAGTACGAGTTAAGTTTTATCAGCCGAGAGGCGCATTCGCATGTTCAGCCAGTCAGTTTTACTGCACTTGATGGACAAAAGCTTACCCGTAGTGCCCAGTTCATAGGCCAAGATGATTACCGCCAAAGCTTAACCCGCACAACATTATTAATCGTCTGTGTAAAAGCCTATCAAGTGACTGCTGCTGTGACAGCTGTTTTACCTTACCTGCCCAACAACACGCATATTTTATTACTGCACAATGGCATGGGCCCTCACTTAGACGTTAAGCCCTACCTTGGCAAGCGAGGCTTAAGCCTTGGTACAACCTCTCAAGGGGCGTTAAAACTGGCTAAGTGGCACGTAAAACAGACCGGAGCGGGCCTCACTCAATTAGGTTCATATAAAGCGCCAACTCTTGATTGTGAGCAAAGTACTGAGCCTAATTCAGAGAAAAATGCAGAGCTAGAACCTGAGAAAAGTGCAGAGCTAAGCGCAGATCGAAGAACAGAGCTAAGTACAGAGCTTAAAGCGATATTACTCAGCACCATCCCCCAAAGTCGTTGGTATGATGATATCTTGCCTCTACTATGGCAAAAGCTCGCCATCAATGTGGCGATAAACCCGTTAACAGCAATCCACAGCTGCCCTAACGGCCAACTTGCCAATCTTGAGTATCGCGACACTATCTTCAATGCCGTAAGTGAGCTGGTAAAAGTAGCTTCTGCCGATGGTATCAACTTAGACTTGGAGTATTTGCTTGACCGTGTTTATCAAGTCATTGAATTAACTGCGCAGAATTACTCTTCCATGCAGCAAGATGTGAGCCACCAGCGAGCAACTGAAATTAACGCGATTAACGGCTTTGTTTTAGAGCGAGCCAAGTTACACAAATTGAATGTGCCCTATAACCAGTCACTTGTTGACCAGGTAAAACAGTGTGAAGCCGCTTACCAAGGTTAAATTAGTAATAGAGAAGCTAATTTAAGGAGCACGGGATAAGGGAGGCTAGTTAAGTCATCAGTAATGAGGATTTAGTAATTGATGTTTGGTGTTTGATATGAGTATTCAGCTTTAAAAACATGACCACACCGCTTCCCCTTTTCATCTACCGCACTCTCTCTAAAAAAGTAGTGATTTCATAACCTACAATCCTTTTGCCTAAGCAAGATCCATAAACCTGACTAAAATTAATTCTGTTGTCCCAATTTACAATAATGTAGTTGGAGAATAGACAGGCGCGTTCAATGCAAAGAGAGCAATGGAACTCAAGGACAGGCTTTATTCTGGCTGCTGTAGGCTCTGCCATCGGTCTGGGCAATATTTGGCGCTTTCCCTACATGGCATACGAAAATGGCGGCGGCGCTTTCTTCATTCCCTATCTGTTTGCCATGGTTACAGCCGGTATTCCATTTATGATCATGGAGTTTAGCCTAGGTCATAAATACCGCAGCGCCGCACCAAAAATATTCGCCAAACTCGGGGCCTCATTAGGCTTTAGGCTTGAATGGCTGGGCTGGTTTCAGGTCTTTATTGCCGCAGTGATCGCTATCTACTACGTCGCAATTATTGGCTGGGCTATCTCCTATTTAATCTTCTCCATTAGCCAAAGCTGGGGCACTGACACTAACGCTTTCTTTTTTAATGAATACCTACAAGTTAAAGACAACTCCCCAACAAAGTTAGGCTCGATCCAATTTCATATCGCAATTCCAATGGCTATCGCCTGGAGCATCACAACCTTTGCTGTTTATAGTGGAGTAAAAGGCGGTATTGAGCGAGCCAGTAAGATTATGATGCCATTGTTGTTTATTATGGTGCTGCTCTTCATTGGCCGCATAGTCTTTCTTCCTGGAGCAATGGAAGGGCTCAACTACCTATTTAAACCCGACTTCAGCATGATTTTAGATGCGAATGTTTGGTCGGCAGCTTACGGACAGATATTTTTCTCTTTGAGTGTCGGCTTTGCGATCATGCTAGCCTACTCAAGCTATCTACCTAAAAAATCAGATATTAATAATAACGCTTTTATGACCGTTTTGATTAACTGTGGTTTCTCAACATTGAGCGGTATTATGATCTTTGCCGTACTTGGCTATATGGCACAAGAACAAGCTAAGCCCATTACAGATGTTGTTTCATCCGGAGTAGGTTTAGCCTTTGTCACCATACCCGCAGCAATTAATATACTGCCCATCCCTTATATTCTTGGACCACTGTTTTTCCTCGCCTTGGTCGTAGCAGGCATAAGCTCGCATATCTCTATTATTGAAGCAGTGGTGTCAGCGGTCATCGATAAGCTGGCCATATCGAGAAAAAAAGCCGCGCTACTGGTTTGCGGAACAGGCTTTGTTATCTCGATGGTGTTTTCAAGTCACGGCGGTTTATTACTGCTCGACCTTGTAGATTACTTTATTAATAACATTGCCTTACTCTCAAGTTGTCTGGTCGAGCTAATCATTGTTGCATGGTTATTTAACATTGCCGATATCCGTGAGTATGCCAACCAGTGTAGTGAGTTTAGTATTGGCCATTGGCTGGTTATTTGTCTACGCTTTATCAGCCCTATCATGTTGGCAATTTTATTAGTTAAAAACCTCACGAATACGCTTACTAATGGCTATGGTGATTATCCTATTGCTGACCAACTACTTCTCGGATGGGGACTTATCGCAGTAATGTTGTTCGCCGCCATTTTTATCAGTTTAATTTCAAGTACTAACCAAGAAAAGGAGCCAAAAGAATGAGTGCAGGGGCGATAATAATGATGGTATTGGCGCTACTCATTACTTGGGGCGGCGCGGGTGTTTGCATTGCGATAGCGATGAGAGCCTCAAAAAACAATGACAGTGAACAATGAACAATGAACATCTCTAATATGTAGTGACTCGCAGTTAGTTACAGTCTCAGGATATTGGCGTTAATCATTTTAATACCCTTTATCCCACTTAACATCGGTAAGTATCTGAGAATGTAAAAACATAAGTTAACTTGCTAGCGAACCAATATCCCTCTGCATGAGCTTGTAGTTAACTCTAGTAGCTCATACACTCTCAACTCTCCTATACAATGCCCTTTGAATTAATGAACCAAGCAGATAAACAGCCAGCAACCATTAATAGCGTGTCACTCCCCCAGCGCCAAGCACTTACATTACGTAGCAGCGTATGGCTATACTTTGCTGCAATAAGTGGCGTTATATTTAGCGTGCTGTTTTTAGACCGCCCTGTATCAACTTGGGTGCACCACAATGTTGATGCTAGCGCTATCTTTAAGCCTCTCAGTCAAATGCCGCTATTTTTCGAATGTCTCGCAGCTATCATTATTCTTGCTTGCTTAAATCCCGCCTGGCGTAAAAAACTGGCCAGGATGGCGCTCACTTTGGTGCTAACCTTAATTTTTGCCAGCATCATCAGAGTCAGCGCTAAATTTATATTTGGCCGCACTTGGCCGGAAACCTGGATTTATGCTCAAGCTGGCAGTAACCCTTCCTGGATCCATAATGGCGTCGAAGGGTTTTATCCTTTTACTCTGGGGGCGGCCTATAACTCTTTTCCATCAGGACACGCCCTATTCACTTTCGCATTAGTCAGCGTATTTTGGTGGCGCTTGCCAAAACTATATTGGTTATGGTTATTAGCTATGTTTGGGGCGATTGCTGGGCAATTAGGGCAAAATTACCACTTTCTTGGCGACCTTATTGCCGGCGCAACCCTTGGGGTATTATGCGCCCAGTTATCTATCGCTCTGAGCAAATATGCTTTCGCATATAAAGCGCGAGAGTAACGCTTATCTATATCACTTTTTTGTATCACTTAAATGTAGAAAACACTGCTAGCATTTAAAGACTATTAAAGAGTTAGCACCTAACTCCACATAACCAGCATCGCAGCGAGGGCAATAAGAAGAAGCCCCATCATATCTTTGATTTTCACCTTATCCTTTAACCAGAATGTAGCTATGAGCAACGTAAAAAACACCTCTATTTGGCCTAAGGTTTTAACGTATGGCACAGCTTGTAAAGACATAGCGCTAAACCAACCGATTGACCCCAAACAACTCGTGGCACTGGTCAGCAGTGTTAGCTTTGGTCTTTGCAGTAAACCGTCAATGGTATTTTTATCTACGGCATAAGAGTAAATCAATAACACGGTTGTCTGAATAGCAACCACAAATAGCAACACCCATGCGGCTCTATGAGGAAAAGGCAGATCTAAGCTAAGGCTGGCTTCTCGTACCCATAAAGATGTCAGCGCAAAAGCGGTGCCACAAGCAAGGCCAAGTAAGACGGTTGATAACGAAAGTTGCTTAAAGCCTTGCTTACTACTCATCATAAACACGGCAATACCGCCAATCATCACGCCTATCCAACCAAGCGGTGATAAATGAGTACCGAAAAAAAGCACGCCTAGCATCGCAGCAACTAACGCTTCACTCTTAGCAAGCCCTGCACCCACGGCAAAGTTCTTCATCTTGAACAACTTGACCATCAAGGCAGTCGCTAGAATTTGCATCGCAGACGCGCCTAATACATAAGCACTAAATTTAAGCGTAATAAAGGGTAAGCCTACCGGCTGCCAGAGATATAGCCCTACCAAATAGACAATGGCGATAGGCGTCGCCCAGATAAATCGCGCTAAGGTGACACCTGCAATATTAACATCTCTACTCAGCTGGCTTTGAAAGGCATTGCGCCACGCCTGCATTGATGCAGCTAAAAAGGTAAAGAAAATCCATGTCATGCAAAGAAGCGCCCAAATCAAAAAAGCTATTATGCCAGTAGAAACAAACCTAAGGGGGATTAGAATACTGAAAATAACTCTTAGTGCTAGAGTGAGAAGTGGGTAAAAGCAGAGCCAAAACCGTAAAAAAAAAGCAACGTCGATACGTTGCCCTTATTCATCACGGTAATTTAGCTAGCTAAACACTAATAAACTAGAGCGTTAAAGTCCATAGGTGTAACTAGCACCTAAGCCTAGCGGGAAGCCTAATGCCCAATAAGCCAGTAGCCACACACTCCAGATAGACATCAATGCCAAGCTAAATGGCAGCATCATAGAGATAAGCGTGCCAATACCAATGTTCTTCACATAGCGCTGACAGTAAACCACTACTAGCGGGAAATAAGGCATAAGAGGCGTGATGATATTCGAGCTTGAATCACCTACGCGGTATGCCGCTTGCGATAAGTCAGGGCTAATGTTTAACTGCATCAACATAGGCACTAATACTGGACCAATTAAAGCCCATTTAGCCGATGATGACCCTACAAATAAGTTCACAAAGCCAACTAGAACAATCATACCAACGACAGTGATTTCAGCCGGTAAGTTTAACGCTTTTAAGCCACCCGCTCCTTCAACAGCGATTAATGCGCCAAGGTTTGATGCCGAAAATGCCGCCACAAACTGCGCACAGAAAAATGCCATAACGATGTAGTGCGACATGCCGCTCATCGATTTAGACATCGCTTGTACAACATCACCAGAAGTCTTAAATGCGCCGGTCATATAACCATATACAAGGCCTGGCAACATAAAGAAGATGAAGATGAGCGGCACAATTGACTGCATCAATGGCGCTTTAAAGCTCGTCAAGGAGCCATTCCCATCTCGCAGCGTTGAAGTTTCAGGCACGGTTAACGAGAAGAAGGCTGCAATAGCCACTACCATCACTAAGGTTGCAACGCGGAATGCTTTAATCTCAGATGGCTTTTCTTCTTCCATCGCTGGTAAATCGACCTCTTCGCGATTCACCTTATGGGTACGATTTAGGCGAGGCTCTAATACTTTATCGGTTAGATACCAAATAACCAGCGTAATAGGGATACAAGACGACGCAGCGAAGAACCAGTTATTTAACGGGTTAACTTCAATTGTAGGATCAACAATTTGCGCGGCAGCTTGAGTAAAGCTCTGCAATAATGGGTCAATACCTGAAGGAATAAAGTTGGCACAAAAACCGCCTGACACACCAGCAAATGCTGCAGCAATACCGGCTAGCGGGTGGCGTCCAACGGTGAAGAAAATAACGCCTGCCAGCGGAATAACCACCACATAACCCGCATCAGTTGCGGTATGAGAAATAATACCGACTAAAACCACTGCCGGAGTTAGAAACTTAGCAGGAGTGATTTTTAACATGCGTTTTAGCGCAGTATTAATAAAACCTGAGTGCTCAGCAACCCCCACACCTAACATCGCGACCAGCACCACACCTAATGGGGCGAATGCGGTAAAAGTGGTTACCATCGATGTTAAGAACTTAGTTAGCGCTTCTGCGGTTAGCAGGTTATTAACCACAATTGGAGAATTCGTGGTAGGGTCGATGGCATCAAAACTCACGCCCGATAGCAGCGCTGACAGCGCCCATACCGCAAACATCAAAATTAAAAATAACATCGCAGGATCAGGCAGCTTATTACCAACCCTTTCAATGCTGTCTAATGCTTTACCTAGCATTCCTTGTGGCCCTTGATCACCAAGAGCCTGTTTATCTGTGTTCATCATTCAACCTATTTTTATGTTTTCTCATATGCCGCCATGCAATTAACCACCCCTTGGTTGCTTGCGAGACAAAACATCGAGTATTTTTATAACCTAATAGAATAAAGACTTAGTCTGTATTTAAACTTAAATGCTGCCGATAAAAACAATAAAACCCTGACGAGCTGCAGGGCTTTATTTTCTTTAGCGACCAACAATCAGCGCAAAATACTTAGCGCTTATTTGCTAGTGTCGATTGGGTCAAAAGATTTGACTAAATCATCAATCGCTTTCATTTGGGTTAAATAGTTCTCTAACTGATTTAGTGGCAAGGCACATGGGCCGTCACACTTAGCATTGTCAGGATCTGGATGCGCCTCGATAAATAGGCCAGCTAGACCTAATGCCATACCACTACGTGCAAGCTCTGTCGCTTGAGCGCGGCGTCCACCGGCGCTGTCAGCTCGTCCGCCAGGGCGCTGTAGTGCATGGGTCGCATCAAAAATCACCGGGTAACCCGTTTGCTTCATTTCATCCATACCTAGCATATCGACAACTAGGTTGTTGTAACCAAAGCTTGAGCCACGCTCACAAAGAATAATTTCGTCGTTACCTGCTTCATTAAACTTAGTGATGATATGACGCATTTCGTGTGGCGCTAAAAACTGCGGTTTTTTCACGTTGATGATGGCGCCAGTCTTTGCCATCGCAACCACAAGATCGGTTTGGCGAGCTAAGAAAGCGGGTAGCTGGATAATATCAACCACTTCAGCTACTGGTGCGCACTGGTAAACTTCGTGTACGTCGGTAATTAAAGGCAGGTTAAACGTTGACTTGATCTCTTCAAAAATCTTTAGGCCTTCTTCCATGCCTGGACCACGGTAAGAGTTAACTGATGAGCGGTTTGCTTTATCAAAAGAAGCCTTAAACACATAAGGGATCCCTAGCTTTTGAGTGACTTCGGCATAGGTTTCTGCAATTTGCATTGCCAAGTCACGTGACTCAAGTACGTTCATACCGCCAAACAGTACAAAAGGCTTATCGTTTGCGATTTCAATCGAACCTAAACTAATGATTTTATTGCTCATCAATCTCTTCTCTCTTCGTGAGCCAAGGTCTGTACCTTGGCATTAATCAACTAGGTTTTCGCTGCGACTTAAGTCGCCACAGCTTGTAAAATCTGGCCACAAATCCATGCCATATAAGTGCCTAAAGCATAGCCCAATACTGCTAGTAGTACACCTACAGGGGCTAAAGCTGGGTGAAAGGCTGCAGCCACTACGGGGGCCGATGCCGCGCCGCCAACATTGGCTTGACTACCCACAGCCATATAGAACAGTGGCGCTTTTATTAACTTAGCCACAATCAGCATAAAGCTAGCGTGTACTAACATCCAAATGATACCAATAGCAAAGAACCACAGGTTGTCTGGATCGGCCAATTTTGACACATCCATATGCAATCCGATGGTTGCGACCAAAATATACAAGAATGCTGTCGCAACTTTTGAAGCGCCCGCCGCTTCGATATGTCGTACTCGTGTAAACGACAAAATTAAGCCAATCGTAGTAACCGTGACGATTAACCAGAAAAACTTAGAGGTTAAGCTGTAATCTCGAGTCCACGGATAATTGGTTTCGAAAAATGGGCCTAATAAGTCAGCGACTATATGCGCTAAACCTGTAACACCAAATCCAATCATCACGATCATCATCAAGTCTTTCAAGCTAGGAATGCGAGCATTCTCTGCATGATACTTTTCGACTTTATCTTTCAGAGCTTCAAGCGCGGTGGTATCGGCACCTGTTTTTGCATCAATCTGCTTGGCTTTCGACGCCATAAATAGCAGAACTGCCATCCAAATATTCGCCACGATAACGTCCACCGTCACCATAATGGAAAAAATATCACCGCCTACGTCATAAATTTCTTTCATTGCGGCTTGGTTCGCTCCGCCACCAATCCAGCTACCCGCAAGGGTCGTCATGCCACGCCAAACGGCATCAGGCCCTGTCACCCCAAGTATTTCGGGGTTTAAACTTGAGACAATCAGTAGTGCAATGGGCCCGCCAATCACGATACCCACGGTTCCGGTTAGGAACATAATAATCGCTTTCGGCCCTAACGAGAGAATGGCCTTTAAGTCGACACTTAAAATCAGTAATACCAAGCAGGCTGGCAGCAGGTAACGCGACGCAACAAAATACAGCTGTGACGTATTACCATCGATAATATTGAAGGTATTTAATAGCGATGGTAAGAAATAACACATCAGCAAAGCTGGAATGAAAGTATAAAACTTCTTCCAAAACGCATTGTTGCTATTACTGGTATAAAACACAAAACCCAGTACTACCGCCAAAATACCTAATGCGGTAGCGTCATTTGTCACCAGTGCACTGGTCACTGAAGCTGAACTACTCATGATCCTATTCCCTTAATATTGGCAATGCTTTGCCTAATTATTATTCTTTTATTTCAATTTGTTGGTGTGATTTTTAAGCTTATTTTTAACGGCGCGTTTTTATTATCTTTTTCAAGCAATGCGCTCTGTTTAAATCTTTTGCCCTAGTTTGAAGCGGCTATATCAACACAAAAGGGCCCTTAGGCCCTATTGTGATTCTTAATGGAAAGTTTCAACTTCCTCTTTAAGTTCTTTTAATTGCATTTTCACCAGC
Organism: Shewanella sp. 30m-14; assembly: GCF_052977125.1. Classification (NCBI taxonomy): domain Bacteria; kingdom Pseudomonadati; phylum Pseudomonadota; class Gammaproteobacteria; order Alteromonadales; family Shewanellaceae; genus Shewanella; species Shewanella sp. 30m-14. The sequence goes on along the minus strand of NZ_JBRILW010000006.1, from coordinate 9,355 downwards.
TCAATCACCGGATCATGCGGACTATTTTCTACAAAGTGAGTTAAGTCTGCCGCAGCAACACTTATACAGCCAAGTTGCTGCGCAATAAAGGCGCGCTCTCGATTTAGATTCAAATCATCGCTATGCCATTGAAGCAACAAGTTACAGCACTCCATCGCTGGCTCAAACTTGTGGGCCAAGATGCTGCCAGCTTTCATTTCATGCAGCATCCGAGACACTATCCGCTTAATGCTAGCAGGCTTTAGGTAACTAGATTTAAAGCTCGCTCCATTACCTAGCTCACCCCGTACAAACACATGTAGCTGATGCTTGCTCAGCTCCGCGCCTGTAAGCGGGTCAATATAACGGATCTGATCATCGATTTGACTACAAAGTACAGTTTGCCCAGGCAACAACAGTAAATCTAATTTAAGATCTAACTGCTTTGCCAGTAGCATCAATACTGTTGCTAGCGTTGTGCTATTACCTTGCTTCGAGGTTAAGCATTTGCCTAAATCGGCAGCCTCGGCACTGTAATAGTCTTCGCGGGGGCAAAAGCCCAAGTCATTATAAAACCAGTTAAGCAGCCCATTTAATCGCTCGTGCCTATCAACCACATAGAAGCTGAGCACTGACCCAGCCAACTCTAGCCACGCCCAGTTGCCATTCTTAGCCTTAGAAAAACCTAAATGCTCAGCAATGTCTAAAGCCGTCTCTGGAAGCTGAATTGAGTCGTTAATTGTTAAATCAGTCATTAACCAAGTAACACCGATTGCTTTAATATCGCCAGTTTTGCAGCGTAAACAACCCAACCAATAGCACCAAAGGCTGCAAACACTTTAAACAATGTATTGCGATTCGCTTTAAGCGCTATGGTTGCCAAAACAATATAGGCTACAACGGCACCCAGTTTTTCTGTCATCCACGGATCAACAAAAGGGTACTGCTTAATGGAGAAGCATAAAATCAATCCAGATAGCAGCAAGAAAGTATCGATAACATGAGGTGCTATTTTAATCGCTTTCTTCTCCAGTACCGGAGACTTACGTAAATGCAATACAAAACGGACTAAGAAAAACAATACGCTAGTCGCGATAAGCGTCATATGCAGGTGCTTAAACGCAGGGTATAAACTGTAAAAAGTTTCCATGAAAAAAGGTCTATTAGCCGATAAAGGCGGCTAGTGTAACCCATACCTTAATCCATAACCAATATCAGGCGATGACAACACGCTGAACCGCACAAAGTTTAATCAAGCCAGAGTTTTACCCATTAGTCTCTCGCTATTATCAGCTTGTCATTTAGCCAAACTTTGGGTTAGCGTAATGGCCTTAATTCGTTGCTAAACACCATAGAGGCATTATTAATGACCAACAAGATTCAGTTTGTTCTTGATGACAGTGATGAATTTGCCGATGCCGTTAAGCGTAAAATCGCTGAATTTAACTGGCAACATTGGGAAGTGTCTGAACGATTACCGTTAGGCTTAAAATTAGAGACTGAAAATGGTGAATTACTCGCAGGCTTTTCTGGTAGAACCTTTGGCCATTGGCTGATGATTGACAACCTTTGGGTCGATGAAGGTTTGCGAGGGCAAAATGTTGGTCATCAACTACTTGAGCAAGCCGAAGCGATTGCCTTAGCCCGCGGCTGCCGCTCTGCAATCTTAGATACTTTAAACTTTCAAGCTAAGCCATTTTATGAAAAGCGTGGTTATCAACTGCAGTGGACACAACAGACTTACCCTAAAACAGGTTGTAAGCACTTTATGGTTAAACAGCTTTTATAACGAGCAGACAGTAAGCGCTTATAGCCATCAGCATAGAAAAAGGCACTATTAATAGTGCCTTTTCTGTTTTAACGCCAAAGTCTTAACGAGGCCAGCGGCCTAATGTACAGCGATCATTACTACCAAAGTCACGCACTGTGGCAACATTTTCGTAGCCCAGCTCGGTTAACTTATCTCTGAGCTCGATAGCTTGTTGATAGCCATGCTCAAGTAACAAGTAGCCACCAGGAGCAAGGTAATCACGCGCAGACTCGGCAATGTGAAACAGATCTGCAAACCCTCTCAACGGCGCAGTCAGTGCACTTTGAGGCTCAAACCTAACATCACCTTGAGAAAGGTGTTCGTCTTCCTCATCAATGTAAGGAGGATTGGACACGATCAAGTTAAAGTCATAACACTCAACCGCATCAAACCAGTCACTTTGAAACACATCGACTTGCTCTAGCTTTAGATTGGTACGATTCTCTTTGGCTAATTCAACCGCATCATCCACTTTATCAATCGCACACACTTGCCACTCATTGCGTTCATGGGCCAATGACAACGCTATCGCGCCAGTCCCTGTACCCAAATCGAGTACTTTAGCCGTTTCTGCTAATGGTAAGTTAAGCGCCGTCTCTACCAAAATTTCAGTATCTGGACGTGGGATCAGCGTTGTTGGATTCACTCTAAATGGCAGTGACCAAAATTCCCTTTCCCCCACAATGTGAGCGATGGGGTTACCACGTAAACGCTTGGCGAGCATTTGTTTAAACTCAAAGACTTGCTCTGGCTCTAAGCTTTTTTCAGGCCAAGTATATAAATAACTACGAGGTTTATTAATCACATGAAGCAACATGACCTCAGCATCAAGCGATGCTGAGTCAGAGATACTTTCAAGCTGAGAAGAGGCCCACTTAAGTGCCCCTGAGATAGTTAATTGCAAGGAATATCCTTATTCATCTGTAGCACAATAATTATTTGAGTGAAGGATTAACCTTCACCTAGTGCTGCAAGCATATCCGCTTGGTTTTCTAGAATGAGAGGCTCGATAACACAATCGATATCGCCTTCCATAAATTCGCCTAGGCGGTACAGAGTTAAGTTAATTCTGTGCTCACTTACGCGACCTTGTGGGAAGTTATAAGTACGGATACGCTCTGAACGGTCACCACTTGAGACTAAGTTACGACGCGTACTTTCTTCAGCACTACGGCGCTTTTCGTCTTCAACCGCTTGAATACGTGCAGAAAGCACGCTCATCGCTTGGGCACGGTTTTTATGCTGTGAACGCTGATCCTGACACTCAACAACAATACCTGTAGGAATATGCGTAATACGAATAGCCGAATCGGTTTTGTTTACGTGCTGACCACCAGCACCCGATGCGCGGAAAGTATCAACTTTCAGATCGGCCTTGTTGATTTCAATGGCTTCAGCTTCAGGCACTTCTGGCAATACAATAACGGTACAAGCAGAAGTATGTACGCGGCCTTGAGATTCAGTCTCTGGAACGCGCTGCACACGGTGTCCACCTGACTCAAACTTAAGCTTACCGTAAACGCCTTCACCACTGATTTTAGCAATCACTTCTTTAAAGCCGCCATGCTCACCTTCATTGGTATTCATGACTTCAATTTGCCAGCGTTTACTTTCAGCGTATCTGCTGTACATGCGGAACAAATCGCCCGCAAAGATAGCTGCTTCGTCTCCACCCGCGCCTGCGCGAATTTCAATAAAGCAGTTATTATCATCATTAGGATCTTTTGGCAGCAACAGGATTTGCAGTTCATCTTCAAGCACTGCAATCGCCGACTTAGCGACTTTAAATTCTTCCTGAGCCATCTCTTTTAGCTCTGCGTCATCTTCTTCCATCATCTCTTTAGCAGATTCTAAATCTTCTTCTGCTTGCTGAAATGCTTTAAAAGTTCTGACCACATCCTCTAATTGAGAATATTCTTTAGACAAGGCGCGAAAACGCTCCTGATCAGCGATAACACCTGCATCGCTCAGTAACGCCAGTACTTCTTCGTTACGTTCAAGTAAGCCTTCAAGCTTACGAATCACACTGTCCTTCATTTAAACGCTAACCTTAGTCTTTATCTAGTCCAAGCACAGCTCTTAATTGTCCAAGAGAATTCAAATCCCCTTGTCGACTCGCAGCGGTAAGCGCTTGTGTCGGTGCATGGATCAGCTTGTTGGTCAGCTTATTGGCTAGCTCCAGTAAGACTTGCTCACTATTACCACCTTGGGCCAACTTGTTGACCGCTCGCTCTACCAGTTCATCTTTAATCGCCATACTCTGAGTGCGATATTCACGGATACTGTCTACCGACTCTAGTGAGCGGATCCATTCCATAAATAGATAAGCTTGATCTTCTGCAATTAATTCTGCTTGCTCGGCAGCTTCTCTTCGAGATGCCATATTTTGTTCAATAATGCTTTGCAGGTCATCTACGGTATAGAGAAATGCATCATCTAGATCCGCAACTTCAGCCTCGATATCTCGAGGAACTGCTATATCAACCAATAACATAGGTTGATGACGACGCTGTTTAAGCGCTTTTTCTACCATGCCCTTACCAAGTATTGGTAATGGGCTAGCCGTAGAGGATATCACGATATCGGCCTTAGGGAGAAAATCTGGGATCTGTTCGAGTGTAATTGCTGTGGCACCGAACTCGTCACACATGGCTTCTGCACGTGAAATGGTTCGGTTTGCAACCACCATGCTTTTAACACCATTGTCTTTTAGGTGACGTGCAACTAACTCTATTGTCTCACCGGCGCCGACTAATAATACTTGAGTCGTGCTAAGTGATGAGAAAATATGCTTTGCCATGCTCACCGCAGCAAAGGCTACCGATACGGCAGCAGCACCAATTTCGGTATCAGTACGAATTTTTTTGGCGACTGAAAAGGTATTTTGAAACAAGCGATCCATTGTCGCTGCAACGGTACCCGCTTCTTTTGCTTTCACAAAAGATTGCTTCACTTGGCCTAAAATTTGCGGTTCACCCAAAATCAGTGAATCGAGACCAGCAGATACACGCATTAAATGCTTAACCGCTTCTTGACCTTTATATTGGTACAAGCAGGGCTCAACATCTTCATGGGATAGTTGATGATAATCTTCCAGCCAAGCAACGACATCAGCAGCTTCACTATTATTACAGTAAAGTTCTGTGCGGTTACAGGTGGAAATGATGACGGCTTCCCCCGTTAGAGTACGAGACGCTAGACTCTTCATGGCATCATGAATTCTGTCTGGTGCGAATGCGACTTTCTCACGTAGGTCGACCGTGGCCGTTTTATGGTTAATTCCGATTGCTACAAGGCTCATTTGACTCGTTCTGGACTCTTGGGCATCTCATTTATTGGTGCCATTCTACTGAATTGGTGTTGTTAAAAACAGAATACGCTTAACAAAACCGAATAATAATCTATGTTCTTACCCATTTTTTCAATTAGCATCACTTTTTTAACTATTCATATATAGTTATGTCACGCTAAAACGACATTGAGCATTGTGCAAAAGCATATTTTTGCATATGGGCATTGGTAATTCATTCAACCCCTCGTATCATAAGGGCTCTTTTATATCAGTAATAGATGAATAATTTGAGCCGGTTCACAAAAAACACTTATCTATGGTTGATATTGAGCACTATTTTCATTAGCGGCTGCTCAACTACCATACCAGACAACCTAATTCCCGTCTCTGTTAACAAAGTGCAGCAGGCTAAAGCATGGGAAATGCAGGGGAAACTTGCCGTTAGAACACCGCAAGATAGGTTTAGCACTAACCTATATTGGCTCCATAGCCCCGAGCGCGATGAACTAAAACTAACGACCATGCTAGGTACTACGGTGCTGTCTCTTTCAAGCTATGCTGGTAACGCGACACTTGAAGTTGACGGTAAAACCTATACCGACACAGATGCACAGCGCCTGTTGACACGCGTCTCTGGCTGGTCTATTCCTATCGAGTCGCTACCACTATGGATCACCGGCCAGCTCACTCCAGGCGATAAACTGATCAGCACTGATAACCAGGGGCGCCCAGTTAAGCTGGTAAACGCAGAGCTACTTCCCCCCTGGGAAGTTGATTTTAAAAGTTGGCAAGCTCAAAGCGGTGCAGAGGTACCTCGACTACTCAATTTACAACGTGGTGATATTCATCTAAAGCTACAATTGAATCAATGGCAGGCCTTAGCACCACAAAGCCAAATTCTTATACAACAAACCTCAAATACTGAGAGCTCTTTATGACTGCGCCACTTTCACTAGGCTGGCCGGCGCCAGCAAAACTTAACCTATTTCTGCATATCAATGCACGGCGCCATGATGGATATCACGAACTGCAAACCTTGTTTCAGTTCGTCGAACATTGTGACTACTTAGACTTTAAAGTGTTAGATAAACCCGAACTCAAATTGCACTCAAATATGGCAGGGGTTGTTGCCGACAGCGATAACTTAATTCTTAAAGCTGCAAAATCACTACAACAGCACACAAAATGTCAGTTTGGCGCTGAAATTTGGCTCGATAAACGCTTACCTATGGGAGGTGGTTTGGGTGGTGGTTCTTCTGATGCGGCCACAACCTTAGTTGCACTAAACGAGTTGTGGGCAACGGGGTTGTCTCTAACAGACTTAGCTGAGATAGGCTTAAGCCTTGGCGCCGATGTACCTGTTTTTATTAATGGTTTCTCAGCCTTTGCCGAAGGCGTAGGTGAAAAACTAGAAAATGTTGAACCTGCCGAGCCTTGGTATCTAGTATTAATTCCTCAGGTCCATGTTTCTACAGCGGAAGTATTCCAAGACCCAGAATTGCCGCGAAACACACCCAAGCTCAGCCTTGAGACGTTAATGAGCAGCCCATGGCAAAATGACTGCCAAGCATTAGTCGCAAAACGCCACCCTCAAGTTGCCAAGACCTTAGGCTGGCTGCTAGAATATGCGCCGTCCAGAATGACCGGAACAGGAGCATGTGTTTTTGGTCAATTCGAACAGGAGCAAGAGGCTAAAGATGTATTGGCGAAGTTGCCTGCATCGATTCAAGGCTTTGTTGCGAAAGGGGCAAATATATCGCCGTTAATGCTGAGATTAGCTCAGTGTTAACCACATTCTGGGATACTTTTTTTAATCCCAGCCACTATCATGAAGCATACGCCTGAGGTTCATACAGTGCCTGACATTAAACTTTTTGCCGGTAACGCAACACCTAGTCTCGCTAAGAAGATAGCCGATCGTCTATTTTGTAAACTTGGAGACGCAGAAGTAGGCGTTTTCAGTGACGGCGAAATCAGTGTCCAAATTAATGAAAATGTACGTGGTGCGGATGTTTTTATCATTCAATCTACTTGCGCTCCTACTAACGATAACCTAATGGAACTTATCGTTATGGTTGACGCGCTTCGTCGTGCATCAGCTGGTCGTATTACAGCGGTTATTCCTTACTTTGGTTACGCGCGTCAGGACCGTCGAGTTCGTAGTGCTCGTGTACCTATTACAGCTAAAGTTGTAGCAGACTTCCTTTCAAGCGTTGGCGTTGACCGCGTATTGACTTGTGATCTACACGCTGAGCAAATTCAAGGTTTCTTCGACGTTCCAGTTGATAACGTATTCGGTAGCCCAGTGTTACTAGAAGACATGTTAGCTAAAAACCTAGAAAACCCTGTAGTTGTATCACCAGATATCGGTGGTGTTGTACGTGCTCGTGCAGTCGCTAAATTGCTTGATGATTCTGATCTAGCAATTATCGATAAGCGTCGCCCACAAGCTAACGTTGCTCAAGTTATGCATATCATTGGTGATGTTCAAGGCCGTGACTGCATCATTGTTGATGACATGATCGATACTGGTGGAACACTGTGTAAAGCTGCTGAAGCACTGAAAGAGCACGGTGCAAACCGCGTATTCGCTTATGCAACTCACCCAGTATTTTCTGGCAACGCTGCTAAGAACATCGCTGAATCAGTGATTGATGAAGTGATTGTGACAGATACTATCCCGCTAAGCCCTGAAATTGCGGCTCTAGAGAAAGTATCTCAGTTGACTATGTCTACGGTTATGGCTGAAGCAATTCGCCGCGTAAGCAACGAAGAGTCAATCTCTGCTATGTTCAAGCACTAATTCACCACGAGTTAGTCAGTAACATAAATAGAAACGCACTCAATTGAGTGCGTTTTTTTATGACTAGAGTTTGCGATTAGGGATCACTCAACAGATCTGTGCTTTAGTGCATCATCTCTAACTGCCTGAGTCACATCATAAGCGATGCTACGACGTAGTTTAACCAGCCAACCATCAACCCTACCCATATCGACTTTACAGCTCTTTTTGCCACAATCAGGACGTTCTGCGCTTATCAACTTAACAGCGACTGTGTTGCTGTTAACCACTAGCTCAGTTTTTATTTTATAGCTCTTATAATCTAAATTAGCATACCTAAGGCCTGCCTCATTTTTACTAAACACCCAGTGGTTACGTTTAACCGCATCCGTCAGCATACTATCTAAATCTTTAACGTAACTACCGTACGGAATGGGGTCTTGATAAAGCTGTAACTCACTTGCCGCCACAGGCATTAAGCCGCAAGCCCCCACAAGCAAAGCTGCACTCATTTTTTTCATATTCTGTCCTTTGAATGGCTTTAACGATGATTATTTGAAATGATTAAAGCCCTTTCAGCTGCTTGTTGATGCTATTTCTAAGATTTTTTATGTAGTTGTAATAACCACGACTATTTTTATAGCAGATGTCATCAATCAATGTCTTACACACATAGTCACCAAGTGCATCATGATATTTAAGCTGCACTAAAGATGAGTTATATTCAATCCGTATCACATTGGTGTCGCCTCGATAATCAAAGCGCGCCAAAATGTACCCATCGCCTTCACCTTGATACACCCAAGCAAAGCCCTTTGTGGTCAACATCCCCTCTAGAATGGCGTAACGGATCTTATTGAGATCATCAGTATTCGTCTCAACTTCTTTATGAACGGCGCGAATATAGCGATCTGAGGACTTTGGTTGGATATTGTCATCGATTTCAAGTGTTGATGGCGCAGCTTGCACAAAAGCACTTAAAGACATGAAATATGTAATAAGCAAGGTTTTTACAAACCTCATAGTATTCACTCCTTGAAAAATACAGAGCAAAATCCTAGCACAAATTTAGAGCTTTAGTTTCTAGCTTTAGTTTCTAGCTTTAACTGCGAGTTTTAGCTTTGAGCTTTAGTTTAGAGTGTTAGTTACTAGCTTTAGCCACAAGCTCTTTTATGGAAGACGAACAAAGTGATGAAAAAAGTGAGCCTGACGAACACTGTTTTGAATAAGCTTGAAAATGCAGGTTTTAAAATGCAGAAAACAAAAAAGCCCATCCGAGGATGGGCTTTCTTTTATATGGCTGGGGTACCAGGATTTGAACCTGGGAATGCCGAGATCAAAACCCGGTGCCTTACCGCTTGGCGATACCCCAATCAAACTTTCTAACGCATAACCAGCCTTAGCTAGCAATGTTAAATAAATGGTACGGGAAGAGAGACTTGAACTCTCACACCTTGCGGCACCAGAACCTAAATCTGGCGTGTCTACCAAT